>CAZJAD010000032.1:0-21809 GCA_964543855.1 uncultured Alphaproteobacteria bacterium
AATGGGGACTTGTGAAACTGACAACTCGCCGGGTAGGAGCCAGGAGCGCTTCCAGATACAGGAGGGTTGAGCCCTTGCCTTTTGTTCCGGCGATGTGAACGGTGAGCGGTGGTGCCTTCCAGAGATGCGCGGCCTTGATGGCGCTGATGACGCGCGAGAAATCCGGACGGCCCCGTGCGGGCGGCATTACATGGGTGCGCTCGTAGTTGACAAGCCGATTCAAGTAGGCTTCTGTCTGGCGAAAATTCGTGAACACGCTTCACTTCAAATTGCTGTCTGCTTGGCTATAAGATAGTGAAGCAAGTTGCCATCGTCAAGCGGCATAAAAAGCGAACCGGACAAGGCTCGGTCTTACGACCTTGCACCTGCCCGGCTCTTTTGGATCGTCGCGGAGAGGCGATCCCTAAAATCGTGATGGACCCCTCAAGCTCTGAGAGGCGTTCGCGGGTCGGTTGATGTAGAGTCCTCGCATGATTCGCCGCGGAAGAGCGAAGCGCGAAAAAGTGTCCGAATACGCCGACATATCAACTTGAAGTTTGACTTCATGCCGGTAGAATTTGTTCTTTCCCACTTTATCAAGGATGAGCACCCGACGAAGGGGACATGATTCTGATCCGTCATTTCCTCTGATTTTGGCTCTGGGCGTCGCGCGAACGGATTGTGGAGTTTTTTGGGCGCGTAGCGTTTTTCCCTTGATTCTTTCATTTCAGGATAGTATATTTAGTAGGGTAAGGTAGTGGGTCACTCAACAAACAGGCCCGACCCTTTCAAAGAGCTCGATACTTCCGGTTGACAAGTATAAGGAGCCCAGTATGCCCGGTTTCGAAGAGACGATGAGCAACAGCCGGATCTTCCTCACCTACAGCCTGGCCATGACGATGCTTGGCAAGTCCGCTCAGATTCTTGCTGAGCGAGGGGCAGATCCGAAGGCCATGAGTTTTATCACGACGGGGATAGAGCTCCTGGCGAAGCAGTTGCGCGACTATGCCGACACCAAGGACTTGGAGGAAAATGCCGAAGCTGAGTTGAACAAGCTTTGTAAGCTCCTTGACATCCGCCGCGCGTAAGCGCATCCCGACGCCCACACCCCACATCGTTCACGATAATCACATCCGCAAGCCGAGACCCAGTCTCGGCTTTTGTTATAGTATCCTCAAGAGCGCTGCATCTTTCGCAGCCGTCTCTCCATCTGCTGCAGGACTTTCTGTGCAACCTTATTGGGTGTCGTGCGTCCATTCTCCCAACGATTCACGGTGGCGAATGTGACGCCGATCTCGTGCGCAAAATTCTCCTGGGTCAGATTGAGGCTGAGACGCAGCTCACGAATCCGGTCCCGGTCAAACTTACCCGTGTCACCGATGCGGTGGCGGACGTAGGTGCGGGGTACGGTTTGCGCCATGGCCTGATTCTCCTTCCTTTGCCTATGAGGGTTCCGCTTGCTCGATGTGCTGTGGCCAAGACTGTCTATGTGCCGTGCTATAAAATGCAAGGCGTGTGCCATTGGATGGGACCGCCGGAGGTCGTGAGGACAGGTCCGTCGTAGCTCCTGTATTTTATAGCAATTGGGTCTATTGTTCGTCATCACAGGCGGCTCGTCATGGTGGGTAAGAACTGCCGAACGAGCACAAAAAATCCCGACCCTATTGGGTCGGGATTCATCCATCCGATTCGCGGGGCTGCCCGCTACCGCAGCCGCTTCCGCTTGGTCAGATACTGGAAGAGCGCCGTGTCATAAGGCACGGAGGTATCGAGGAGATTGTAGTCCACACGCTGCTCACGACAACCGCGCTTCAAGGCCTCAACGAACTGGTGCAGCAGACGGCGGTAGTCACGGCGGATATGCCAAGGCTGGGTGGGCATCTCCTCCTCACTCTCCAGGTCGATGAACTTGGTATCGCCCCTGAACGCAAAACTGCGCTCCATCGGGTCGAGAATATGAAAAGCGAGAACTTCATGACCATCATGGCGGAAATGGCGAAGCCCACTCAGAATCTTCGATGGATCATCGAGAAAATCCGAGAGAACAACCACCAGCCCACGGCGCCGGATGCGCTCGGCAACGGCATGGAGATTCCTGCCGATGTCCGTCTGACCGGATGGCCGAAGATTTTCCAGATGCGAAAGCAGAACATTCAAGTAGCTGCCCACCGATCGCGGGGGAAGGTAGGTGCGCAATTCCGTGTCGTAGAGAACCAGACCGACGGCGTCGCGCTGCTGAATCATGAGAAAGGCAAGGGCTGCCGCGAGATAAGTTGCGTACTGGAGCTTGGTCGTGGTCACCGTCCCATAGTCCATGGACTTTGACACATCGATCAACAGGTAGCACTTCAGATTCGTCTCTTCCTCAAACTCCTTCAAATAGTACCGGTCGGTTTTGGCGAAGACTTTCCAATCCACATACTTCAGCGGGTCGCCGGGCATATAAGGACGATGCTCGGCAAACTCCACGGAGAAACCGTGATACGGCGACTGATGAAGTCCGGCGACGAAGCCCTCCACAACCAACCGCGCTCGCAATTGCATGTTCTTCAATCGCGATACAACATCCGGCTTTAGAAAATCTCTGGCGACAGGCATTGGTGCGATCACCTATTTCATATCGAGAAGCCGACCGACAATCTCTGGAGGTGTTACTCCGTCGGCCTCCGCGTTGAAATTGGTCACGAGGCGATGACGAAGAACCGGTAAGGTGACATACCTCACGTCTTCGACCTCCGGCGTGGGCCGACCATCCAAAGCCGCCCGCGTCTTCGCCCCAAGGATGAGATACTGTGAGGCTCGCGGGCCACAGCCCCATGCCACATAGTCCTTGATGAATTTCGGGGCGCCATCCGACTTCGGGCGCGTCTGTCGGACCAGATTCACGGCGGATTCTATCACATTGTCGGCTACAGGAATGCGGCGCACCAAATCCTGCAGCTCAATCACCTGCTTACCGGTCATCACTTTGTCGACAGGTTCGAAATACCGGCTGGTCGTGGTTCGGACGATTTCGTTTTCTTCCTCTGCGGACGGATAATCCACCCACAGGTTGAACATGAAGCGATCGAGCTGCGCTTCCGGCAGCGGATAAGTCCCCTCGAGTTCAATCGGGTTTTGCGTCGCGAGAACGAAGAAGGGTTCGTCGAGTTTGTAAGTTGTGCCGGCCGCCGAGACCTCGTGCTCCTGCATCGCCTGCAGAAGTGCGGCCTGAGTTTTTGGAGGGGTCCGGTTGACTTCGTCAGCGAGCACGATGTTGGCGAAGATGGGGCCGGTGACGAATTTAAAAGCGCGCTTCCCGGTCGACCGGTCCTCCTCGGCGATTTCCGTCCCGGTGATATCCGAAGGCATCAAATCCGGAGTGAACTGAATTCGGCTGAACTTCAAGTCCAGCGCTTGCGCCACCGTCGAGATGAGAAGTGTTTTCGCCAGACCTGGTACGCCGACGAGCAAGCAATGGCCGCGCGCCAGAAGTGAAATCAGAAGCTCATCGATGACCTTTTCCTGACCGACGATGATCTTGCCGATTTCCTTCTTGAGTGTTTCATGCGCGGCTCTCAAGGAATGAAGGATTTCCAAATCGGATGAAGAGGTGTTGGACATCAGATCTCCAATGGGCAGTACTTGATTTTCGCGGAGTGTCTCGCTATATTGACGAATGTTATGCAGGTTGTAGAAGGATGGTTAATCTCAGAGATTTAACGCAGCAGGAGTTGGAAAGTTTCCTGGAGTCTCTCGGGCACCCTGCTTATCGCGGGAGACAGGTTTATCGCTGGGTGTTCGCCCGACGCATCTCGCGGCTCGAGGACATGACCAACCTGCCTGTGAGCCTGCGTCGAGACCTCTCCGAGTTGGCAGGCATCCAGACACCGGCTGTCGCCGCCGTTTCCCCAAGAGCACCGGACGGCACGCGGAAGTACCTCTTCGAATTCCAGGATGGCTATCGCGTCGAATCCGTTTTCTTGCCCGGCAGCTCCAACCAGACCGTCTGCATCTCCACTCAGGTTGGTTGCACCCTAAACTGTGTATTTTGTGCCACCGGTCGAATGGGATTCTATCGCAACCTTACGGCCGGAGAAATGGTAAGTCAAGTCCTGGAAATCGAAAGAGAAGAAAAAGCCGCCGTCAGCAATGTCGTTTTCATGGGGATGGGCGAGCCGTTCTACAATTTCGATGCCGTCATGAAAGCTGTGCAGCTCTTTGCCGACCCGGCCGGGATTGGTCTGTCTCCGCGCCGCATCACGGTGTCGACCATTGGCATCGTTCCAGCGATTCGACGGATTGCGCGCGAGGGAATGTCGGCCAAGCTCGCGGTTTCTCTTCATGCAACCGACGATGATCGCCGATCTCGCATCGTTCCCGTGAATCGGAAGTACCCTTTAGACCCACTGATGAAAGCGTTGCGCGCCTATGCGCATGTGGCTCGTTATGCCGTCACCTTCGAATACATACTCATCAAAAATCTGAACGACCGTCCCGAAGATGCCGCCGCTCTTCCAAATTTGCTGCGCAATATTCCCGCCAAGATCAACCTCATTCGCCTCCACCCCACCGATTCAAATCTTGAGCCTTCCCCGGAGGAACGGGTTGACGCCTTCCTGAAGGAGCTGCGGGATGCAGGATTAGATGTTACTCTCCGCGCGAGTCGGGGTTTGGAGTGCCAGGCAGCGTGCGGTCAACTGGCCGCCCAAGAGCCAACGCGCGAAAAATCTGTGAAGGTTCCTCAGCCGGGACGGGACTGACGGATCTCCCGGATGACATCTAAGAGAAGCGCCCGCGCCAGTTCCCAGGCAGACTTCCCCTCGTTCACGGCATCGTCCAACAGACGCTTCCGCTTCGCTGTCCAGAAAGCCCGCAGGATTTCATCTTCTACGACGCGTTGATACTTCCTCCGCCCGCGCTGAAGCCGTCGTTCGTCAAAGAGGCTGTGTTCGCGCAAATAATCGATGTGTCGGGTAAGCTCTGCGGCCAGTTCGGGGATTCCGGCTCCCGTTGACGCGACCGTGGAAAGAATCGGAGGCATCCACGCGTCCAATGTCTTGAGCTTCATCACCGTGCGAAGCTCAACGAGGAAACGGTCTGCGCCCTCTCGATCCGATTTGTTAATAACGAAGAGATCGCCAATCTCTGTGAGGCCCGCCTTCATCGCCTGAATAGCGTCCCCCGATTCCGGTACCAGAACGACGACGGTCGTATCGGCGTATTGAACGACTTCGAGCTCGGATTGACCCACTCCAACGGTCTCAAAAACGACTCTGTCGAAACCGAACGCATCCAACAGATCCGCCATTTCACCCGCCGCGCGTGTTAATCCTCCCAAGCTCCCCCGTGTCGCCAGAGATCGGACGAAGACTCGCGGATCCAGACTGACACTCACCATCCGTACCCTGTCTCCAAGCAGCGCTCCTCCCGAGAAGGGACTGGTCGGGTCCACGGCCAAAACGCCGACCTTGAAATCATTCTCCAGCCAATGCTGCGCAAGCTTCGAGACAAGTGTGGACTTCCCCGCTCCTGGTGGACCCGTGACGCCGATGCGAATGGCGTGACCGATGCGGTCACTCAAGGCGGAGAGCAGATCCCTTGCCTCCTGCTGGTGATTCTCGGCAAGAGTGAGTGCTCGGGCGAGGGCACTTCGCGACCCGGCTTTGAAGTCTGCAAGCAGAGGGGTTTCAGATGATGTCGTCATTCCAGTCTTCTATCGGTGTCACGGACGCGAGCCCTCTAATCATGGAGGGATGTTCTGCAGGCACAGCAACTCTCTTCGACGGAGTCAGGCAGTGGATTTCTCCGATTTTCCCTCTGCCAGATCGTGTCCACTGCCGAGAGCAGTGCCGAAGGCAGATTCGGCTCATGGTCAATCGAGAAATCAAAGTGGCGCTTCCCGTCATCGTGGCCGTACTCGGCGTGTGCGCCGCCACGGAATAGTCCAATCGACGGAACACCAAGGGCCACGGCCAAGTGGCGCGGTCCGGAATCGGCAGACAAGAGCCACGCAAGCGTCCTGAGCGAAGCCGCCAACTCCCAGATCGGACCAGTGAACCGGTAATGTCGAAACCTTGAGTCCACCGCGACATTCTCACTTGGCCCTGAGAGAAGAACCGGCAGAAATCTTGCCGGCTTCTCCTCATCGAGGCGTTCATAGAATCGCTGGAGTTCGCGCAGGTCCCAACGCTTGTCATAACGCCCTCCGATCCAGAGACCGCAGAGCAGTGCTCCTTCATTCACACGCAGTCGTCGCCGAAACTGCGCAGCAACCGCTTCCCATCCGGGTGGGAGATGGAGACGGGGTGATGCAGCTCCCGGTGGCACGCCAAGGGGCTTCAACAAGAGAAGTTGCTCCTCAGCGTATGGCCCTGGATTCGGTGGAGGAACCGTGAGATTCAGGGACTGAGTGGTGCCGTCACGCGCAAAGCCACAGCGCCAACGTGCGCCGGAGGCACTGACCAGAAGCAGATTAGTCGTCGAGATCGTTCGCGGATGCGCTGAATCAATGGCCAAATCCCAGCGTCCAGCACGAAGCCGGCGAAGCCACGGAATAAGGCGGGCCGGGTTCCTTGCCAGCCGCGATTGCGGAAAGACAACGATCTCGTCCACAATCGTGCCCGGCAGATAGAGTTCTGAGAAGGCCTCGCCGACCACCAGAGCCAGATGCGCCGATGGAAATCCCTGGCGCAAGCTCCGCAGCAGTGGCTCAATCAGGATCAGGTTGCCGAGACGATTGTCCTGGCGCACGACGAGTATGCGTCGGCACTGCGTCGTGTTGAAAGCCGTCCCCACGGATGGGCGAAAACTCCAGCGCCCAATCGCAAGGATGATCTCCTTGCCGAACCGCTCAATGTCCTTGACAAAACGCATGCGAGATACTGTACTCAACTTCCAACTGCGCTGCGATGTTTCGTGCGTGGCCGCAGCTTCGGACAAACCACGGTTACTTGGGTGGGGCTTTCTCACGACGCCAGCCTTCGGATCTCATCTCGAGGAACTCGCGCACTTCAGGCAGAAGGTAGAGAGAATCCAGTTCGGCGTTGGCCAGAGCGCGGGCAAAAATCTCGATCTTATCTTCGACATTCAGACGCCGGTTAATGATGACCATCCGTTCTCCAGAGAGCAGGCACTCTCCTCCACGAAAATCCCCCCGTTCGTAGCGAATTTTCCAGCCCAGTCGCACCAGAGCGTTTTCGAGTTCCGTACAGAGTTTCTCGGCCTGCACTTCAATCACCTACAATGTAACCGAAATTATCCCTTGCTTCTGCGACGCACACTTCTCTGGAAACGAAGACAGAATCGGGCCACACCCATATCGCTACAGGTAGTGGGTCTGATTTCGCTTGGCTAATTCGTCGACAACCTCGCGGACTCGCTGCGTCTCTTCACGAGGACAAATCAAGACAGCGTCCTCGGTTTCAATGATGACCAAATTCTTGACACCGAGAAGAGCGTAGGACTTGTCGCGAGCTTCTACGAGGTTGTTCTCGGAATGGATCGCAAAATGTTCCCCATGCAGAGCATTGCCGTTTTCATCCTTATCGCAAAGACGCCATACTTCTTCCCAGCTCCCCACATCGCTCCACCGAAAATCGCCTTTCACCACACAGACATTCGAGGCCTTTTCCATGACTCCATAGTCAATGGAAATCGGCTTCAGGGAGCCGTAGACCCTTTGAATCACCTCCCCCGCTTTCGGTGTATCCCAAGCGGCGGCAATCTCCATCAGACCACTATGAAGGTCCGGCAGGAAATCCGCAATCTGGCTTAGAATCGTTGTGACACGCCAGACAAACATGCCGCTGTTCCAGAGGAAATCCCCACTTTCAAGAAAGAGTTTGGCGGTGGGCAAATTCGGTTTCTCGGCAAAGGTCTTGACATGGAATACATCGGGCTCAAATTGAGGGAGTGCCGCATTCACTTGAATATAACCGTAGCCGGTTTCGGGGCGGCTTGGATAAATTCCAATCGTGGCCAGAGTCTCCTGGTTCGAGACGACATTGACGGCTGCTCGCACGGCGTGCTCGAAGGCCTCTTCATCAGGGATGCGATGGTCGGCAGGAAGCACGACCATGATAGCTTCGGGATCCCGGTGTGCGAGGCCAACGGCAGAGAGTCCGATGGCTGGCGCCGTGTTCTTCCCTGCCGGTTCAAGGATAAACTGTTCGTCATTGAAATCCGGCAGGATTTTCTGAATTGCGTCTTTGAGCGATGGGCCTGTGACAATCCATGTACACTCGGGGGGTGCCAAACGCCGCGCACGACGGACCGTCTCCTCGATAAGAGTTCCTTCACCGAAGAGATCAAGAAGCTGTTTCGGTGCGCTGCGGCGGCTTCGAGGCCAGAAGCGCGTGCCCATACCCCCCGCCATAATAACGACATGAAGCATAGCGACTCTCTATTGTGAAACAGGGAAGTTCAATTGAATCCCTCCTCGATCCCAACGCGAACGCACGGCAAAGGTATCTCGTGACGACCAGAAGGACTCGGAGAAACGCCAAGGATCGATGCTTCCTCCGGTGAAATCGCCCGAGCCGTCATCATCACGGAGGACTTCGAGAAGATACAGGCCGGCGGGAAGCTCGCGAAGGGCAAACTCACCGGGCAACATACCACTGACAGATCGCACGACCTGTCTCAATCGAATCGACCACGCCGATACGACATGCCGACCGCCCGCAGGGTCACTTAGATTGCCCAAGAGCGAGCCCAGACTGTCATCCGGTAGGACCTGAAAGGTGGATGTCCACACAGTGTCACCCAGAAGGTTGCCGGAGAAATCCGAGATGGCGGAGGCATCATAAGCCAATGTGTAGTTTCTACCGCGCTGCAGTACCTTCGCAGGAGTCAAAGAGAGATGGGCGGCGTGATACCACCGTGGCAACAACGGCATCGTATCAGCGGGTGGCGCACTATACAACTTGAACCAGCCACTCGAGTCCGCAGACCGTACACCTTCCGAGAAGTAGAATTCCACGGCTTCCGGTGCATCCACCAGCCGCTGTCTGGGTCGGGGGAACTGCTTCGTTATCTCCGGTCGCGTTGTATCCTGAATGCCGCGAACGAGTACCGTATCAAGGAATACTCGCTGCGACTCACCGCTTCGATCCCTGAGGGTCGTCACAAGTCTCCACTCACCTTCCCTCAGAGCGCTGGCGCTGAAGAGTTGCCACCTGGAAGAATCCTCGGGATCTTCGTAGGTGGCGAGAAAACCCATTGTGTCGCCGGAGAGTGTCTCGAGAGAGTAACTCACCAATCCCGAAAGCTCTTTCGAGAATCTGACTTCCAGTTGCCTTTCATTCTTGGAAACCACTCCGCGAACCGAGGCCGAGCTGGTGTCTTGCAAGACTAATCGAAAACTCAAGTAGGGCTGGGATTCATCTGTCACCGCGACATCGTATGGCGGAATCCCAATACGGTTTGCGGACGGGTTCCAGTATCCATCCGGTCCCAACTCGCTCAGTGCGAAGACGCGGTAGATATCTTCTCGCAGGTGGGAGAAGTGGAAAGTCCCCGAGCCATCCGGCTGTGTCCGGTATGCAGGCAGAGTTGTCTGAGGATTCGGAGGCGCCGAGTCCGAAAGCGCGTACGCCCACAGGCTCACTCTCTGCGGTCTCTCTTCCCCCGCCACCTGCCCCCAAATGCGACCTCGGTCAATCCGATTTCCTGTTGAGAAGGCCAGCGTGAAGGGTCGCTCGACCGGATTCCCGCGAATGTCACGAGCACCGGAACCGACGGTAACCACATAGGTTCGATTCAGCGCCAGCGAGTCCAGATAACGGACATGGAGCTTGTTTCCGCGCCAGAACAGTCGAAAGCGGTCGCCGGGATCAGGTGAAAAGAAAAGAGAGTTCTCGACAGCACGGCGATTCACCGCCTCATCGAATCGTATTCTCGCCTCCAGCTTGCGCGAGACACCGATCGCGTCGGCTGCGGGAAATGTCTCCACCACTTGAGGGCCGTAGTGGTCTTCCGGCCCACCCGGAGGCTGTCCCATTTTTGCGCAGGAGAACACGAAGCAAGCCGAAGCAAGAAGCGCAACTTCCAGGCCGCCACTTACTCGCCATGGAGCTTTCATGCTCTGCCGACGGAATAGTAAGTGAAACCGGAGTCGCGCATGCGCGCCGGTTCATAGAGGTTGCGACCATCGAAGACGACGGGTTCCTTCAGGCGTCGTTTCACGAGGTCAAAATCCGGTTCACGGAATTCGGACCACTCTGTGAGGATCAAAAGGGCATCGGCTCCGCTGAGAGCTTCATAGCCATCCTCGAAATACTTGATGCGGTCACCGAAGACCTTGCGCGCCTCGTCCATAGCTTTGGGATCATATGCTTGGAATGTCGCGCCTCGTGCACTGAGATCTTCAATCGTATAGATGGATGCGGCTTCCCGCATGTCATCCGTCCGCGCCTTGAAAGCCAGTCCCCAGAGTGCGAAAGTCTTGCCCGAGAGGTCGTCACCATAATGCTTGACAACCTTCTCCACGATCTTCATCCGCTGAACGCTGTTCACCCTGTCCACGGCCTCCAGAATCTGGAGGGGCGAATCATATTCCTGCGCCGTTGTTATGATCGCCTTGATATCCTTTGGAAAGCACGAACCTCCATAGCCGACACCCGGGAACAGGAAGTACTGCCCGATGCGTTTGTCCGATCCGATTCCGAATCGGACCGCCGTAATGTCTGCGCCAACTTTTTCACACAGATTCGCCATCTCATTCATGAAGCTGATCTTTGTCGCCAGGAATCCGTTGGCTGCGTACTTCGTGAGCTCGGCAGAGCGCACATCCATCACAATTACCGGGTGACCTGTCCGCACGAAAGCTGCATAGAGCTCCTTCATAAGTTTCTCGGCGCGCTCACTGTTCACACCGATAATGATGCGATCCGGCTTCAAGAAATCATTGACCGCATCTCCTTCCTTCAGGAATTCGGGATTGGAAACGACATCGAATTCTTCGGTAGTCGACTCTGCGATAATCTCCCGAATGCGGTCGGCGGTTCCGACTGGAACGGTGGATTTGTCCACGATAATCTTGTAACCATTCAGATTCTTGGCCACGATATCGGCGACGGCGAAAACCGCGGACATATCTGCTGATTTGTCCGGTCGCGGCGGCGTGCCCACGGCAATCATCACAATCAACGCCCCACGGATGGCCTCACCGACATCGGTCGTGAAGTGGAGGCGCTTCTTCGTCACATTGGCCGCGAAAATTTCTTCCAATCCCGGCTCGTAGATCGGAATAATGCCTTTGCGTAGCTGGTTAATCTTGTCGGCATCAATGTCGGCGCATGTGACATCATGCCCAGTCTCCGCGAGACATGCTCCCGTCACAAGGCCAACATAGCCCGTACCGATCACGGCAAGTTTCATGGATTTCTCCGGCGATTACCTGTCGTCACGATAAGCGGCCGTCAAGCCGCTGTTCCTTGTTCCGCGATTCTGTGGCGCAGGAAGCCACTGATGATATGGTCAAGAATCATGTGCAAATCCTCGACAGGGCCGTACTCGCGAGAGCTCACCGTGATCTGATGATGAACCATCGAGGCAAGTTTCCCGCCACCGAACCCGATGAGCCCGATGGTTGTGCAGCCTGCATCGCGTGCCGCCTTCGCCGCCGCGAGAACATTCGGCGAATTGCCCGATGCCGTGATTAGAATCACCACATCTCCCGGTTGCGCCAGCGAACGTATCGGTTCGGCGAACACGGACTCATATCCGCAGTCATTGGCATACGCCGTCAGGAGCGCTTGATTATCGCCAATCGACAAGACGCGAAATCGAGGCTTCCCTTCGGCAACGGTGCCTTTGCCGAGATCGCAGGCCCAATGGGATGCGGTCGAGGCTGAGCCACCGTTCCCGCAAATGAAGACCGTCCTGCCATGTTGATAGGCTTGCTGCAAGACATCAGCCACTCGGCTCAGATCATCAGGTGACAGCTCGTCCAGCACACCCTGCAGCGAGCTCAGGTACTTTGTCATGTAGTCACGCATTCGCGTTCTCGCTTCACTTGAAAGGGTATCTCTTCAGATTGAAGATCACCTTACTACCGTCTCGTTCCAAGAAGAATGGGAGTTCATATAGTTCGGAAAGGGCTGTCCGCACGGCATCTTGCTTTTCGAACGGCACATAAAGCAGCAGGAATCCTCCACCACCGGCGCCGGTAATCTTTCCTCCCAAAGCCCCGGCCGCCCGTGCGCTGTCGTAGATTTCGTCGATTCCGCCGTCGCTGATCTTCTCCATCATTTGCTTCTTGAGTTCCCAACCTTCGTGCAAGGCGTAGCCGATTTCGTCGAATTCGCCATCCAATAAGAATTGCTGGATGCGGCCGACCAACGGGAGCATCGCCTCAAGAATCGCGCGCCGGGATTTCGTATTCGCCCGCTGTGCCGTCAAGATATCCGAGGAACTCCGCGTTCGATTGGTGTAGAAAAGCATGAGGTTCTGGGCGAAGCGCCGGAAAGCCGCATCCGAGATGGGGATCTTGTGGACATCGACACGATCATCGGAATGAAAAGTGAAGTGCCGCATCGATCCATAGGCGGCAATGTACTGGTCCTGCTTGCCGATGGGCTTGCGGCACAGCTCAATCTCAATCTTGCATGCTTCAGAGGCCAACCGTTCAGCGGTGACCTGTTCCCCCTGAAACATGTAGAAAGCGTTCAACAGACCCACGGTTAATGAAGAGGATGAGCCGAGACCTGATCCCTCCGAGGGAATATCGGCCAGTGTGGAAATCTCGACGCCTTTGTCGATCCCGGTTACGACCATTGCGCAGCGGATCAGTTCATGTTTGATCTGCTCGACATTGTCCACCGTCTCGTTGCGCGAGTAGTTGAGGACGATGCGATCATCAAATCGCTCCTTGATGATGACAAAGACATACTTGTCAATCGCGCAACTGACGACTTCCCCCGCACGATCCTCATAGAACTGCCGTAGGTCGGTGCCTCCTCCAGCGAAACTGATGCGAAGCGGTGTTTGTGTAATGACCATGGATTACCACTCAAGATTCAACAACAGCAATTCAATATCCTATACGCATAACAGACACATCGCGCACAGACATGAAAACGACCATTAGGACACCCCGCGAACCATGCGGGTCTTGTGCCATTCGACCGTGCGGCGCAAACCGTCTTCAAAAGAAACCTTCGCTTTCCAGCCAAGAGTTTTCCCGGCCTTCGTCGGATCAAGATACACTTTGTAAATCTCGCCGGGCCGGGCAGGAGAGAATCGTGCAGGCTTCGGGAAATTCAGCAAGCGTCCAAGAAGCTCATAGATCTGATTAACCGATGTTCCCACGCCTGAGCCAATATTCAAAATCTCTCCACCGCCGCGCGTCAGAGCCGAGACATTCGCTTCCGCGATATCACTGACATACACATAATCCCGCAGCTGCTCTCCGTCACCATAGATGACCGGCACTTTGTCTTCGAGCATCTGGTCGATGAAGATGGCATTTACTCCAGCTTCCCCCTTCGGATTCTGACGCGGCCCATAGACATTCGGATAACGCAGCACGGTGTAGTCAAGATCTTCGAGCCGCCTGTAAAGGTACAGATAGTGTTCAACCGTGTGCTTGGAAATCCCGTAGGCGCACTCCGGATTCACAGGATGATTCTCTTTGACCGGAAGAGATGCCGGCTCTCCGTAGATCGCTCCCCCTGTCGATATGTAGATGAATTTCCGAACCTGATGACGCACAGCCGTCAGGATCAGGCCGAGACTCCCGAGAATGTTCGTGCGGGCATCGAACTCGGGATCCACGAGCGAGACGCGGACATCCATCTGTGCTGCGTGATGGTTCACGATTTCGGGCTGGAACTCCTTGAAGAAGCGGGCGACTCGCTCTGAATCCAGAATATCCAGTTCATAGAAAACGGCTTTGTCGGGAATATTGCGACGAAACCCTGTGGATAAATTGTCCAGCACGGCCACTTCGTGTCCCAGGGCAAGATAGGCATCGGCCACATGTGAACCGATAAATCCTGCTCCCCCAGTGACGACAATCCTCATGCCTCCTCCCTGCCGGATGCTGCACGCACGACATTGAGAGATTTCATGCTCTGTTCCGCGTACTCGACGATATCATCGATGTCCGTCTGTTCCTCCAGATACTCACGATAGGCCCGCACACTGTCTTGAGGCGTGAACTGTGGTTCCCATCCGAGGGCGCGCAATTTTGAAATGTCCGAGAAACTGTGCCGTGTATCGCCAAACCGAAACAGCCCCGGAATCCGCGGACGAAGATGTTCCTTGTCAAATACACGAGCCACAATTGAGCAGAATTCCTTGACACTATACGCTTCTCCCCCACCCACATTAATTACCTGACCATCCGCCCGGGAGTCCTCAAGCACCAGCAGGTTGGCGCGCACGACATCCCGGATATTCACATAGTCACGCACCTGCTCGCCATCTTCATAAATCAGCGGAGCTCGATCAAAGAAATACGACAAGCTGAAGATTCGACAAGCTCCCGAGTAGTTGTTGTAGAACGATTGTCGTGGTCCCTGCACGATGGAATAGCGTAGGGCCACCGATGGGATCGCATAGCGACGCCCGAGGTTAACCGCAATCATCTCCTGGCTGTATTTGGACATCGCATACTGATTCTGGGGATTGACGACCGTCTCAGGAGTTGGTTGCCAGTGCAATCGCCGCTTTGTCTCGGCCTCCAGAATATCCCATTGCGCCTTTTGCAGCTGCTCCAGGGATCGAATGGGTGGTAGAATCTCGCGACCATCGTTGTTTCGATACAGGCCTTCCCCAGCCACCGCCTGGGACGAGGCCACGATGACTTTCTTCACATCGAGCTTGTGCTCCACGATGAGTTCATAGAGCAGCGCCGTTCCGACCGAATTCACGTGGAAGAACTTGCTGAAATCGGGGAGATAATCCTGGTACGCGGCAAAATGATAGACGATTTGAACGCCCTCAAGTGCCTTCAGGAAATCCTCGCGACGGCGGACATCACCTTCGATGAATCGAACCTGTTTCGGAATGTAATTGGGCTTCCCCTTAAGATGTACCGGTTTCTCCAGACTGTCGAGAATCGTGACCTCGTACCCCTTCTCGAGGAGTGCATCGACAGTGTGCGATCCGATGAATCCCGCTCCACCTGTCACCAATACTCTCACAAACACTCCTTTCGCCCACTCAAGCTGACAGTTTAGTGCGCTCCTCTACCCAGCAGAACCACCGGAATCGTTTTCAGCAGGACTTTGAAATCGAGCCAAAGAGACCAGTTGTCTATGTACTCCAGGTCAAGGCGGACCCATTCGTCGAAATCGTCAATGTCGGAGCGCCCGGAGATTTGCCAGAGGCAAGTCAAGCCCGGTTTCACAGAGAGCTTGCGGCGGTGCCAACTCTCGAACTTGTCGAGCTCCGACACCAGGGGTGGGCGTGGACCAACGATCGACATATCGCCGCGCAGAACGCTCCAGAGCTGCGGAAGTTCATCCAGGCTGAACTTACGCAGAATCCTCCCGATCCATGTGACGCGTGGGTCATTTCTCATCTTAAACACAACTTTCTTCATCTCATTCTGATCCATGAGGAGTTGTTTTAACTGGTCTGCACCCACAACCATCGTTCGAAACTTGTATCCTATGAACTTCTTCTTATTGAGTCCCACGACCTGCCACCGATAAAATACCGGGCCCTTTGAAGTGAGTCTGATCGCGACCGCAATCGCAACAAAAAGCGGGGAGAGCAGGAGCAACATGGTCGCCGAGACAATGATGTCCAGGAATCGCTTCAGCAGGAGCTGCCATTCCTTGAGCGGCGTGGTCGAGTAGATCAAGACGGGTATGCCATGAATCACCTCGCTCTCCACGCGCGCGATGAGCCCGCTGAAGAAATCAGAGATGATCAGCGTACGGACACCTTCTTGCTCGCAGAGCGCAAGCATATCGACACAGTCCTCCAAGTGCCGTGTCGGAATTGCGAAAACCACCTCATCGATCGCGTGTCTGTGCAAGATCGATGGCATGTCTGCTGGCGTGCCTAGAACCTTCACTCCATAATACTCGGAATCGACTCGATCCGCATCCAAGTCGATGAATCCAACGAGATCGAGACCCCAGTCCGAACGGCTCTTCCAGGAGTCAATATAGCGTCCCGCCTTTTCGCCGGAACCCACGATCAGAACCGTGCGACGGAATTTGCCCGCAGTCCGCAGATAATCCCGCACAAAATAGAAGAACACCTTGCCCACTAACAGCAGAGGCACATTAGTCAGAACAAAGAGAGCAAGAATACTGCGGGGCGGAAGTTCGATGCGCAACAAGTAGCACACCGCAAACATAGCCATAGTGCCAAAGAAAACGGTGCGGACGACTGTCTTCAGGTCAAAGAAGAGAGAGGGATTACGCTGCGTCGAGTAAGCGGCCTGCATGTCAAAGAACAGCCACCAAATGATGACAATAACCAGGAGCGAGTTGTAGTAATCGCGGACATCAAGGGCCTGCCCAAAGACATACAAGGTCCGTATTTGAGCGCGCAAGCCAAAAGAGACCACAAACGACACGGCTGTCAAGAAGACATCCAATGCCTGGGATAGCAGCCCTACCCACCGCGATTGTGTATGCACTTCTGCCATGATTAGGCGATCGACTAAACTTGCACCCGACCGAAGAAATCTCTTGTCCGGGCTATCACTTCATCCTGATTCTTTTCGGAGAGTTCCGCGTAAATAGGGAGAGCCAGAGAATCCCGCGCACATTGTTCTGCGATTGGGAAATCTCCCTCTCCGTATCCCAAATCGCGAAAGCACTCCTGCAAGTGCAAAGGAATCGGATAGTAAATATCACAACCTATCCCGTGATCTCGGAGATGTTTCATCAATCGGTCACGAGCGTCTACGCGCACGACGAATTGATGATAAGTATGGTAGAATCCGGAGCGCTCGGTGGGCAAAACGATGGGCAATCCCTCGAAGCCTTCACGATAGCGTGCTGCCACCGCTCGACGCGCTTCGTTCCAGGCGGTCAGATGAGGCAACTTCACCAGAAGCACTGCCGCCTGCAACTCGTCAAGCCGACCGTTGATCCCGACGCGCAGATGGATGTACTTGTCTCGACCACCGTGGACCCGGAGCATGCGAAGCGATGAGGCAGACTCCTCATCGTCAGTCACGACCATGCCTCCCTCACCCGTGCCGCCCAGATTCTTGGTTGGATAGAATGAGAAGCATGCCATTCCCCCGAACTGCCCCGTCTGGAATCCACCGCCTTGTGCTCCTATGGCCTGAGCCGCATCCTCGATAAGGATAATCCCCTTTTCTCTGCTGAGATTCTGAAACTGTTCACCGTCGGCAAGATGCCCAAAGAGATGCACGGGCATGACCACGCGCGTGTTCTGTGTGCAAACCTCAGCGGCCTTCTGGGGATCAAGGTTGAAAGTATCCGGCTCAATATCTGCCAGCACGGCCTTGGCTCCCAGCCGGACGATCGAACTGACGGTCGAGAAAAACGAGTATGGCGTGGTGACCACTTCGTCGCCGGGGCCAACACCCGCGGTCATGAGCGCGAGCAGGATTGCATCCGACCCCGATGACACTCCGATTCCATGGCCAACTCCGCATAGGGCGGCGATCTTCTCCTCAAGCGCCTTGACGCGGGGTCCCAGGATAAAATACTGCTCGTCAAACACTTGCTGAACGGCTGCGAGAATGTCGTCTCTTATTGTCGCGTACTGAGCCTTCAGGTCAATCATAGGGACTTTCATTGGCTGTTCTCCGCAAAATACTCAACCGTTCTCTCGAGTCCCTGCCGGAAAGTGTGCTTCACCTCGTACTGCATCGCTGACGAGATTTTTTCGATTCCCGCCAGCGAGTGCCGAACATCTCCTGCGCGTTCGGCTTCGTGTTTCGGCGGAATCTTAACGCGCATAATCTGCTGTAAGGTGTCCAGGAGTTCGAGCAGCGAGAATCGGGTTCCGCATGCGACATTGAAAACCTGGCCCGCCACACCCGGTGCCTCACACGCAAGCAGATTCGCATGCACGGCATTGGCGACGAAAGTAAAATCGCGCGATTGTCGTCCGTCACCATGGATCACCGGCGCATCTCCCTGCATCAGTGCCGTGATGAAGCGGGGAACCACGGCAGAATATTGTGATGTCGGATCCTGGCGCGGACCGAAGATATTGAAATACCGCAGGGCAACTGTTTCCAAACCGTAAAGACTCGCAAACACCTGGCAATACCTTTCAGCCGCGAGCTTCGAGACTGCGTACGGCGAAAGCGGATTGGGTGGCATGTCCTCCACTTTGGGCAGTGTGGGGCTATCACCATAGACCGACGATGAGGACGCATAGACGAAGCGCTTTGCTTTGACATCCCGTGCGGCCACCAAGACATTCAATGTTCCGTCCACATTGACTTGATTTGATGTGACGGGATCCTGCACCGACCGGGGAACGGAAGGCAACGCCGCTTGATGTAAGACATAGTCCACGCCGTCCACAGCCTCACGCACCTGGTCGAAGTTACGCACATCCCCTTCATAAAGCGTGATGGCCGAAAGAAAAGGTGCCAGATTCTCTCGCTTACCCGTGGCGAAGTTGTCAAAGACCGTCACCTTCTGTCCGCGCTGGACAAGTTCAGCGACAATATTCGACCCGATGAAGCCGGCGCCGCCTGTGACGAGATAGTGGGCTGTTGGGCTCATGCTTGTTCCACAGGAGCTTTACGCCGGAATGAATGGCAAGGATTCACCATGCCTCGAAAGGCCCCAAAAATGTAATCCAGTTGTCCCCTCGCGAGACCGCCGTGACATGGCAGCGCGACCACTTGCTCCGCCTCGTCAAATTCCACATGAACTCCAAATTGCCCGAGCCGTTCCGCAATCCCGTCGGCGAGATATGGCTCCTGGCATTGAAGGAGAAAGGCTGCCGGTGTCGTGGTTTCTCGCTGCACATCAACCGGCTTCATCGCGACCAGGCGAAACAGGTTCTTCAGGTAGTGCCAGTTTTCCATCCTCTTTGCGGCGTAAGATTCACGCTGTGGCCAATGAATCAGGAGTTGTTCCCGAACTACATTGCGCTTCGTCACATCCAAACAGTGGAAGCGATCCCAAATCTCGCGATCATCAAAGTGTTTACCCAGCAGAATACCGCCGAACTGCATGGGGAGCAAGCGGGCGAAATCGAAAACCGCGTAGACACCGAAGCTGCCAACACGCGAGCCTTTCACCTGCGCATCGAAAGTATCTCGGCAGTCCTCCACCAGCGGGACGGGTCTTTGAGCGAATTCTTCCACGGATTCATCGGGGATCCCCCAACGGTGCGCGACGAGCACGGCGTCTGCCTTGCCATCGTTCTGTGTGACGAAACGGTAATCCGTCCCGAACGCGCCTGTCAGGTCCGAAACATAGCTCCGGAGTCCAACAGAGGCCTTCACGAGAATCTCCGCGCCGCGCCGGAGCTCGAGAGCGCGCAGTGCAGACCAGAGCGCATACAAGCCCGACGGGAGAAACGTGAATTCCGCTTCGAAGTAATTCAAGAGCTGCGTATTGATTGGCGGAGCCGTAAGCACTTCCCAGTGCAGATTCTCAGCGCCGAAAGGATTGATACGGATAGAAGGGCACACTTCGGGAGCCGGTGGATGAAAGAGGATCGGGTAGGATTGGGTGCAATATTTCTGGAAATAATGCTGCAGTTCTTCCCGATAGGACACTCCAACATCCAGATATTCGTACAGACTGTCGTGAAATGTCTCTACGATGTGCCAGAAGAGGTAGGCATTGACCTCGTGACGCCGACCCAGCTCGTTCGTTCCTCCGAAATGATAGAAGAGCGTATTGGGTGTAACCGGCGTCACCAAGATTCCCCCTGCCAGCTCGTCTCCAATATATGCAAAGAACAGTCTTTGATTCTCCTCCAAGTGATCGGTCAGGGTGCCAGGATCAAACCAGACCTTGGCCAGGAGACTCAGATCACGGCTCTCGACCATGCGGACGCCCGCGCGCTGAGCCTTGCGAATCCCTTGCTTCGCACGAGACCGAAGCTTCTGCCAGGCGACCTCGCGATTCAGATGAAGGAGGGATCCTTCAGTGACAACATCCTTCCCGAAATACTGCATATGAGGAGTCAGCAAATGATACCTGCACTGTCTGGACATGCGGTCATAAACGGAGTCGTCAGAACGAAGGGACAACCGTCCTCATCCAAACCATCCCACATACAATCGTTGATCTCTGTCTCACTAACGGTGTCCCAGTAGTTCTCCGACGCCTCGACATCGCGGTTGTTGTGATAACACACACCGATGTGAATGCAATAGGGCAGAATGACACCTGAAACACCTGTGATGTCGGTGAAGCAGTTGTAATGGACACTCGGATACGACGGTCCGCGATTATCTTCGGTCACACCCAGGTAAATGCCCTTGTGGATACGGGTGAAGACATTGGCTTGGACGAGATTCGTGCTGTCGCATTTCGAGCCGAAATGCATCCCGGTCCAGCAATCGACGACCTCATTGTGTGTGAAGTGGACATCGTTGCAGAGCAGAATATGAATACTCGCCTCATCGCCGCTCGTTCCGCATTGCTGAAACCAGTTGTTGTGGATGACGCCGGCATCCCAACGAGAAGCCACGATTCCATAGGATCCGTTTCCATAGAAGAGACAAGACTCTATGCGGACATCGGCTGCATCGCCGACCGAGACGCCTTGGCCACCGATGTCGTAGAAGATGCAACTGATGACCCTCGGACTCTGCCCAAGAGCGGCCAAGGCAGCGGCGTCCATTCTGCGAAAGAAACAGTTGTCAAACACGCCGCCATCAGCGTAGGATACGATTCCCTGATAACCTCCCTCGACGCGATTATATGAGAAGCTGGGCGGGTCAGCCGTCGATGTGAACTGAACCATGTTCCAGTGCGCCCTTAGAAGTGTGTCAGAATCAGATGTCCATACAATCCATTTCTCCGGCGTGCCGTTGGCCATGAGCGTTCCATTCACGCGCAGCATCGCATTCTGCGAAAGACGGAGCACAGCTCCCGGCTCGATGGTGAGGACAAAACCCTCCTCAACGACAACCGGGCCCTCGAAAACATAGTGATGGTCTTCCTCGAGAGTTGTGCTCTCCTGCAGCACGCCGGACGGAAAAACCGTCTCAGGATACAACGATATTGTACCGAGAGCGACATCACCGCCCTGAACAGTCAGGGGAACCGGTGGACTCCAGCCAAAACTGTCCCGACGGGCACAGTGGATATAATCTCCGTCCGGAACATCGGGAAAAGCATAATTCCCGGCGGGATCGGTCGCGGTCGTGTATAGGGGCCGTTGGATCCGCCAATCGAAGTACGCAGCCGGTGAATAGCCAAAGCCGATACACGAATGGGCGGAGACGATGGGCCAAATCGGATCGGTCGATCCACTCGCAAAGAGCTCAACGGTGATCTCACCGTGTGAACTCTCACCATCCAGCGTTATTCGCCCGGATACTCTGCCGCCTCCACCTCCGCTCGATTCGCACCCGGCAAGGAGCAGACCGAACATCACGAACACGGTAATCGAGAGGGTTTGCCATCGCCTCATGAGTTCAAACCTCATCGCGATACAAAATAGACAATCAACGCCGCACAAAGGGCCCATAGCAGGACATTAATCATCGTAGGTCGATCTCTTAGGAGCAACTGAGTGGGGTCCCCACCCTGCGCTCGGTGATAAATCAGGTAAAGATACCGGAAAAGTCCATAGACAACGAAAGGAATCGTCCAGAAAAGTGCCCGCGTCCCGTAATGCCTCAGGGTATCACCGGAAATCGTATACAGACTGTACGCCAGAAGGGTTGTGGCGGCCAGTACAGCCAGCATTTGGTCGAT
>CAZJAD010000033.1:0-4027 GCA_964543855.1 uncultured Alphaproteobacteria bacterium
CGCAGACAATGTTGTGAGAATCGTGCGCGACCGACGATGCGAGAGCTCCGGCGCGGAGGCCGAATCCTCGCACGAACCCTTTGCCTATGTTGCCGGTCTTGCGGTGGCGCTCGACCACGACGAGCTTCGCGATGTCCTGGGATGGATCCGGCTGCAGTTGCCCGGATCGGACGGGGAGCGTAGCCTGAGAGGCACCCGTCACAATCTGCCCCGGCACGAGGTCGATGACACGCACCGGACCACCCGGGGCTTCCACGGCGAAATCGCGCTCCGCAAGGTCTCCCAAATGCACCGTATTCGTGACGCCATCGGTTCTCGCGGTCGGCAGTTTCGCGACCAATTCCCCGTCCTCCGCGACCAGTTTGCCTTCGTGCCAGACGCGAATAGCTCGGAAGTTTTTCAAGTCTTCGAGTTGAACGAAGTTCGCCAGTCTGCCCGGAGCGATGAGTCCGACATCTCGACGCCGGAAGATTTCGGCTGTGTTGAGCGTTGCCAGTTGCACTGCGAGCAGCGGGTCAAGACCCAGAGCAACGGCCTTGCAAAGCGTTGCGTCCAGGTGGCCTTCTTCGAGCAAGTCATCCGGATGGCGGTCATCAGAAACGAAAGCGAATCGGCGAGCCGTTTCAGGCTTGACGAGTGGAAGCAACGCTTCGAGATTCTTCGCTGTGGAGCCTTCGCGGATGAGAATCGCCATGCCGCCGCGCAGCTTCTCGCGTGCTTCCTCAAGAGTTGTGCATTCGTGGTCTGTGCCGATATTCGCCGCCAGATACGCCTGGAGCGGCTTGCCGACAAGGCCCGGTGCGTGACCGTCCACGGGTCTCCCTTGCGCCAGACTCACTTTCGCCAAGACGGACGCATCGCCGTGGATCACGCCAGGGAAATTCATGACTTCGGCGATTCCAATCACGCGTGGGTGGTTGAGGAAAGGTTGCAGGGCCTGCGCATCCAAGCTTGCTCCGGCGGTCTCCATGTGAGTCGCCGGAACGCACGAGGGGAGCATCACCCAGACGGCCAGCGGCAGTCCTTCGGTGGCGTTCAGTGCAAAATCGAGAGCGGTCGCGCCCAAGACATTCGCGAATTCGTGCGGATCCCACACGACACCGCCTGTGCCGTGGGGCACGACGACACGAGCGAACTCACCGGGGGCAAGCAGGGTGCTCTCGAGATGGATATGCCCGTCCAAGAATGTCGGCGCCAAGAAACGGCCCTTGAGGTCTTCGGTGCGCCGGGCCTTATAGTCCCCCAGGCCAGCAATGTACCTGCCAAAGACGGCCACCGAGGTCTCGATGATTTCACAGCTCGCCGTGTTCAGCACGCGGGCATTTTCCAGGAGCAGGTCCGCGGGGTGTTCGCCGCGTGAAACGGCCAAGAGTTGCTGCATTTCCGGGATTTGCATGAAAGACTCAGAGATTTGCGGGTATCATTTCACGAGCACGAGTTTTCGCGTTTGCACAAAGCCGGGCGCTTCCATCCGACAGAAGTAGATCCCCGAAGGTGAATCGGTGGCGTTCCATGATACCGTATGGAAACCGGCGAGGTGCCATCTGTCGGCGAGTGTTGTGACTTTTCGGCCAAGCAGGTTAATGATTGTCAATCGCACAAGGCCGTCTTCTCTCACATCATAGCGAATGACGGTCGTTGGATTGAACGGATTTGGCCAGTTCTGGTGAAGACTGTACTCTGTGGGGATTAGAATATCCTGATCCGAATCCGGCGAAGGAGAGTGGGTATGGAACATGAGTACATTGCTGGCCCAGGTGCCATACGTATTGAGATCGGAGGCGTGAACTGTCCAGTAGTAGGTAGAATTGCCAACAAGTGCCGCAACAGCGAACACGGTGTCCGAAAGCCCAGATGCTATCTCCCAAGCTGTAGAAAGGTTCAGCAGCGTGTCCAACCACACCTCGTAGGTCACAATGTCATTCGTGTCGGGATCGAGGGCCGGCTCCCAGACCAACACAGTGTCCAGAGTCCAACACGTGTCGCCCCAATCAGGGGAGATGAGATTGAAGGCTGACGGTGGACGGGACCGTTGGTCATAGTAATACGCGCCGATGTCGGCGATGGTGCTGTCGGGATCGAGGGGTAAGTCTGGATCTCCGGCGTCAATGCAGGGCGAGCCTGCGAGAAGATGATAGTCGCCTGCCGCCGTGTCCACAAACATCGGGTCAAGGAGGATGTTCATGTAGATATCGCACGAGTCGCCGTTTGCGTTGGTTGCGACAAGCTGACCGATGTCCCGAGGTCCCACGGTTGAGTCATCGCCGCAGAAAGTAATGTCTCCGCCGCTGTTGCCGAAAATGGTGCAGTACTCAATCAAACTCGCCGAGCTGCTATCGAAATAAATCCCTTCACCGTCGGTGAATGCGATGACGGTGCTGTTGAATACCGGCCACGCGAAATGACAATAGACTCCGGCACCGTAGTCACTGACCGAATTGCCACTTATCGTGCAATTTAAGAACGAAGGCGAACACGCACCATCGCACAAAACTGCTGCGCCATAGTATCTCGTTGAGTTGCCACTGATGGTACAATTAATGAAATTGGGTGAAGAAAGAAAATAGCAGCTAATCCCACCACCTTGAATGCCCTCGTTTCTGCTTATCGTGCAATTCGTGAAGGTCGGCGCATCTCCCCCATCTGAGCAATGTACCCCACCTCCCCCAAGTGCAGAATTTTCTATGATGGCGCAATTTGTAAAAATTGGCGAAGCATGGTATACGCGCTCCACGCCACCACCAAGTCCGTGGGCCCAATTCCCAATGAGGGTGCAATTCAGAAAACTGGGCGATGATTGTCCGCTGCAATACACCCCACCGCCGTTGGAGTCGTAGTAGGTTGCTCTATTATTGCTGATGGTACAATTCGTGAAGGTAGGCGAAGAATTACCGCACAACACCCCACCACCGTGGAGTACAGACGAGTTTTCACTTATCGTACAATTCGTGAAAGATGGTGAAGTCGTATAACAGCTGCTGCAAGACACGCCACCACCATAGTTGGTCTTATTCCCAGATATGACGCAGTCCACGAAGCCAGGTGAGGAGCCATAGCAATGCACACCGCCGCCACCAGCATGGTAGGCACCGCCATGTTTCCGATTGCCGCTGAAAGTGCAGACAAGGAAGCTCGGTGAGCACGACGTGCCTTCGCAATGAACCCCAGCCCCGTGACGATACGCCAGATTGTGGCTGATTCTACAATTGCTGAAAGTGGGAGATGACTGGACACAGCGAATCCCTCCTCCGCAGTCATCCGGCGAATCACCGGTCGCATGGCCATTCTCAACGAGGCAGTAAGCAAGCATGCTCCCTGAACTGTTCGAGTCCAAAAGGCGCAGGCCGCGCCAGCGGTCCGGGTTTGCGAGCGTGTCGGTTGTGAAAATGATTGAGTCTGTTTGCGTTCCTTCGGCCAGGAGCGTTCCGCGGATGTCGAATGGATAAGGGCCGTCAAAGTTGAGGGTTGTTCCGGGCAGGAGACACAAGCTATCGCCAGCGTTGACATAGATGGTGTCAATGACATGGAACTCGCCGGGGCCGAGCGTGCCGCTCAGTGGGCCTGAGAGTTGTGCAAGGCCAGCCTGTGCGCAGGCGAGCATGAGCGAGTAGAGCAGTGCATTGCGCATGATTCCACCTCCCCTTGTGGCTCTGATGCGGTTTGGCGTCATTCCGGGCGGGTGACACACCCACCACGGCGGCGCCGTTGCGGGCGGTCGGGCCGCTACGGGAGCCAGGACGCCTCCGGTCGTTAAATATAGTAAAATCCGAGGCGAGGGTCAAATGGATTGGGCTCGACGGCGTGTGTTTGGTTGCAGGATGCTCAGTGCCCCAGAAAGTTGGGCGGAACGGGATTTTTGCTTGCGAATGAGTGCAAATTTGCGTATTTTTTAGTTTTGTAGGAGGCGGGCACTGATTCTCGACACTGAGTTGGCGTAAGTCAATAAATTACCTTTAGATACACAGGAGAAATTCGGGGATTGCGGGAGGCATGCTGGTGGCGGACTGGTGAGACGGAGCTTTGGATT
>CAZJAD010000033.1:4127-21210 GCA_964543855.1 uncultured Alphaproteobacteria bacterium
TGCTCTCTACCGGTTTTCACGGATCGAGAGTTTTGATGTGCAGACCGAGCGCGGTGTCTTCAGCCATATCAGCATTCCGGATCTGAGTTTCAGCACGCGGCTTGGCGAGCCGAAGTTGCCGGTGAGTCGCCAAATCATCTCTGTGCCACTTGGCGCTGAGGTCTCGGCGCGAGCCACAAGTTACCAGCTCGAAGAGATTGATCTGTCAGTTCACGGGATTATGCATCCGTTGATGCCTGCGCAGCCGTCGCTTTCCAAGAGTCAGTCGCCGGAGGATGTGCCGTTTGTCTATGATGAGGCAGCGTATACCGCCAGCGGCTATGGCGACATTCCGCTCGTGCATGTGGAGGAGTTGGGCATCTTGCGCGGGATGCGGCTGTTTGCACTGGTTGTGGAACCGGTGAAATATGACCCGGCAAGGCATGCACTTGCCGTGTACAATGATCTGGAGATTGCTGTCGAGTTCCGTGGCGGCGATGTGGCTGCGACCAGCGAGCTTCGGGCGAGCACCTGGTCGCCCTACTTTGAAGCCGTCTATTCGTCGAATGTGATAAACTACAAGTGGGATCCGGTGCTCGATGACCTCACACGGTATCCTGTGACTTATCTCATCGTTGCGGATCCGATGTTTGAAGCTCAGCTTCAGCCCTTCATTGAGTGGAAGATTAAGAAGGGCTTCAAGATGATCGTGGGTTATGTCGGAGATCCGGAGGTGGGAACGACGACTACCTCAATTAAGAACTACATCCAGGGTCTCTACGACACGGAAAACCCGAAACCCACTTTCGTGCTGTTCGTGGGAGATGTGGGTGAAGTGCCTGTCTACAGCGGGAACACGGGTAGCCATGTGACGGACCTGCACTATGTGCGGTTGGAGGGAACCGACTATATGCCCGAGATGTATTACGGCCGTTTCTCGGCGCGTGATACGACGGAGCTGCAGCCGCAGATCGACAAGACTCTGGAGTACGAGCGCTACGAGATGCCCGACGACAGGTTCCTCGGCGAGGTCGTGATGATCGCGGGCTACGACGCATCTCACGGTTCGACCTGGGCCAACGGACAGATCAACTACGGCACGACCTACTACTTCAATGCGGCACACGGAATCTACTCATACACCTATCTGTATCCGGAGTGTCAGAATCACTCGGCTGACATCATTCAGAATGTCAGCGACGGCGTAGGCTATGCGAACTACACGGCTCACGGCAGTTCCAGCGGATGGGCTAATCCGAGCTTCACGGTCACCGATGTCCAAGGGTTGCAGAACGCACACATGTATCCGACCGTCGTCGGGAACTGCTGTCTGACCAACAAGTTCGAAGTGGACAACTGCTTTGGTGAAGCGTGGCTTCGGGAGGAGAACAAGGGAGCCGTCGGGTACATTGGCGGAACCAACAGCACTTACTGGGACGAGGATTACTGGTGGGGTGTCGGGAACGGACCTGTTGTCTCGAATCCAACCTACGAGCAAACGGGGCTTGGCGCGTACGATGGCATGTTCCACGATCACGGGGAGCGCTTCGCCGACTGGTATATGACCCAGTACGCCTTCATCATGGCCGGCAACCTGGCGGTTGTGGATGGCGGGAGCGGGATGATCAACTACTACTGGGAAATCTACGCATTGATGGGCGATCCGTCGCTTATGACCTACTTTGGAGTGCCGTCGGAGAATGTTGTCGAATACCCCGGTCAGATTTTCATGGGACTTGGTTCCATAACGATCACCGCAGAGGCCTATTCCTATGTGGGCCTGAGTCGTGACGGCGAACTCACGGCTGCGGGACTGGTGGGCGAGACCGGTGAGATCACGCTTGTATTCGAACCTTATACGAGTCCCGGAACGGCTGACCTCGTGATCACCCGTCAGAACCGACAGCCGGTGATCGTGACCATTGATGTGATTCCGAACGAAGGGCCGTATGTGATCACCGCCGCGGAGGAAATTGACGATGCGGCAGGAGGAAACGGAAACGGGATGGCCGACTTCGGCGAAACGCTGGACATCACGCTGACCGAGGAGAATATCGGCAATGGCGACGCACTCAATGTTGTCGTGGGAATCGCGGTGACCGATCCGTTCCTTAACCTTACGGACAATTCAGAAAACTACGGGACGATTGAATCCGGGCAGCAGGTGACGATTCCTGACGGATTCCAGGCGGTTGTCGCAGCCAATGCGCCGGATGGCCATATCGTTCGTGTGAATGTGACGGCGACTGGGGATGCGCGCGACGAGTGGTACGACCACTTTGACATTCCCATTCACGCACCCGCCATCACCATTTCGTCGGCGTTCGTAGATGACGCAATTGATAACGCTAACGGCGTGATGGATCCCGGTGAGACTGTCCAGTTGACGCTGACTCTTTACAACAGCGGGTCGGCTGCCGCCAGTTCCCTTGTTGGCACGCTGACGACGGACCACGATGATATCAACATCACCCAAGAGATCGGTACACTGGCCCTGCTCAACCCAGGTGCCTCTGGTGATCTCACAGCCTTCACGGTGGAGGTGCTCCCGTCCGCCGCCCCGATGGATCGTGCGTTCTTCTATCTTGCGGTCGCGATGGACGGAGGTCGCACGGAATATGTCATTCTTGAACTGCCGATTGGTGGTTTCTATGACACCATTGAAAACGGGCAAGGTGACTGGACCCACGAAGCCAATCAAGCCGGTTGGAACGACCAGTGGCATATTTCCACCGAAGATTGTTATTCGCCTACGCACGCATGGAAATGCGGTGACACCGGAACGGGCGATTATGCCAGCCACATGGATGCGGTACTGGTGACTCCGACGATCAATCTGACGACTTCCGCTGAGCTTCGATTCTGGCACCGGATGGAGGCGGAAGTCTCGAGCTACTATCCGGATTCGGCTTACGATGGTGGCATTGTCGAGATCTTCGATGGCGTTGAGTGGACTCAGCTTTCCTGTTCACAGTATAACAAGCATTTCCGGTATCAATCGGGCGGCGGGAGCCCGGCCACGCATCCCTTCCCGGGAGGCATTCCCTGTTTCTCCGGGACCATAGTCTGGTCTGAAGCGACGATGAACCTGTCGGCTTATAGTGGCGATGTTCAGATTCGCTTCCACTTCGGCAGTGACAATGGTGGCGGGATGGAGGGCTGGTATGTTGACGATGTACGCGTGATGCTCGTAGCGGGAAACAATCCGCCTGAGAACTTGCAGGCGCAGATAGTCGGTGCTGAGACACACCTCACTTGGGAATCGCCGGCGTCGGGTGCGGTTGCGAGCACTCTGGAAGGATACAACATCTACCGCAACGGCAGCAAGATTGACTCGCTCATCGAGGCGCTGACTTACGAGGATGATATGACCGACCTGCCCTACGGGACCTATACCTACGAAGTATCGGCGCAGTATGCTGACGGGGAATCGGCGATGTCGAACCCGGCCATCGTCGAGTGGGGCGAGCCACCCGGCGCTGTTATGGACCTGACGGTACAGCGTTCCGGAGACGACATTGTGCTGGATTGGACACCCACGGATGCCGACGAATATCATGTTTACGCTTCCGATGATCCAGAGAGCTTCGTGAATCCACCAGTCGTCGTTGCGGCACCACCTTATACGGCAACCGGCGATGCGCTGAATTTTGAGAAACGGTTCTACCACGTGCGTGCTGTGACGAATTAACCGCGCGCAAGCACAGCCAATCAAGTGGCCTCGGGATTTGTTTCCCGGGGCCACTTTTGTATGAAAGGGGTCGTGCGGGAGTCTGTTGACATTCCGTGTGAAGCGGACTATATTAGATTCTGCAGTGAGATTGCCCTTGAACAAGCACACACTCCAAGAAACCGAAGTGAAAAAGCGGAATCTTGCAGAAAGGCTGCCGGGTCTGCATGAGCTGCTGGATCCGTGCCGCCTCTGCCCGAGGTGCTGCCTGGCACGGCGCAGGCAAGGTGAGGTCGGCGAGTGTGGCATCACGGAGGGACTTGTTGTTTCATCGGTGGGGCTTCATCATGGAGAGGAGTTTCCGATTTCCGGGTACAAGGGGTCCGGGACAATCTTTCTGGCCGGTTGCAATCTTCACTGTGTGTTGTGCCAGAACTGGACAATCAGCCAGGCCAGAGAAGGGGAACCGGTATCCGTTCCGGAGCTTGCGCAGGCGATGCTGAGCCTGCAAAGGGCTGGCGCGCACAACATCAACTGGGTCACGCCAACACATGTCGTACCGATGCTTGCAGAGGCGCTGCTTTTCGCCTGGGAAAATGGTCTGGAGATTCCTCTGGTCTACAACTCGGGTGGGTATGACTCATTGGAAGTGCTTGCGCTCTTGGATGGCGTGGTGGACATTTACATGCCGGACATGAAGTATGGCGACGCCGCAACCGCCCTCACGCTCTCCGGAATCGAAGACTACCCGCGCCACAATCAAGCTGCGATCCGGGAGATGTACCGCCAGGTTGGGCCTCTGGAGCGTGACGATCAGGGTATCGCGAAGCACGGACTTCTTGTGCGTCATCTGGTTCTGCCGGAAGGTTTGGCTGGGAGCGAGGAGATCTTCACTTTTCTGGACGAGGCGCTGCCGGGACCGGTGGATGTCAATGTGATGGCGCAGTATCGACCATGCTACCGGGCCGATGACTTCTTGGCGCTAAGGCGAGGGCTGTATCCATCTGAATTTCAGGCAGCACTCAAGAAAGCCAGGGATAAGAAGTCGATAAGAGTTGTGGATTAGGTGCTCGTGATGTCCGGGCATCGTGCCGGCGTCTGAGTCGTTGACGGCGTTGAGACGGAGACCCGCTCGAGATTTCGGGCGGGGTTTTTTTCTGATTTCGATGGTTTGCCTTTCTTGAGATATTTTCGTATACTTTTTCGGTGCAGGTCACACGACCGTCTTGGAGGGAGTATTGAAAGACCAACGGCAGGAGAAGATGAAAGAATCCATCCATAATGTTGTCATCATCGGATCGGGACCGGCGGGACTTACAGCAGCCATCTACACGGCGCGGGCGGATCTTTCGCCGGTCGTTGTCGAAGGACTTGAGCCCGGCGGGCAGCTCATGATCACCACGGATGTGGAGAACTACCCGGGCTTTCCCGACGGCATTCAGGGACCTGAGCTCATGGCTCTATTCCGCCAGCAAGCCGAGAAATTCGGCACATCCTTCATTTCAGACGAAGTGGCGAAAGTCGACCTGACGCAACGGCCCTTCACGATTACTCTCGGCGACGGCACACAGCTTCACACCCGAGCACTCATCATCGCGTCCGGAGCAACGGCCAAATGGCTGGGTTTGGAATCAGAGAAACGGTTGCAGGGCAAGGGAGTGTCCGCCTGTGCCACCTGCGACGGCTTTTTCTTTCGTGACAAGGATGTGGTGGTGGTTGGAGGTGGGGACACGGCGATGGAAGAGGCCTCTTTTCTTACGAAATTCGCCCGCAAGGTGACGCTTGTGCACCGCCGCGATGCTCTGCGTGCTTCGAAGTTCATGCAACAGAGAGTGATGGACAATCCAAAGATTGAGGTTAAGTGGAACACAATCGTCACGAATGTCTTGCACGACGGTCAGTGGCAACAAGTCACGGGTGTTCGGCTGAAGAATGTGAAGACGGGTGAAGAATCCGACTTTGCATGTGACGGGCTGTTTCTGGCAATCGGACACGAGCCAAACACGAAGGTCTTCCGCGATATCTTGCCTGCGAATAAGGTGGGCTACCTCATCGCAAAGCCTGACACATCGCACACCGACATCACGGGCGTCTTCGTGGCGGGTGATGTTCAAGACCATCGGTATCGACAAGCCGTGACAGCCGCCGGTTTCGGTTGTATGGCCGCCATTGACGCAGAACGATTCCTGGAAGCAGAAGATGACACCTGAACATCACGAGTTTGACATTGCGGTGTTGGGTGGCGGACCGGCCGGCTATGTCGCGGCTATCCGCGCCTCGCAACTCAAGCTCAAGACGGTTATCATCGAGCCCGAGCGATTGGGCGGCGTGTGTTTGAACTGGGGCTGCATTCCGACGAAGGCCCTGCTGAAGTCTGCCGATCTATATCTCGAGGCGCGCAGGCTCGGCAAGTTCGGCATTGACGCCGAGGTCAAGGGAATCGATTTTGGTCGCATCATCGCCCGGAGCCGCCAGGTCGCCAACCGGAGTTCGGCAGGTGTCGAATATCTTGTGAAGAAGAATCGGATCGTGCGAATTGCGGGGAAAGGGCGTTTGCTCTCAGCAGGTAATGTGGAGGTTGTCGACAGGGATTCGGGGGAGGTGACTGCGCAGGTTCGTGCGCGGCACATTATCATTGCGACCGGTGGCTCCGCAAGAGGCTTGCCGGGAGTGGAATTTGATGAGCAGCGCGTTGTCACTTCCAAGGAGGCCATGAGCCTGCAATCCCAACCGCAGAGTCTGGTCGTGATCGGTGCTGGGGCGATTGGAGTCGAGCTGGCGTACTTCTACGCTGCTCTGGGAACGAAAGTAACGCTCCTTGAAATGCTCGACCAAGCTCTGCCTCTGGAGGATCCGGAAGTCAGCGCCGCTCTGGAACGGTCACTCTCCAAGCTCGGAATAGATATCCACACGGGAACGGCGGTACGGTCGGTTCAGAAAGATTCGGACGGCGTCACCATAACCTCTCAAGGAGCCGGGGGAGAGCTGACATTCCGAGGCGAACTGGCTCTCGTGGCTGTCGGTGTCGGTGGTAATACCGAGGGCATTGGCCTGGACCGTGTGGGCGTGAAGATCGAGAGGAGCTTTGCGGTCGTCAACAAGAAATATCAGACGGACGTGCCTGGGATTTGGGCCATCGGAGATGTTATCGGTCCGCCTCTTCTGGCTCATGTGGCTTCGCGAGAAGCGATTTGCTGTGTTGAAGAGATTGCGGGACTTGGCCCTGCACCGGTTGACTACGACGGCGTTCCTTCGTGCACCTACTGCCAGCCGCAGGTTGCATCGGTGGGTTTCACCGAGACGGCCTGCCGCGAGAAAGGAATCGACGTGACCATCGGGCGGTTTCCCTTTGTGGCTTCTGGGAAAGCGCAGGCAGCGGGCGAGATTGAAGGGTTTGTGAAGGTGATTTGCGATGCCAAATCCGGACGCTTGCTGGGGGCGCATCTCATCGGTTCAGGTGTCACCGAACTCATCGCCGAGCTCGCGCTTGCCCGCAGTCTCGGTGCGACTAATCGAGACATCCTGCACTCCATGCATCCGCACCCCACATTGAGCGAGGCTGTCATGGAGGCGACTGCAGACAGCTTGGGGGAGGCGATTCACCTTTGAAGCAAGCACCGGGCCGCACGCCTTCCAGCTAACTCCTTGCCACTCTGTTGCAGACACGCAAATCCGGAGCGAGTGTTGAGTGTCTGTCCAGACCTTGGCCACTCTGTCCGAAGACCGCAGAAGCGAGACTCTTTGCAGGAGATACAATGACCTTGAGCGTCATCATGCCCGTATACAATGAGCGGGAGAATTTGCCCATCATTGTCGAGCGGGTTCGCCAAGTGCCGATAGACAAGGAATTGATCATCGTCGATGACGGCTCTACCGATGGGAGCAGAGAGTGGCTTGAGCAAAATGTGACCGGTGAGAATGAACATGTGATCCTTCACTCGAAGAATTTGGGGAAAGGATCGGCAATTCGAACCGCTATTCCGACTGTCACGGGTGATGTTGTCGTGATTCAGGACGGTGATCTGGAGTATGATCCGGCAGACTGGGTGAACATGATACAGCCGATTCTGGAGGGATCGGCTCAGGTCGTGTATGGGTCGCGCACCTTGGGCAAGAACAAAGAGAAGTCTTCCTGGATGTTTTTTCTTGGAGGAGTCGTTGTGTCGGTGGTGACTTCCGTGCTATATGGTGCACTGATAACGGATGCGGCGACTTGCTACAAGATGGTTCGGGCTGATCTTCTGAAGTCGATACCTTTGACCTGCACGAGTTTCGAATTCTGCCATGAATTGACCGCCAAGCTTCGTCGGCGCAAAATACGAATCGTCGAGATTCCGATCAAGTATTATCCGCGGAAGGTTTCCGAAGGAAAGAAGGTCCGGTTGAAGGATTTCTTTCTCGCCCTCAAGATGCTGATCAAATACCGTTTCGCGAAGGTGTGAGGAGGGCCGATCTACCTGGGACAGCGTTGTCCGACCGCCGGTGGATCTTCGCGATGAGGAGACCTCTTCTTGACATCCGGGGCAAAGTAGGGTATATTAGATTTGCTGGACAAGATTGATCGGAGTTGCCAAGGCCGCTGTGATTCAACCATCCTACCGAGACCTTTGGGAGAACGCATAATCGGTCGACATACCACGACTGTCAGAGAGATTGACATCGGCAAATCCGGAGGCGGGCGAGCTCTGCAAAATACAAGGTCAGGCAATCTGCTCTTTCTCATTTGGTGCTGGGTTTTTATGAGAGTGTGTGAACGAAGAGGATCAAATGGCACTGAAGGTCGGAGAGTGGGTCGTCTATGAAGACGAAGAGAAAGAAGCGCCAGGAGACTCCTTCTCGTCCGCAACGGAAAACGCTGACCGACCAATGGCGAGAATGGCGATGGGTGCTGGCTGCTTTCGCCGTGGGATGCGCTGTGATGTGGGTCGCCTATCCGAATCCTCTGATGATCACGGATACGGCGGAGTTCATTCGCTCAGCCCAGTCGCTCCAGCACAATCCGTACAAGCCCATTGGTTACTCGCTCTTCATGGCTCTCATCCACGAGATTGCGCCGCACACTTGGGCCCTGCTTTTGGCGCAGACGCTTGTGCGGCTCGTGGCGACAATTGTTTTTCTGTCCGTCCTTCGGCGCTTCTGGAGTGTTTCTCAGGGTGTGGCGTCGGTTCTCGGTGCTTTGTGCGCCATCGAACCGCTCAATCTCCTGGCCGATCATACGCTCTTGAGCGACAGCCTCTTCGCCAGTTTCACCCTATTGACCTTTGCGGCACTGCTCTGGTATCTGAAACAGCCGGGCGGGCGGGCGGCACTCGCCATCTGGATAAGTCTCGCACTGGCGATGCTCGTGCGCCATGTCGGACTGTTCTACTTTGGATTGGTTGTCCTGACGATCTTCGCTTTGAGGGCCCCCAGATGGGGTCTGCATGCGGGGCTGATTAGTCTGGCGTTTGTGGGATTGGTCCTGGGGATGGCATGGCGGTTCAAAGTGGATCAAGGCGTATTCGCGCTGACGGCCTTTGACGGGTGGGCGCTGTACGGAGGCGTGGCCCCTTTCATGGATCGGAATTCCGACTATTACACACGCCTTGATCCGGAGCTTCAATCCATCTACAAGTTCTTTGCCACTTTCCCCGACAGCATCTATGACTCACCTCGGTCGAACGATTGGTACCGATGGAGTCCTCATTCGCCCGCGAAACAATATCTGTACAGGGTCATAGAGAGAGGACAGGTCCGCGATTACCATGCGGCCTATGTCGAGACGAACAGGGTCTTGCGGAGATTAAGCCGGGATATTGTGCTTCACCGGCCATTTGCTTTCATTTTTCAGGTTTATCTTCCCAACGTGCTGCGGACAGTGTGGCGGGCAACTGTCGTTGATGTGGACACCCGCGTCTTCAACTATCAGGGCCAGACTCACGCCACCATCCGGAACTACTACAGGGAAGACAGTGGCCCATGGCGGGCACGGATTACGTTATTTGGCGAGCTGGCCCATATTTTGCCTTATTGGGTCACACTGTGGTGGATCGCGACTTTGGCTGGAGCGGTCCGTGCGGTCACAAGGAACCGACGGAAGAATCTCGTGCGATTAGCAGTTACCGATCCGGTCGTCTATCTTGCGAGTGCGATGATTCTGTTGTCGTTTCTGGTTGCGGCCAGCCACCACTACAACTTGCGCTACGCTACACCGAATATGCCCTTGCTGATGACCGCCGGGCTCATCGCAATCGCAGGTTGGAGACGAAGACAGAAGCAAGCCGACGATTCGAGTGCGAGAAGTGGGCAACGACGGGAGAGCAGAAGTCATCCTAAACGGCGCCGGAATCAAGATATGGAGGATTAGAACACCCGATAATGGCCAAGAACATTACGCCCCGCGACAAAGACTACTCACAGTGGTATGTTGATGTTATCCGTGAAGCCAAGTTAGCGGATTATTCACCGGTGAAGGGATGCATGGTTATCCGTCCCAACGGCTATGCCATCTGGGAGATGATGCAGCAAGCGCTCGACCGGATGTTCAAGGAAACAGGCCATGTCAACGCCTACTTCCCTCTTTTCATTCCGCAGAGTTTTCTGGAGAAAGAGGCCGAGCATGTGGAGGGATTCGCGCTGGAGTGCGCCCTAGTCACGCATTCGGGGCTTGAGCGGATTGAAGGTGAGGCTCGCTTGCGGCCGACGGGAAAACTCGAAGAGCCGCTGGTGATTCGGCCGACATCCGAGACGGTCATCTGGGCGATGTATAAGAACTGGATTCAGAGCTACCGTGACTTGCCGCTCCTCATCAATCAGTGGGCCAATGTCGTACGCTGGGAGATGCGCACGCGCCTTTTCCTGCGGACCACCGAATTCCTATGGCAAGAAGGGCACACGGCTCATGCCACCGCAGAGGATGCGGAAGCTGAGGCACGGCGCATCCTCGAGGTCTATCGCACGTTTGCCGAAGACTACATGGCGATGCCGGTCCTTTCCGGGTTAAAATCCGAGGGTCAGAAGTTCCCCGGGGCTGTACGTACTTATACGATTGAAGCGATGATGCAGGACAAGAAGGCTTTGCAAGCGGGTACTTCCCACTACCTTGGGCAGAACTTTGCGAAGGCCTTTGATGTGACTTTTCAGAACGAGCGCAACGAGCTTGAGTATGTTTACGCGACATCCTGGGGTGTTTCTACGCGGCTTGTCGGTGCTCTTATCATGGTGCATGGCGATGATGACGGCATTGTTGTTCCGCCTCGATTGGCCGAGTGGCCGGTATATGTCGTGCCGATCTACAAGAAGGCCGAGGAGCGAGCGGCCGTGATGGGCGTTTTGAAGCCGCTCCTTTCGGACCTGAAAAAAGCCGGAATCGGTACTCGGCTCGATGATCGCGAGCAATTGACGCCGGGTTACAAATTCGCGGAAGGCGAATTGACAGGACATCCTCTGCGCCTTGAGGTGGGACCCAAGGATGTGGCGAAAGGACAAGTCATGCTCACCAAGCGCCACAATCGCGAGAAGGTGAGTTGTCCGGTGGCCAATGTCGTACGCGAAGTTCCGAAGGTTCTCGACGCAATCCAGAACGAGCTTTTCCAGCGTGCGAAGACTCTGCGAGACGAGCACACGAGCCCGGTGGAGACCTACGATGAACTGCGCCGTGCGATGGAGGAAGACTCGGGGTTCGCGCTGTGCCATTGGGCTGGAAACCAGGAGGATGAACAGAGAGTTCAAGAGGAAACGAAGGCCACGTTGCGTGTCATCCCTATTGACGGGCAGCCAGAGAAAGGGAAATGCATTCTGACCGGCAAGCCGTCATCACAGCGCGTCGTTTTTGGGAAAGCGTATTAGGCAGCGTGTATCCAGCCTCACTCGGCTCTCACACAAACACAATAAACGGGTACGGAGGCCATCATGAAGAAACTCTTGCTTCTACTGGCGGGTGTCGGTCTCCTCACAGGGGTGCAGACGTCTGTGGCAGGCGATACTTATTTTGGAGTGACCGGAGGTTTTGCGCGGACAATCTGGGCGCCCTGCTGGACATCAGACGGTTATGCTGACGCAGGCAACGGGGCATTTCTTCTTGAGATGCGTGCGCAGTTGCCTTACAAAGAACATCTGTTTGTCGTGCCGTTTGTGAGCTATCTTTCGGCCAATCATACGACGAGTTACCGCACGGGCGGCTATGAGGTCTATGACATTCATACCGAGCGCACCTATTTCCGGGAGATTAGTGCGGGCGTCCACATGCACTATCACCTGCCGATCTTGGGACGGGCGATCTATGTTGGTGGAGGACCGGCTTTGCGATTCCATGAATCGGGCCGGCGATCCGTGTGGGCACCTCATCAGATGGACACTCACAGTGGTACATCGCCGGCGCTCTGCATTCTTGGGGGCTGGGCCACGCGAATCGGCGAGAAGTTCGTCACTTTCTTTGAACCGCAGGTCATCTTCAGCCCGGATGCTATTGACCGCCAAGAGACATACTATCCTCCCGACAGACTCTCACTTCAGATGGGGATTCTGTGGAAATAGTGTATTCAGTTGGATACCTTTCACGGCAATCTAAAAGACGAAGCCAAAGGGGAATCACATGGAAAACGAGTGTTGCTGCGAGGCCAGCATCGAACAACTCGCCACGGACATTCTGATCGCCCGACTGTCGGTTCCGGGATTGGGTATTCATCCGCCGATTGAGAAGGTGTGCGAGGAATTCGAAGCGATTTATCGAACCATTGAGCGGCTGGTTCGCGAGAAGGAGTCGGGGTCTTCCGGCGGAAAAAAGCACTGACCGAGCCATGACCGACGAAGGAGCTCGCCAGGACGCGCGTGGATTGGTCTTGGTCAACACCGGCAATGGCAAAGGGAAAACGACGGCGGCCTTTGGAACCGTACTCAGAGCAGCAGGTCATGGACATCGTTGCCTTGTCGTTCAGTTCATCAAGGAAGCCGGGCGCAGCAAGGATCAAGACGCCCTGAAGCGGCTCGAACCGGAGGTCGAGGTGTTCGCGATGGGTCGAGGCTTCGTGGGAATCGCCGACGACAAACTTCCTTTCGAAGAGCATGCCAAGGCTGCCCGGAACGCGCTCGATTTCGCCAAGGAGAAGATGCTCACCGGAGATTACCGGCTGGTTGTCCTTGATGAGGTTTTCGTTGCATTGAGCCTTGGACTGATCCCACTTGCCCGTGTCCTGGAGCTGCTTGAAGCTCGCCCGGAAGATGTATCGCTGATCCTGACCGGACGTGGAGCACCTCCGGAGGTCATCGAACGCGCCGATACGGTGACGGAGATGGCCGAGGTCAAGCACGCCTTTCAGCGTGGTATTCCGGCTCTACGTGGAGTCGATTTTTAGACTGTCCTTGTTTCTGAATCTGGTTCTATGCCTGAGAAGAACCCGAAAAAGCTGACACCCATTGGAGGCGGTCCGCCGACGCGGAAGATGCGGTTCTCCATCTGGTATCTCGTGCTGGCTCTGCTCGCCCTGTTCGTCATTCAGATGTTTGTGGGAAAGGGCCATGTCACGACCGTGCCGTACTCCGTCTTTAAGCAGTGGCTGGCGAACGACAAGCTCGTTCAAGTATCGGTACGACGGGATAAGATTGTGGGGGAGGCACGGGTTGACACCATCGCCTCCGGCCAAGCCTTCGGTTTTGAGACTGTGCGGGTGGAAGATCCAGATCTCGTGGAACAGATGCAGGAGAAAGGCATCCGCTTCGAGGGCAAGGTTGAAAGTGATTGGCTCAAAGGAGTGCTGTTCGCGTGGATATTCCCGTTGGCCATTATCTTCTTCATCTGGAGCTTCGTCCTGCGGCGGATGGGGTCGCAGGGCGGCATTATGTCGATCGGTAAGTCGAAAGCCAAGGTGTATGTGGAGAGCGCGACGAAGCTCAGTTTCGAGGATGTGGCCGGGCTTGACGAGGCCGTCGAGGAGTTGCGTGAAGTCGTCGAGTTTTTGAAAACTCCGCAGAAGTTTAAGTCATTAGGGGGTACAATTCCGAAGGGCGTGCTTCTGGTCGGACCGCCCGGGACGGGAAAGACTCTGTTGGCTCGCGCGGTAGCTGGTGAGGCGAAAGTGCCATTCTTCTCGCTTTCCGGCTCGGATTTCGTAGAGATGTTCGTAGGGGTCGGTGCATCGCGAGTGCGGGATCTGTTTCAGCAGGCGTCGGCGAAAGCTCCATGCATTGTTTTCATCGATGAGCTGGATGCACTTGGCAAGTCACGAGGGATGAATCCGTGGGGCGGCCACGACGAGCGCGAGCAGACGCTGAATCAGCTCCTTGTTGAGATGGACGGCTTCGATCCCAATGTCGGGGTCATCCTGATGGCGGCAACCAACCGGCCGGAGACTCTCGATTTGGCGCTGCTGCGGCCGGGTCGATTCGACCGACAGATTGTCGCGGATCGCCCCGACATCACCGGCCGAGAAGCCATATTGAAAGTGCACGCCCGAGGCAAGAAGATGGCTGCGGATGTGGACTTGAGGATCATCGCCGCGCGCACACCCGGGTTTGTCGGTGCAGACTTGGCGAATGTGATGAATGAGGCAGCGCTCTTGGCCGCTCGCCGCGGCAAGAAGGAAGTCACCATCGCTGAGCTGGAGGAGGCCATTGATCGCGTCGTGGCTGGTCTCGAACGCAAGTCGCGCGTTTTGAATTCCAAGGAAAAGGAAATTGTTGCCTACCACGAGTCAGGCCATGCCATTGTCGGCGCATCGGTCCCAGACATGGACGCTATTCATCGCGTATCCATCATACCGCGTGGCGTGCAGGCACTCGGATACACCCTCGCGTTGCCCACCGAGGACCGGTATTTGATGACGAAGACGGAGCTGACCTCGCGCATCAAGTTTGCTTTGGGAGGCCGAGTTGCGGAGGAGCTCATCTTCGGTGAAGTCTCGACGGGTGCTCAGAACGATCTTGAACGCGCCACGGGTGTCGCTCGCTCGATGGTGACGGAGTACGGGATGTCTGAGCGGTTGGGCCCACTGACCTATCGCCAGCGTGGTCAACCGTTTATGGGGCGCGAATGGCCGCTCGGCGGGAGCGCCGAATATGGGGAACATACAGCCGATCAGATCGACGCGGAAGTGAAAGCCATCGTGGAGGAGGCTTACGAGGAGGTGCGGACTATTCTGACGGAGAAGAAAGAGATTCTGGTGCGAATCGCCAAGCTCCTTCTCGAAAAGGAAGTCCTCGAAGGAGATGAGCTGAAGAACCTGTTGGACGGCACTGTGCCCGAACAGGGCGCGTCGATTGACCGCACAGCATAGCTGTGCACACCTTTGCAGCTTGCAAGGGCGTCCGATGAGGGCGCCTTTTCTGTCTCCACAGGTCTCAACATGTTGCCGGTAGATCCTGCCGGGCACACATCTTGCACGATTCAAGATGTATACTGTTCGGAGGATTGACCATGACCAAGCGTTGTATCCTTGTGGGTTGCCTTGCCGTCGCCGTTTGTGCCTTCGCTCAAAGCGGAGCGGAGATGAAACCTGTCCCTGCTGCACCTGATTCGAATTACTTGCAGACCCGTCCGGTGGATTCCGTTGGACAGGGAGCGGCAGCAGAGGTCGATGCCGAGGCAGCAAGACGAGCCCAACTGATGGAGTGGCTGCGAGCCGCCCTCTTATCTCCTGGGCATCATCGTGTGGTGATAGACGGAGGGCAATTGCGCCAAGATGCGCCGACACCTGTTGGCGAGGGCGAGAGCGTTCTCATACCATGGGAGAACTCGGCCGTTGTGCACTGGAAAGGCGAGCCAGCGGATTCATTTCTCGTCAGTGTGTCGGTGACCGGTTGTCCCGGGTACCCATCGGAGCCCAGCGTCGGTGTCTCGTTCGCCACACCGTCTGGATGGAGTCATCCGCCGATACGATTCGGGCCGGTGGTGGAGCATACGATTTGTCCGTTGGGTGAAGGGTTTGAGCTGGAGGTTTTGGGCGGCTCCGAGGAAGGATCACGCGTGAGAATCTCGAGCCGCACGGCGGCCTACGGCTCTCGAAGGTAGACGGGCTGTTTCGAGAGGGGAACACGAAGAAGCCACCGAGGAAAATTTCCTTCGGTGGCTTTTTAGTGCTCTAACGGCGATTCGGCCTCTATGGTTTGAGCTTGAACCGGCGCAAAATCGTGGGCTGACCCATCCCCACCGCGTAGCGGGCACCATCGAGAGTGAACCACGCGCCGTCACCCTGAATGGGCTCGTACGGTCTCGGAATGTAGAAATCCAGGCCGCTGTCTCCTCCCATCCCAATCAAGAAGAGTCTTTCGCCTTTTGCATTGCGGCAAATATCCAGAATGAAGCCCGTGCGTGCTTTACCGCTCGCCTCGGCTGCGATGATATCGCCAGGAGCGAGATCGTCGACCAAAACGATGTCGAGGTCTCTTTTCAAGCTGACAAATCCAGCGTTTTCGGCGACAAATGTCAAATAGCGCAGGAAATTCGACGCTGATCCGTTCGGTACGCCGACCTGCACGAAGAGAATTCTACCCTCACGCATTCGCGGCCTGAGGCCGTCTCGCCAGTCTCGCCAGGCTGCACTCTCACCATTTTCGAGACCAAAGCGGATCTCCGCACGGCGCGGCTGTGTCCAGCGATACAGTCCCCATAGTTTGACGATGCCCCCCGCGCCTTTGCCTTGCTCCGTGGGCAGGGGCGGCTCATCGATGACAGCGACAATCTCTCCACTACAAAGGGAATCCTGTCCGCGGACTCGGGCGTTCATTCCCGGACTTCTGAGGTTCAGGTGTCGAAGACTTGCCGCGAAACTGCCATCTGCGACCGGGATTCGCTGAAAGCCTGGCGGTGGAGATATGCGAGAAGTGACGGTGTCGTTTCGAGGCTCTGCGAGCAGGACGACAGCGCCGCAGACGCTCAGAACGACCAACATGGATAATCGGGACATCAGCCTCATCCCTATCCCACCAAGATGAATCTCAAGCCAATGACAGCAAGCAGAAAAGTGACGATCATGCGGAAGATGTTTTCGTTTATGCGGGTGAGTACAATCGTGGCGATCCATGTGCCAAGAACCATCAGGACGGCAAGTGGCAATATGTACGGGAGGTCTTCCAGCGTGAGAAGTCGGGCATGACTATACACGACGATCTTGACCATGTGCATACTCGCGGCCACGATAGCATCCGTCGAGAGGAATGCTCCTTTAACCAACCCGAATCGCAGACAGAAAGGAGCAATCACCGGCCCTGATCCACCGATGATCGCCGAAACGAAGCCGGCAACGCCTCCGACATAGGGCAATTGCCTGAGGTCAGCTCTTCTTGGCCACTGAATTCGGGCGACGGCAAGGACGACATAGATCAGCAGAAAGACCCCGACGGCACGCGCAATGACCGTTGCCGAGAGTACGGTGTACAGCAATGCACCGACGAGCGCTCCGGGGATTGTCCCGATGAGAAAGCGCCCGGCAATATCCCAGCGGAGCTCACGATGCGAGAAGT
>CAZJAD010000034.1:0-1701 GCA_964543855.1 uncultured Alphaproteobacteria bacterium
CCTTCGGAACCTGCATCGCCTTAGCAACATCCACCAGGATTTCGGGTGGCAGGTGCCGGTAGGCTTCCTGCACATCCTGGAGCACCATGATAAGGTTGCTCTCTTTGGGCGGATACTTCGCCAGAATCTCCTGCAACGGTGCCCGCGAGAGAGTCATCGGGAGGTCTCCATTTTCTTGGTGGCGAGTTCTGCGCCTCGCTTTAGTGCAGCTAAGTTTCCATCAATAAAGGCCGGCTTCTTCTCGAATTCATGGCGAATCGTCTCCTCCACGACTTCGAGAGGCACCACCTTGGAGCAGGCCACATAAGCACCGAGAGCGACCATGTTGGCGCCTTTGGGATTATTAAGTTCGATGGCAATCTGATTACACGGAACCAAGATCTCGGTAATGTCGCTGCGGTTTGAAGTGATCGGGATAAGGGAATTGTTGATAATGATAATGCCGTTCGGCTTGACCGTTGGTGCGAATTTCTCCAGAGAAGGGCGGTTCATCACGACGAGGTGAGTTGGATTGTTGATGACCGGGGATCCGATAGGACGATCCGAGACGACGACCGTGCAATAGGCGGTTCCGCCACGCATCTCCGGACCATAAGACGGAATCCAGACGACTTCCATTCCTTCTTCGAGGCTGGCTTCTGCCAGAAGCTTTCCGGCGCTCATAATCCCTTGGCCACCGAATCCGGCGAATTTCACCTCGATCTGCATCTCAGGCCTCTTCCTCCGGTACCTTCAGCTCTCCCAAGGGGTAGTAGGGTACCATGTTGTCCTGAAGCCATTGAGTCGCTTCGATGGGAGTCATGCCCCAGTTCGTCGGGCAAGTCGAAAGCACCTCCACCAGAGAGAAACAGCGATTCGCTGCCTGATATTGAAACGCCTTGCGTATCGCCTTTTTCGCGTCGATGACAAAGCGTGGAGTGTGCACCGCCACTCGAGCAATGTAAGCCGGTGTCCGCAAGGCTGACAGCAATTCACGCATTCGTATTGGCCACCCGATGCTCTTTTCATCGCGGCCGAATGGGGAGGTCGTCGTCACCTGACCCGGCAGCGTGGTGGGAGCCATCTGACCTCCGGTCATTCCATAGATCGCGTTGTTCACAAAAATTGTGGTGAACTTCTCACCGCGATTCGCCGCATGAATGATTTCCGCTGTTCCTATTGAGGCGAGATCCCCATCCCCTTGGTAGGTGAAAACGATGAGCTCCGGCAGCGAGCGTTTCAGACCGGTCGCAAATGCGGGAGCACGCCCGTGGGCTGCCTCAAGGAAATCGCAATTGAAGTAGTTGTAGGCCAGCACCGAGCAACCAACGGGAGCCACTCCCACCGTCCGCTCTCGGAGCCCCAGCTCATCGAGAATCTCAGCAACAAGCCGGTGAATGATTCCGTGCGTGCACCCGGGACAGTAGTGGGTGATGGCCTCGGTCATCGACTCAGGACGCTCGAAAATTGGATTGGCAGCCATGCGAGAAAGCTCGGTTAGACCAGAACTTGACATACAGTTATTCGTCTGTGACCACGGATCATCTAAAGCAGCTTGCGGACCTCATCCACCACTTCCTCCGGCGAAGGAACGATGCCGCCTTGGCGTCCATAGAAAGCGATTGGCTTGCGTTCGGCAACACCCAGGCGAACATCTTCGATCATCTGACCCATGCTCATTTCTACCGTTAGAAACACGCTCGTTTCCTTGCGGAGTGCAAT
>CAZJAD010000034.1:1801-2928 GCA_964543855.1 uncultured Alphaproteobacteria bacterium
GGATCAAGAAACAGCGTCTTGATAAGGTGCGGTTTGCGGCCTTTGCAGCCTGTCGTGGCCCACGCGCTCTTGTCGGGTGGAGTGGTCGTCTTCACCGCGGAGAAATCCACCGGTTCCATCATCTGACCAATCAGACCGTCACCGATAATCATCACCGGATTGCGATATTTGTCGGCCAGGTCGAAGGCGAGCATCACATGCTCCACCGTTTCCTGCACCGTCGACGGCGCCAAAACGAGCAGCCTGTAATCGCCATGACCTCCCCCGCGCGTCGCCTGGAAATAATCACCCTGCGAAGGCAGGATACCTCCCAATCCCGGCCCATTCCGAACGATATTGACAAAAACTGCCGGCAGTTCCGCCGTCGCGATGTAGGACAGCGCTTCGGACATAAGGCTGATGCCCGGGCTTGAGGAACTCGTGAAGACGCGCACTCCCGCCGAAGCTGCACCGAAAATCATGTTGCTGGCCGCGACCTCACTCTCCGCCTGAATGAACACTCCACCGACCTCTGGAAGACGCCGCGCCATGTACTCGGCAACTTCTGTCTGCGGTGTAATTGGATAAGCAAAATAGCGGATCCCACCGGCGCGAATCGCCGCCTCTCCAATCGCTTCACATCCTTTCAGAAGGACTTTTGACATCGGTCACCGATCCTGCCGACTAATAGGCAAAGAAACGATAGGAAACGCCATGAGCACTAATCTGGATCGCCATGTCTGGGCAAATGATACCACAAATCCGACAGCCAATACACCGCGGTTGATCCACGACTTTGGCGAAGAAGTAGCCCTTCGTATTGATCTCCTTCGCCATCTCGATGATCTCTTGAGGACAAGCGCGAACACAAAGCTCGCAGCCTTTGCATCTGTCTTTTTCTATTTGAACCAGAGGCATGGATTCCTCTACGGCGAGTTCGGGTCTGGTTTCTGCGGTTCGCGTTGGGCTCTGCTTGTCAGTCGACCAAAGCCATCGCGCGAGTGCGTGCTGGGCTGATCCATCGCAGTCCGCCGCTTCCACGGCGGTAACATGAGGCGGTCGATAGGCAAAATGGGATAAGGGCAGCCGTCGGGCGAGTCTGTCGGAAGCAGTTGGCGTTCAGCAGCAATAAAAGCCACGGGCACACC
>CAZJAD010000034.1:3028-21195 GCA_964543855.1 uncultured Alphaproteobacteria bacterium
ACAATCCAGGGGTCATGCAAATGCCACAGGACCCGTGTGGCCTCGTCAACCGTGGCTCCAGCCCCGCCGTTCATCATGGATGCCATTGTTTCCATGACTCTCTCGCGAGGGACGGCCGCTGCATCGGCGGCGCTCATGCCAAGGTTGCTCACCAGGTACTCACGAGCAAAATTTATTTTGCTGCCGAGATTCTCGTAGAGATAGCCGGAAATGAGGTTGCCCAGCGCCCAGCCCACCGCGAACGGAATATTCGAATAGCCCATATAGACGGCCTTCTTGTCAGGTGGGGCGGTCAGGCCGATATATTCGGAGAACTTCGGGCTGCACCACATCTCGCCGATGGCAAAAACGAAAATCGCGGCCGCAACGACAAATCCGATGTTCGTGAATCCGCTCGCGAAAAAACCGACGAGTGAAATCACCATGCCGCTGATCAGCGCGATCATGGGGTGGAATTTCCCGGTCAGCCACGCAATCGGAAGCATGAAGAGGATGATCGCGAAGGAATCGATATTGATCAGCATCTCCGGTTTCACCATGCCGCTTTCGAGCACCAGGCCAGAGCTGATGGCGCCGAAGAAAGGAGCAATGTCTCTCGAAAACACCCACTCATCGATGAAATTCGGTAACAGATCCCAGAGCTGCATGAACATAAACCAGAAGCCGCTGAAGATCCCAAGGAAAATGAGGAAGTTCCTGTCCTTAAGCGTTTTCATCGTCTCGACGAATGTCTCGCCGATGGTTTTTCTCTTCTTGTCTCCAATCTTCTCCGGTTCTCTATAGAAAACCATGGCCGGGAAGAAGTTGAAAAGTGTCACGCCTGCCGCGCAAAAGAAGACCAATCTGAAATTGGTTTCACCGCGCAAAAGAGCGGCCAGGACCGGAGCGAGGAACCCCCCGATGTTCACCATCCAGTAGAAAAAGCCCCAGGCGACCGAACTGTTTTCTTCGGTCGATGCTTTGGCGATCGTGCCCTGCACGGGCGGTTTGAAGATAGCCGTCCCCAGACCAATCAAGCAAGCCGCCAGCAAGCTGCTCCAGAAACCTGACGCAAAAGCAAAGGCCAAGTAGCCAAGGATGTTGATGGAGAAAGCCACGTAGAGGCTCTTCTTATAACCATATTCATCCGTGAATCCTCCGGATATCATGGGAATCAGGCACTGAATCAGTGCCCAGATTGTATAGATGAGCCCTTTCTCCGAATACGACAGTCCCAAACCGCCTTCGGCCACAGCGTAGACCATATACAGCGGCGCAATGGCGCGCACACCGAAAAACGCCAGCCGTTCATTGGCCTCCATCCAGTTGGCAAACCAGAAATTCGGCTTCAAACGCCGAAGTTGAGTCATTACAGGTGCTTTCTTTGCCAAGACTCCTCCTTAAGGTGTGCGATTATCCAAAGCTTCTATTAGGCGTGGCGGATTATTCGGTGAGTCGATGAGGCAGGTGAGGCAAGCGTGCGCACTGCTTTCCAATCGCCGTTTGAACTACGTTGCCGACTTGTGTCTGCAGCATGCGATCGCCCGTGAAACGGATGCATAAAAAGATGGGATTCTCGTGTCGTGTGGAAGATTTGCTGATGCTCAGGGTCAGCCGATCAGAGCCCCATAGGCCTCGGGAGTCAGAAGACTGTTCTTTTCCACTTCAAGGTTCGAGACCTTTATCTTGATCATCCACCCTTTCCCATAAGGGTCTTGGTTCACCAGTTCGGGTGTGTCGGTCAAGGCAGCGTTGACGGCCTGGATTGTACCTGAAACAGCCGAGTAGAGATCCGACACAGCCTTCACCGCCTCAATCGTGCCAAAGGCCTTTCCTTGACGCACCTCGTCGCCCACAGCAGGCAGTTCGAGATAGACGACATCTCCCAACTCTCCCTGGGCATAATCAGTGATGCCGATGGTGGCGATATCGTCCGCTATCCGGACCCATTCATGGTCTTTGGTGTACAGGAGGTCTGACGGAATATTCATGCTTTCCTCAGGTGTCGTGCTCAAGTTTCTTTCATGGCAGATTACTGAACTCTCGACTTCAAGTCATTTCGCGACGGGCTTGACATTGTTCTCGCGCTCGACATATTCTTCAATCCAGCGCGTATGATACTCACCTCGCTGGAACTCATCGGTGCGGATGACCTTCAGATGAAACGGTATCGTCGTTTCCACACCTTCAATGACAAATTCCTGAAGGGCTCGTTCCATGCGATCCACCGCCTCGGCCCGTGTTCGACCCCAGGCGATCAACTTCGCGATCAAACTGTCATAATGTGGAGGAATGTCATAACCCTCGTAGACATGCGTGTCGACGCGGATTCCCGGACCACCGGGCATGTGAAATCCAGTCACCTTACCCGGGCATGGAAGAAAATCGCGTCGGGGATCCTCCGCATTGACTCGGCATTCAATCGCATGACCAAAGGGTTTCAAGTCCTTCTGCCTGAGAGAAACATTCTCACCGGACGCGATCAAGATCTGCTCTTTCACCAGATCCACGCCTGTCACCATCTCCGTAATTGGATGCTCGACCTGGATGCGTGTGTTCATCTCCATAAAATAGTAGTTGTTATTCTTGTCGAGCAGAAATTCCATCGTCCCTGCTGTGCCGTACTTGATCGCCGATGCCGCTCGAACCGCCGCCTTACCAATCTCCTCTCGCAGTTCCGCGGACACAGCCGGCGACGGAGTCTCTTCAATGAGCTTCTGATGACGCCTCTGAAGAGAACAGTCCCGCTCCCCCAGATGGATGGCTTTTCCCTTTCCGTCTCCCAAAATCTGCAATTCAATGTGTCGTGGTTTTTCGATCAGTTTCTCGATGTACAGTTCGTCGTTCTTGAATCCCGCTTCAGCCTCCGCGCGAGCCATTTCAAACGCCGTTTCCAAAGCATCCATGTTTCGAACGATCCTCATGCCACGGCCTCCTCCACCGGCAACGGCCTTGATCATCAGTGGCAGTTGGATCTGCTGAGCCGCAGCTTTAACGGCTTCGAAATCGGCCAGTGGGCCGTCGGAACCCGGAATCACCGGACATCCTGCGGCAGCCATCGCGCGTTTGGCTTCTGCCTTATCCCCCATCGTGGTAATCACTTCCGGGCTCGGGCCGATGAAAGTGAAGCCGTGGGAAGCGCAGATCTCCGCGAAATCCGCGTTCTCTGCAAGGAAACCGTAGCCGGGATGAATCGCATTGGCGTTTGTGATCTCGGCGGCAGAGATGATACTCTGGATATTCAGATAGCTCTGAGCCGGACTCGGCAACCCGATGCAAACAGACTCGTCGGCGAATTTGACATGGAGAGCTTCGCGGTCGGCCGTCGAAAAAACGGCGACCGTGTTGATTTTCAGCTCGCGACACGCTCGGATGATGCGCATCGCGATTTCGCCGCGGTTTGCAATGAGAATCTTCTGAAACATCGCTATCGCCCAGTATCGACGCGGAAAAGAACCTGCCCAAACTCCACCGGCTGAGCGTTCTCCGGGAGTATTTCTATGATCGCACCCGACACTTCCGCCTCGATCTCGTTCATTAGTTTCATGGCTTCAACGATGCAAAGCACGCGGCCAGGCTCGACGTGGTCTCCAACAAGGACATAGGGATCAGCATCCGGGGAAGGCGTACGATAAAAGGTGCCGACCATAGGGGATTTGATTTCAACAATGCCGGCCTTGGTGGCCGCAGGCAGCTCAGTCGGTGCTGCCTGGCCAGGTTCTGCAATGGGCAGATGGGGCGCGCTCGTCTGGAATGGAGGCGCATAGACGACAGTCGGTGCACCATCGCTGCTGTTCTTGGATATGCGGATCCGGACGCCCTTCTCTTCAATTTCGATCTCGGTGATCGGGCTGTCCTCCACCAGCTTAATGAGGCGCCTTATTTCGCGGATGTCCAAAGGACCTCCCATTCGTTAGGTCGCGATTCTTGGACTACTCTGTCGCACGCACAGCTACAAACTGGATGCGACGGTCTCGAGCCGTGCCTCCCGATGCTGCTCTCGCCGGCAAAGGTCTGGTCGTCCCGTATCCTTTGGCCACCAAACGCTCCGGTTCGATACCTTGCGCTATGAGATAATCCCGCGCTGCGTTCGCGCGCGATTGAGTTATCAGGAAATTATAGACCTCCGGACCCTCGCCGTCCGTATGGCCTTGGACCTCGATGGTCTCGACTTCACTGTGATCCCGGATTACGCGGACCGCCTCGTCCAGAAGCGGGAAGTACTTCGGGGGGATGTCTGCCGTCGTGTCCTCAAAGAAGATGGGTGCAATAGCCAGCACAGGGCGCGAGGGAGTCTCCATTTCGACAGGGAATCCATAGCGCTCGAAGAACTCCTCCACCTTCCTTAGCACATCGTCAATGGCCGTGTAGATCCTGTCTTCTAACGGTGGCTCTCGCACTATCACGGGGACCAGTGGTTCAGTTCGACCTGACGGCTGCACGCCTTCCTTTGCTGGCTCAGCCTGCGCAAGCGTCGGCTGAACCTCCACCGTTGGCTTCTCCTCCTTCGATTCGGCTACCTCTCCCTCATGGACCTCAACTGATTCATCCGGGCGTACAACGATTTCTTCACTGCCAGGAGTCTCGGCAATCCTTGCTTCTCGAAGAGGAGGAGCGGTGTGCTCGATGATGATACCGACGAAGAAAAAGAGAAGGCCGTAGGCGAGTACGACAAGGATATCGCGAAGAGACGGCCCTTCAGCGCGCGCATGAATCCGGCGAAGACTCAGATAGAATGAAACCACGAGCAGGAGGAGCCCAATGGCGATACTGACAAGCCCGATGATTTCGCGAATCATTGCCCTCGCCTCCGGCCATCTCGCACTCCGACTACTTCCCTCTCGCCACGCGGTCGAGATACTCGCCGGTGCGCGTGTCTACCCGAACCGTGTCCGATTGCTCCACGAAGAAAGGGACCTGAATCACAGCGCCGGTTTCCAGAGTCGCCGGTTTGCCCGAGCCGGAAACGGTGTCTCCTTTGACCGGAGGAGCCGTCTCAACCACTTCCAGCTCCAGGAAGAAGGGAACTTCCAGACTCAGTGGCGTGTCGTCGTGGAACATCACTTTGCAGACCTCTCCCTCCTTGAGCCACTTCTTCTCCTCGCCGACGATGTCTTCACCCAGAGAGACTTGGTCAAAAGTCTCCTGGTCCATGAAAGTATAGCCTGTGTCATCGTGGAAGAGATACTGCATCTCACGAGAGACAAGACGGACAATGGTAATAGGCGCTCCAGCATTCAGAGTCCGATCGATCACACGTGCCGTGCGCACATTCTTCAACTTCATGCGGACAAAGGCTCCCCCTTTGCCCGGTTTAACATGCTGGAACTCGGTCACCATGAACATCTGACCATCCATCTCGATGGTCAATCCGTTGCGAATGTCCGCCGTCGTCGCCATAAAACATCACTCCACGCATGAACCTGAAAAATGTGCCAAGAAAGTGCCCCCTTCATTCGACGCAGGCCGCTGCTCTAATCCGGCGATTTGCCGGAGCTGAGCCATCGTTCGAAGTCTGCCTCGCTCAGGATTGGAATATCCAGACTCGTAGCCTTGTCATACTTGGATCCTGGATTGGCTCCCGCCAGAACATAGGAAGTCTTCTTCGAGACAGACGAGGTAACGCGGCCACCCTGCGCGATGATCATTTGTTCGGCCTGCTCGCGCGTGTGTCGCTGCAAAGCGCCCGTCAAAACGAAGGTCAAGCCTTTGAATCTCTCTCCCACTGGACCGCGTCGCTCGCTCTTGAGCCGTACACCCGCCCTCTGAAGCTTCTCGATGATACGCCGATTCCGTGCGCTGCCAAACCACTGAGCAATCGAACGCGCGATTCGAGGCCCGACTTCCGGAACGGCCTGAAGTTCCTCGAAGGATGCTTTTGCCAGGTCCATCACCGATCCATAGCGGAGAGCCAGTGTGCGTGCCGTGCCTTCCCCTACGAAGCGAATTCCGAGGCCAAAGATCAAGCGGTCCAAAGGCCTTGATTTTGCCTTTTGAATACCGTCGACAAGATTCCTGGCGGACTTCTCGGCAAAACGCTCCAACGGCTCGACCTGCGACGCAGTCAGATGGAATATGTCGCCGATATCTCGAATGAGCCCTTGCTCATAGAGCAGTTCGACCGTTTCGCCGCCCAATCCTTCAATGTCCATCGCCGTGCGGCTGGCAAAGTGCTCAATCTGTCTCTTCGCCTGTTCAGGACACTCCTCGTTTGGACATCGCGAGACCGCTTCCCCCTCGTCTTTGACCAGACGCGTACTGCAAACCGGGCAAACGCTCGGCATTCGGAAGCGTCGCGTGCCGGCAGGTCGCAAGTCGGGAACGGCAGCCACAATCTTGGGGATAACATCTCCACCTCGCTCAAGCAGAACTGTGTCCCCTTCGCGTACATCGAGCCGTGCGATTTCTTCCTCATTATGGAGTGTCGCTCGCCGTATGGTGACGCCACCGAGCTCGACGGGTTCAAGATTAGCCACCGGTGTAAGTGCACCGGTTCGTCCCACCTGAAGAACGATCTTGTTCAATCGGGTCTGTGCCTGGCGTGCGGGGAATTTGAACGCAATCGCCCAGCGAGGTGCTCGCGCTGTCATTCCCAAGATGGTCTGGTCTTGCAGACGGTCCACTTTGACCACGACTCCGTCCACTTCGTAGGGCAGATCGTCGCGGCGAGCCGCCCAATCCCGCCAGTACTCCAGCACTTCCTTCAGAGAGCGGCACGAGCGCCAATTCGGGCTCGTCGGGAATCCCTGCTGCGTCAGACCCTGCAGATTCCTGGTCTGCGTTGCGTCCGCAGCGGTACCCCCAGCGGGCGCGTAACCATAACAGACCAATCTCAGAGGACGCTTGGCCACCAAAGCGGGATCGAGCAGTTTCAAAGAGCCTGCGACAGCATTGCGTGGATTGGCGAACAGCTTTTCTCCTGCTGCTTCTCTCTCGGCGTTGTACGCGAGAAACGCCTGCTTCTCCATGATGACTTCGCCACGCACAAAGAAGCGACGCGCCGCCACGCGACCCTTTCCGCCGTCGCGTATTCGAAGCGGAAGCGACCGGACGGTTCGGAGGTTTGCCGTGATGTCATCGCCCTGCTGGCCGTCGCCGCGTGTCGCGCCGAGGACAAACCGGCCGTTCTCATAGTGAAGCAGCACGGCAACGCCGTCGAACTTCAGCTCGCAGACATACTCCGGCTCCCGACCCTCAAGCCCATCGACCACCCGCCGGTGGAAATCCCGAATCTCCTCTTCACTGTACGTATTCTGGAGTGAGACCAGTGGAAAGGGATGCCGCACGGTCCGGAAGCCTTCCAGCGGTTGGCCGGCAACTCGCTGCGTCGGGCTGTCCGATGTAACAAGCTCGGGATGAGCGTCCTCGAGGTCCTGCAGCCGTTGAAAAAGGCGATCATACTCCCCGTCGGATATCTCCGGCTCGGCGAGGACATAGTAGAGGTAATCGTGGCGTCGTATTTCCGCCCGCAGTCGTTCGATTTCAGCACGCGGATCCACGCCGAAGACCGCCCTTCACACTTTGTTAACAAACAAGAGGATAGCCAAAGTCCGCCAAAAAGGCACGCCTCAACTATCGCCCTGAATCTACGAACTTTTCTATAAAATATCAACTCCTGAGCCGATTCCTACACCACTCTGTCTTCGGGAAGCAGTTCATCGCGAGGCAAGGGTAAGACCTCCCCAGTCTGCGGCAGGATCCAGGCTTTCCCTCCAGATGCCTGCTCGACGAAATCTCTTAAATCCAGTCTCTTAGCCTTCGGCGGCCTCACTGGCTTGACTCCGACCTTGGCAGCGATATCCGCCGGCAGGTCAGAAACCAGGACAACTCGGATCGTGTCCGTTTTCTCTCTGAGAGCGAGCGCTGTGTGGCCGTTCAGCGTGTAGTTGCGCGTGAGCTCTTTGGCCATGTCGGAGCGTGAAGGAAACTCGAACCACGGCAGGAAGGTCTCCGAACCGATACCCGACTCGCATCGCGCGAAATAGACAAGCGTTCCTCCAGGCACGACTAACCGGAAGGCTCGATGAAGACCCTTGTGCGCCTGAATCAGGTTGCAGTCGCGCGGAGCACCTCCGGCTGAGGCGATGACGATAGGACGCTTCTCATCGACAATGCGCAGATGGGTGCGATGGTATTTCTCGGCCAGCGCGCGGTGCGTCTCGCGAAGTCCACCCGCCATGACATCTGTGACCTGGCCATCTGCTCCGAGATTCAGCCCAAGGTGAAGTGCTGGCGGACAAAGGGAAGCCGCCTCATAGACATCCAAAGCGACCGGATTCCCATCGATGATTCCTTCGCGACACTCCGGGCGAAGATAACCACTTTCTGTCAGAACCAGCTTGTGGTTCTGCACGGTTGTCTCCATGGCGGCAAGTCCCGGGACAATCAGCTTCGGTCCACCACCAAATCCTGCGAAGTAGTGATGCTGGACCGGGCCGATGGCAACGATTGCTTCGGCATCCAGAAGAACGGGATTGACAATGACAGGCGTTCCGCGACGCGTCCTCCCTACCTCGACCAATCCATCTGCGGACGCGTCATGCTGCAGGACCTCCAAGCGGTCAAATATCTCCGCGCCTACATGCGAGCGGAGCGCATCCACGGCCATCATCTTATGAGTCCCGCTGGCCACCACAATGCGTACAGAAACGCGACCCGTGCGCCGCAAAGACTCCACGACGACCGGCAGTATGTCGTGCAGCGGACATGGACGAGTCGCATCCGGGACAACCATCAGTGCCTTCGATTTCCCCTTGACATACTCCTGGAGCGGCGGAAAACCCGTCGGACTGGCCAAGACTTGCTCGATGCGGTCACGCAAAGAAGTCGAGGGCGAGACCGTCCGTGGAGGCTCGAGCACGTCGAAGGACAGGCCGGACGGCAACTTGAGCTCCAGGAAATCGTTTCCATAGGCAATTCTCATGCACCAAATTTACGAATACTTGGACAAGAATGTCAAACAAAGGCCATGAGAATCCTTGCTTTTGCTGCGTAAACTCCCTATATTTGTACGCAAACTTAAGGAGACTGCTTCTGCCTGCCATCTTCGTCGCATCCGCTGCGATCTCGCTGGCGGCCAGCCTCTTCCTTCTTATTGGCGTGCTGCGCGGTCGACACCGACAGGGTCGAGTGACCGATATGCCCTCGGTGGCAGTCATCGTGGCCGGGCGCAACGAGAGCGCGACCATCCAACACTGTCTTCAGAGCATCCTCGCGCTTGACTATCCCCCAGAACTCATTGAGCGCTACTATGTGGACGATGGCTCTACGGATGACTCCGCTGCCATCGCAGCCAACATCGCTCGCGCGTCCGAAGGAAAGCTGACTGTGCTGCAAGCCCCACCGAACCTCGATGGTCTGGGGCCGAAGAAAAACGCCCTTCGCGCCGCGATCGAGACCTCGCAGGCGGAACTCCTTCTCTTCACTGATGCCGATGCTGAGGTACCCAAAGGATGGGTGAGGGCAATCGTCAGGCTCTTTGAGCCTGACGTTGGCGCCGTGGCAGGGCTCTTCGACCCGATCGCGCGTGATGAGACGAGCGGGCGACTGTACAGATTCGAACGGCTGATGCATGGTGTCATCTCCGCCGGATGTCTGGATTGGGGGTATCCGTCGTCAGTCTGCGGGGCCAATTTCGCCTACCGCCGAGCCTGCTATGAGGAATTGGGCGGCTTTGCGGGCGCGCGAATGCGAGCCGGCGATGATGATGTCATGGCTCAGGCCATCAGCGAGCGGGGCTGGCTGGTCCGGTTTGCCGCGGACCCCGATTCTGTCGTCCGGGACCTGCGAATGCCGACAGCGAGCGAGTTCCGAGATGCCAAGAGGCGCCATCAGTCCACGGCTCGGGCATATCCAGCCGTTTGGTTAATGTTTTTCTGGATGGTCATCGCCGCTCAAATCGGCTATCTTGGTGGCTGGATTCACACGATCTTCCACCCGGCTTTTCTTCCGGTCGTTCTCACAGCCTTCCTCTTGAGATATGTTCTTGACTACTCACTGCTCCGACATTTCGCCCGAATCCACTCACTTCGGGAATGGAAGAAAGGATTCTTTCTCGCCGAGGTTCTCCTGCCGTTCTACCTGCTTTTGCAGCCGGTCTTTGCCCTCGGGAATGCGTTTGAATGGAAGGATCGCCGTCTGACCGTGAAAACGGCTGAAACTTCAGAAGGCCAAGGATGACGCCGCACAATCCCGCCGAGATACAGGCCGACGGACTCGCCAGCATACCACTGGCGGTGGGTCCTCCATCCGTTGCCGACAGCTCCGCATCACCACGACACCACTGGCGCAGCACTATGCTGCGCGCTCTGCTGACACTTGCGGTAATCGGTCTTCTATTCTGGCAAGTGCCCTGGACGAATGTCGTTTCAACGGCTGCCGGGATGAAACTGAGCCTCCTGATGGTCGCGATTCTCCTCTGGATACCCGCTCAAGGGCTCCAGATTGCACGGTGGGCGATTCTCGCCAGACATGCGGGCAAAACCACCTGGCGCCACATCTTTCGCAGCTACTGGGTGGGTTTCACCTTGGGTGTCGTGACACCCGGGAGAATCGGGCAGTTTGGACGGTGTTTCGCCCTCGATGTTCCCGTGGCCCGAGCTCTGGGGGTCAGCCTTCTCGAACGATTCTATGCCTCGGTCGTCCTGTACGGCGCCGGGCCACTGGCTCTGGCGGCAATGATTGCGGGGGGTGTCTCGTTTCCTGTGGGGACTTGGCGCACCCCACTTCTCATCGGGCTGTGCCTGATGGGGGTATCTGTGCTTCTCCTGGGCGTCTTCCCCCGCATCCTCCTCCCCGTCTTTTCGTGGATCGTGCGCCGACTTCCTTTGCGGGAGAAGCTCGAACAGATCCTGGGCGTCCTCGACGGCATGCACGGAGGGCTCACCCTGGGCCTCTTGGCACTCTCCCTTTCGTCAACGGCAGTGGCTCTCGTGCAATTTGTCATTCTTCTTCATGCGATGGGAATTGCCGTGCCTTTCGGTTGGGGCATTATGGCAGTAATGGTGAATTTCTTCCTCAAAGCCAGTCTGCCCATTTCAATAGCGGGTTTGGGCGTGGGAGAATGGACCGCCGTCTTGTGCCTGAGCGGTCTGGGCGTTGCGCCGGCAGCGGCCGTGGCTGGTTCTCTCGTGCTCTTCGCGATAAATGTCCTGACTCCGGCTTTGCTGGGCATTCCAGTCGTCCCCACCATGAAGCTGCCAACACCTCAGGCGTCACGGATACATCAGCGAACCGCACGACCCAGGGTCGACAGAACCACTCCCGTGAAACAGGCTGTAATCGGCGGGTCATGATATGAGCTTCATCGACACATACCTCGGGGTCGTTGGGGTGCTTTCCGTGGTCTACGCGATTGTCGCCTTTCTCTTTGCCGCGGGTCTGTGGAAAACCCGAAGAGCTCTGCGAAGGGACTTCGAGCAATGGCCGTCGGTCTCGGTGGTCTTCCCCGCCAGGAATGAAGCTGGAATCCTTGAACGAACGATTCGTTCGCTTCTGGCTCAGGACTACCCGGGGGACTTCGAGATTATCGTAGTGGATGACCGCTCGACGGATTCGACTCACGCTATATTGGCTCGTTTCGCGCGCGAGTATGAACGGCTTCGTTTCCGGAGAGTCACGGATCCCAATCCTCCTTCACCCAAGAAACATGCTCTGGCCGAGGGAATTGCCATGGCCACAGGCGAGATTATCTGTACGACCGATGCCGATTGCGTCTTTCATCCGCGATGGCTTCGTGGAATGATCAGCTATTTTGACGACAGGGTCGGTGTGGTGGCAGGTCTCACGCGTTTCAAGATCGCTCAAGGTCGCGAACCGCTCTGGCAGAAAGTGCAGAATCTCGACTTCATGCTCCAGGGGTACCTCGCCGCAGGAGCGATCGGTCTCGGCGTTGCGGGCAGTTGCAACGGCTCCAATCTGGCTTACCGCCGTGTTGTCTATGACGCCATTGTAGGCTTCAGTCAATTCGCCCATCAGGTGTCCGGAGACGATGTGCTCTTTGCCCAGAAGGTCAGCCAGGCTACGGGCTGGAAAATGGTCTATGCTTCGGCACCGGAGACCATCATCGACTCTCTGCCTGTTCCGACCATCCGAGAACTCATCCAGCAACGACTGCGCTGGGCCTCCAAGGGTCTCGCGTATCGAGGCAGTATGAAGTTCCTCCTCTTCGGCCTGTACTTCTTCCATATTCTAATCTTCGCATTTCCGCTCATTGGAGCCATGTATCCCCCGACGATTCCGCTCCTGGCGCTGGCGGCACTGTGGAAAATCTCCTGGGACTGGCATGTCATCTACGAGGGCTGTCGAATGTTTCACCAGCGAGACAGCCTCAGGTACTTTCTTCCCTACGAGATTGCCCACACGATTCTGACGCCCGTTTTCGGCTTCGGAGGACTCCTTCTTCCTTTCCGCTGGAAAGGAGACTGGTACCGTCAGGCTCGTTTGGGCGGCATTCATGCGCGCGAGAGAGATGCACGAGAAATCCCGCCTGCGGTTCGAAAAGCCGAGGTGGAGTATACGGATTAGATTCCGTTTCGGCTTGAAAGCTGTTTCGGTCTGCGATGACCCTGCACCTGTATGACAGGATCTTTCCACGGTGGCTCTGGCGTCTCCCGAACGGGGATGGGCAGGTCGCGCTCACCTTCGACGACGGGCCTGATTCTAACACGACACCCGCCCTGTTGGAAACGCTTGCGAAGCTCGATATTAGAGCAACATTTTTCATCGTGGGTTCGAAGGTAGAGGGGAACACCGCCGTTCTCAGAAGAGCTGCCGCCGATGGCCATGTCCTGGCAAATCACGGGTATCACCATGCCAATCATGCTCTCTATTCCCGTGCTGCTCTGCGAAGTTCAATCCAGAAAACTGAAGAGGCGATGACAGCGTTGGATGTTCAGCCCCTTCGCCTTTTTCGACCGCCTTACGGGTTCTTTCGGCCAGGCACGGCTTCCGAATTGACGCGACTGGGCTACCGCGGCGTCATGTGGACAGCCCACTTGCGCGATTGGAAACCGCAAAATCCGGCTGTACTGGAACGAAGAGCCCGCCGCTCCTTGCATGATGGTTCGATCATCTTGCTTCACGATAGCCATGCCTCCGGACCTCAGAGCTTGTCGAGAATTCTGACTCGTCTTGCTGCGGAAGTGCAAGAGCGGGGATTCCGTTTCGTCACCCTTCACAATGAGACACTCGACCAATCTCTCTCCAATCATTAATTCCCCAGGCTTATGATTCCAGAGATACTCGTCACCCTTTTCGCTCTGTGCTACATGGGCATCGCCATCTGGCTTGCGGCCGGGATGCTCGGACCCTATCGGAAGCGGGAAGGATGCCCGAAGGTGAGCGTTGTCGTTCCTGCGCGTGATGAAGAAGACAACCTGCCTGCGCTGCTGGAAAGCCTCCTGCAGCTCGACTACCCCCACGAGAAACTTCAGGTTCTCATAGCAAACGACGAATCCGAAGACCGAACGCGCGAGATTGCAGAGAGTTATCGCGACCGATTCAAATGTGATTATCGAGTGATTGATGTCGTCGAGGAGGACTGTCCCAATCTCCGGGGACGCGTTCGTCCCATCGCTCAAGCTATTGACCATGCGACCGGCGACATCTTCTGCATAACAGATGCGGACTGTGTCGTTCCCCGCACCTGGGTGCGAGCCGTCGTCCGATATTTCGCCGATGGCGTCGGTCTTGTCGGAGGAATCACGCTTCCTCGCCCGGAGACTCTTCGAGGAAATCCGATTGCTGTCATCGAGACGCTCGATTGGGCCTTTCTTCTGGGAGCCAGCGCCACACTTTCCGGGCGGGGCCATTCCCAGGCCATTATCGGCAACAACCTCTCTCTTTCGCGGGAAGCCTATGAAGCAGCCGGTACCTACCGGGACATTCCGTTTTCAATCACGGAAGACCTCGCGCTGATGCACGCCGTTCAGGAAACCGGGCGTTTTCGTGCGATTCTGCCGGCCGACTCGGAGACCCTGATGCGAACCCGCCCGATCCCTTCACTTCCCGCACTAATCTCACAGCGACGCCGCTGGTTGAAAGGTGGCGCCAAGATTAAGGGATTTGGGTTCTTCGTCCTCGCTTACGGATTCCTCGCGCATTTGCTCTGGCCTCTCTGGTTCTTGCTCTTCGGCCTCTACGGGTTTTTCTGGCTTGCTGTACTGCTCGTGGGGGATGGCGCTGTCATCTACCGCGCACTCAAGCTGGCCGGACAGCGTCACTTAATCGTGCTTCTGCCTTTTTATCCTATATACGCATTCACCTATCCCGTAATCCTCGTCATAACCTACTTCTTCACGCGGCGGATCAAATGGAAAGGGCGGCTGTACGGCAAATAGAGCGCGAGCCCAAAGAAAAAGCCGCGCGGCAATTGGTCTGCCACGCGGCTTCTCATTTGTTCGCAGATGAATCCAGTCCTACGGATTCTCGACGACCCAAATCGTCACCGTGTCTCTTGCCAGAAGCTCGTCTCCCGAATCATAGGCCTCGCCATACACTGTGGCCGCTCCCGCAGCGTCGCGGCTGATAAATGTCGCCATTGGCCATGTGCCCCAAGGCACATCCGGGTCATCGATAATGGTGACGATGGATGGAACGGGATCGCCGAGCGTCGGCACAAATGTCACAGTAATCCCGCCTCGCGCTTCTCCTCCCTGCCGTACGACAACGAAGATCGTATCATTGACCCCGACGCCAACCGTATCGGGATGAGGGTCCATTTCGAGCGTCCAGATCCCCGAACCATCTTCTCCCGTCAAGCCTTTACTGCGGTGACAGCTCGTCACGCAGAGAGCCAGAACGACAAGAACGAGCAGACAGGAAGCGATACGAGATGATGCCGTCATGACCATGAAACGCCTCAGGGCTGTACAAACGCCCTCACTTAAGAATCCATGCAAGAATGACCCCCAGAACCAGCCACACGGGGATTGAAATCAGCAGTGCGATGTTCATCCCACGGACGGTGGCCATGGACCGTTTCATCTCCAGCGTTCCCAGCGCACGATTCAGGACTCCCGCCAACTGGTCCATTTCGACCGGCTTCATTAGATAGTCGTAAGCGCCCTGCTTCATGGCACGCACAGCCGTTTCGATGGTCGGATATCCTGTAATCATGATGAAAAGCGTATCCGGTCTCACCATCTTCATCTCTTTCAGGAGTTCCAGTCCGTCCTTCTCCGGCATCATCAGGTCACTGATAACACAATCGACTTTTTCCGAGAGATAGACCCTCATTCCCTCGTCAGCCCCACTCGCCTCGAGAACCGTGTGACCCTTGGCCTCAACGAGTTCGCGCAATATCTCACGGTAGTCAGGATCGTCGTCAATAACAAGAATGCCGGCCATATCGCCTCCTATTCAACGACCACTTCAACCCACTGACTTCCCTGAAGCAATTCGCGTGCCGCATGCGCCACTCGTTCCGGGTCTGGGTCTATCTGAGGCAGCGGTGCGAACGGATCTTCGCCCTTGAAAGCAGCATAGCCCAACTGAAAGGCCTGCTGGTCACGGGCCATACGCCGGATCAACTGGAACCCACGCTGAGAGGCCTGCACCTTCTCCAGTTCCGACCTATCCAGCGGCTCGTGTTGAAGCTTCGTTGCCCACTCCCTCATTGCCACGATGGCCTCTTGGATATTCTCAGCACGCGTCCCAATTCGAAGCGTCAACCATCCCCATCCGTCATTCTGTACAAACTGAGCTCCGACCGAATAGGCCAGCCCGCGGGTCTCTCTCAAGTCATGCTGAAGGTTGTCTGAGAGAAGACCTGTCCAAAGCTGCATCAAAAGGGCCTGCTCATCCGAGATGTGCGGCAGAAGAGCGCTGAGTCGCACCTCCGCCTGCCGAGCTCCAATTGTCAGCCGGATGTTGGAGTCGGACGGGGCAGTCGGCGTCGGGGTACTTGGCAACGGCTCGCCGGCTTGCCATCGTCCGAAAATATCTTCCACCATGGCTACAGTTGCATCGGCAGGATGGCTGGTCACGATACTCAGAATCAGATGATTCGGACGGAAGTAGTCTCTGCGGAGCCTTTTCATGTCGTAGGGATCGGGGGCGGAAATTGTGGCCGTGTGTCCGCTGACCATCGCGGCAAACGGATGAGCGCCGAGAAGAGCCTTTCGCACGGCAACACCTGCCTGGTCTCGCGGAGAGCGCTCCTCTTTCTGGATGAGGCCGTACATCTCGCTGCGCACCGTTTCCAGGTCCGCCGCAGCAATCGTGTCACTCGTGAGCAGCTCATAGACAAGGCTCAGACCGGCTTGCTGCGACACAGCAGGTCCATTGATTCGAATGAATGAAAAACCGGGCTCGGTGTAGTAATCGTCGAAGGGGATAAACGGACTGTCTACGATTTTCCATCGCAGGCGAAGTGTATCAAGCTTTTTCTGCAGTTCTGCCTTGCTCAGATTAGGAGGGACTCCATACTCCAGGAGCCGATGCGCCATGTCTACCCAGCCCATACGCTCCGGGCCCTCAAAGGCGCTCCGCCCCTGAAAGAGAAAATGGGCGGCAAAAACGGGCGAGGACGACTCCGATTTGACGATCACTCGCAATCCATTCGTGAGCGTCGTGTCGATCTCCTTATGCCTCACAAAAGACTCTTCTCGCTGTTTCGGCAAGGGAGAGAACAACGCCACCAGTGGAGTCGATTCTGAAACCGTCTTCATTATGCCTGGACTGCCGACTCGCGCTGACTCCAGCAGATCTCGAAAAGCAACCATTTCGCGCATTCTACGGAGCAGTGCGCGACACCCGCCCCGCGCCATATCGGCTGCGTGAATCATTCCGAAATGGTGGAAACGCTGGCTGAAGTATATCTCGTCGTCCACCGCCGAACCAGCTTTTCTTTGCCAGAGTGACAGCGACGCTGACGGAGGATCAAGAGTCGTGATTCGCGAGTGAACGAAATCGAGGATATTCTCCGGTGACGCTTCGGGAGTAAGTCCTATCTGCAGGACGAGTTGCGTGCCACTGCGTGTCACATCCCAGAACCATGACAAATCCAGAATCTCTCCCGGAAATTGCCCCCGCACAGCATCCCCGACAACAACACCAAGAACATCGGGAAGCAGCACCTCCATCGCCTCCAAGTCTCCCCCACTTCTCAGCATATTCCACGGAAAGGCAAGCCAGAGATAGACACCATTACCGACCATCTTGACCGGTCGCCAGCCTGGCGCAGCAAGTGAAGCTGGCCGTTCGTGGGGAACCAGCGCTCCCGGTTTCGCCTTTCCATAAGTTGCCTCGACAAGTCTCATCATCTCATCTGGCTCAAAATCCCCCATCACCAGAAGGCACATGTTGTCCGGCGTGTAGTGATGCGTGTAGTAACTCCACAGCTTCTCTCGCTCCATCGCTTCGATACTTTCCAGAGTGCCCAGTACGGGATAAGCGTATGGCGTCCCTTCCCAGCGAAGACGATCGAAGCCAAGGTTGGCCAGATACTCTGGATTGTTGGAGATGTTCTGACCAAGCTCCTCGATGATGATGCCTCTCTCTTTCTCGATCTGCTCAGGCGCAAGTACGGAATGAAAGAGCATGTCGGTCTGAAGTTCGATCCCTTCGGCGAATTTCTCCTTCTCCACCAGAATCATGAATGCCGCGTGATCCTTTGCAGTCTGAGCGTTGTTGTAGCCGCCCAGACGATCAAAAGCTTCCTCGATGTCCTGCTGACTCCGGGTTTCAGTGCCGTCAAAGAGCAGGTGTTCGAGGAAATGGGACGCTCCGTTAATGTCCGGCATCTCGTAACTCGAACCGGCACGAATCACTGCTGTCGCGGCGATCATAGGAACGGTGTGGTTCTCAACGAGCAGGACTTCGAGCCCATTCTCCAGATAAAACAGGTGGGGCGTCCCTATCGGAAAGTCATCGGATGCAACGAGAGTGGAGAAGGCAATGAGCGCGCAAAGCGCAACCCAAATCCATCTCCCGCGCGCGACTCTCATTCGCTGATGAAAATCAAAGAAGCAGTTGCAATTAGAGTGGGATGTTTCCATGTTTCTTTTTCGGATTCTTGTCGATTTTAGTTTCTAACATCTCCAAGCCGTCAATGAGGCGTGACCGCGTTGCCCCCGGCTCAACAACTTCATCGATGTAGCCGCGTGCAGCAGCTACATAAGGATTCGCGAACTTGTCCGTATACTCAACGCTTCTCTCCTCCGCCAGCTTCTCAGGAGCCCGATGGC
>CAZJAD010000035.1:0-4991 GCA_964543855.1 uncultured Alphaproteobacteria bacterium
AGACAGATTTCCGCGAGCAGCGAGAAATCTCGGCGGGCAGCGGGCAGAACCTATCTGGCCTATATCCCTCTCTACCAGGGAAAGTTCGATGAAGCGCTGGAAGTCTTGGACAATGGTCTGGCGGCGGACAGAATGGAGCAGTATGATGGAACACAGAATGCGGTGAAACATTACCTGAAGACGCAGATCTACGAGGAGGAAGAGAATTGGGAGAAGGCGCTAAGGGAAATGGAAGACGGAATGGGGATTTACCACAGGGCTCACCCGGATGATCCCGGTCAGTTTCGCTACTATTATGTGCACCTCCTCAACGAGAGTGGCCGAATTGACAAGGCCAAGGAAGTTGCTCGGGCTCTGAAGACAGACATCGAGCAAAAGGATCCAACATACATGTACGCTTACTGGCTTGCCTCAAGTTCTATCGCACTTGCTCAGGGAGATACACAGACGGCAGTGACTGACTTGGAAAAGGCAGCAGCGGATGCAAACTCTCCGCGTCTTGTCCTCGAGCTACTGCTCGGGAAAGTGTACTTGGAGTCGGGTAGACTCGGTGAGGCTGTGACCGAACTGGAAAAAGCGGTTTCAAGATATGATGCTTCAAGAGCAAACAACGCGGTGTGGGCCGTGAAGGGTCATTATTGGTTGGCATTAGCCTACGAGAAATCGGGCTGGAAAAACAAAGCGATCCAGCAATACGAAGAGTTCCTCGATATCTGGAAAGATGCTGATTCGGGAATCGAGGAAATCGACGACGCCAAAGTGCGACTGGCGCGTCTGAAAAGCGGAGCGTCGTGAGATGGTCACAGATGACTTCATCCAAGACGATCCCACCCAATCATCTCCTCCACTATCCAGAGAGGTTTGGTAACACTGAACGAGCCTGAGCCGGTTGAACTCCCCATTGACGGCACATTGGACTTGCACACCTTCAGCCCTCGGGAAGTGAAGGAGCTGGTCCCGGATTATCTGGCGGCGTGTCGGGCAAAGGGAATCCTCGAAGTGCGCATCATTCATGGAAAAGGCACCGGAGCGCTGCGGGAGACCGTCCACGCAATCCTTGGCCGCACTCCGGAAGTGGTGTCGTTCTATCTGGCCACAGGTGATGTCGGGGGATGGGGAGCAACGATCGCAGTGTTGAAGCCGCTGGAGTCGAATCGCTAAGGTGTAGCGCAAGATAGTCGATATCGATAAGGACAGAAAGCATGGCCGGACGGCATTTCCCGCCCGGCGCGATTAAGGACATCTGACTTGCAGTGGTGTTTGACATGGAAGCAATCGAGGCAATTCACACCCGAAGAAGCATTCGGAAATACACCAGCCAGGCTGTACCGGATTCACTCATCAATGATCTTCTGAAAGCGGCGATGTACGCCCCCTCCGCCGGCAATGCACAGCCGTGGCATTTCGTGGTGATTCGGGAGCGCCAGATTCTCGATGCAATTGCGGAATTTCACCCGCATGGCAAAATGATGAAAGATGCAACGGTCGCAATTGTCGTATGCGGCGACACCACGGTGGAGAAGTACAGAGGGCGCTGGGTTTTGGATTGTTCGGCAGCAACGCAGAACATTCTGCTGGCCGCCCACGCGAATGGCTTGGGAGCCGTCTGGGTGGGCCTCCATCCCGAGCTGGCGCGTATCGAAAACATGCGGAAATTGCTCAGACTTCCCGAACACATCGTTCCGCTATCCCTGATTCCAATGGGTTATCCAGCGGAGCATCCCACCACGGTGGATCGATTCAATCCATCGCGAATCCATTACGACCATTGGTGACCATCGACGGCCGGTTTCGCACTTCCGCCCGAAACCAGACCTCAGCGCTTACTGCGCCTTGCCGTTAGACCACTGTGTGACATGGAATAGACCGGCGCTTCGCGTCGTCTAATCTGATGAGGGGAGAGCTGCCAGACACTATGCTGTTGACGATATGGCCCACCCCCGGAGAGAACTGGATTTATTGAGCCTCGGAATCAATCATTCAAGCGGTGCGTCCAACTATTGCAGCCCGGAAAGAGGTCGTGACCCGGACACGGAATTGCTTGCCAGAGCGCGCAAGGGCGACCAGACGGCATTCCGGGAATTGGTAGACCGCTATGAATCGATCGTCGCAGCGACAGTCATCGGGATGCTTGGAAGAGGCCCCGACGCGGAGGAAGTCGGCCAGGAGACCTTCATTCGCTTCTATCGTTCGCTTAGCCGGTTTCGTGGTGACGCGAAGATCACGACTTATCTCACGCGGATCGCTATTAATCTGTCTCTCGATACGCTGCGGCGGCGAAAGAGAGACGAGTCACGGTTCCTAAGCTGGAACGAGAAAGATACGCTGCCAGATGAACTCGTCGTTCAGGGCGATCAGGAACTCGATGCGCGTGAGCGAAAGGAATATGTCCAGCGTGCCATTCAATCGCTGGATCCAAAACACAGAGCGGTCGTCGTGATGCGGATGATCAATGGCTACTCAACCAAAGAAACGGCGGCATTACTTGGAATCCCGACCGGCACGGTGCTCTCGCGCCTTTCGAGAGCACAGGACAAACTGAAACAACTACTCGCTCCATATCTTGAGGAATAGGCGAGCCGCTCGAATCACATGACTGGGGCTTGCCTTCGAACTGTCTAGGAGTGACAAGACAATGAAAGATGAACGAGGTTTTCTGCTGCAGCGCGCATTGGACGGCGAGCTGACCGCAGAGCAAAAGGAGCGGCTGGCAGCTCTCTTGGACGAATCGCCAGAGCTCGGGCAGGAACTGAGGAGCAGGGAGCGACTCTGGACTCTGGTGAAAGCGAATCGAGAGGATTCCTTCGGGCCGTTCTTTGCAACTCGGGTAATGGCTCGAGTCAGTTCGGGCACGGCAGACGATGCTTTCGCACAAGCACTGGCCTGGGTTTTCCGGCGCGTGGCTGTGGTTGCTGTCCTCCTCATTGTGGCGCTGACCGCATACAACATGTCCGTTCAACAGTCATTTGGGAACCATCGAACTCCGCTCGAAACGGTCTTGGCCTTGCCGCCGGTTACACTCGAGATGTCCATCGCGAACATCAACTTTTCGGATGCCCTATGAATCTTCAAGTCAAACCCACTCTCGTTATTATTGGAACGCTGCTGATCGGGATCGTGCTGGGGGCACTCATGTCCGGGACTCTCGCTGAGAGGCGACACCGAAAGATCAGGTCTATGATGAGGCCGGATGGGTTTTCAGAGCAACTGATTGAAGTCATCCAGCCGCAGGATAATGAGCAGCGCGACGCGATTGCAGCGGTCCTGCAGAACACCGGTCGCCGGATTGACGAAATGATGCGGGAATCTCGGGCCGAAATCCACGCAATGGTCGATTCCATGGCCTTGGAGCTCAAGCCGCTTCTGACGGATGAGCAAAATGCCCGCCTGCAGAAGCACCTTGGCGAGAGACCGCCAAGGGGTGACAGACCAGAACGCCGCTTTCCGCGCCGTCGAGGCCCTTGACAGCGGTCAAGGTTACTGGCAGTATCTCAACCGGGGATGATCCGCTGATGCGGGTCGCTTGTCTCCGGTTCTCTGTGTCTGTTGAGAAAAAAGGCGTGCCCATCATGGAATCATAGGGAAACTCAAATCGTCTAATGGATGAAAGGCAGAAGACGATTTTCAGAGGGCACATCGCACACGAAAGGAGTGCTAACATGCTGAAGAACCAAAGAAAACAGAATATGCTGATTTACCTGTTCGCGCTGGCGTTCATCGCTTGTTTTGCCGTCGCTGATGTCGGCCACGCCCGAGTGAGACCGGGGTTCGGTCCTGATGGGCCCCAGAAAGGTAGAGTCTTGGGAGAGCAGGAACATAAGCAGCGATTTCGGGAAGCAGACCTCGATGGTGATGGCCAACTGAGCTTCGAAGAATTCCAAGCGGAGCACGGCCAAAGAGGGAGGATGCCGACACAGCATAGGTTTGAGAGGATGGATACGAACGACGACGGCTACCTTCAGCGCGACGAATTACAGGCCATGCGCGCTCGGTGGTCCGAGAGATTCGGCGACAAACGGCTTCCAGATGAGCGCTTTGATGCGAAAGATCTCGATGGCGACGGAAAGCTCAGTTTGGCGGAGTTCAACGCAGGGGAATTGGAACGGAGATTCCGAAGCGCAGACGCCAATAGTGACGGCTATATCCAGTTCGAAGAAGCTCGGGCGATGCACCATCGAATGCGGGAAAGGCGTCACGACGGGCCACGGCCCCAAGAACGGTTCGGCGAAATAGACCTTAACAGCGACGGGCGCCTCAGCTTTGAGGAGTTCAAGGCGGGACACGACTCCCGCGGGCCAATGAGAATGTCGAGGATCTTCGAGCAGGCCGATGCCAATGCGGACGGTTATGTCGTGATGGAAGAAATGCAGGCCATGCATGCGCAAAGGCCGGGGCCGCGTGACCATGATCGTCCGTGTGAAGAACGATTCAGTAAAGCAGACACGGATGGTGATGGCAAGCTCAGTCTCGAAGAGTTACAGGCAGGCCCGATTCATAGGATGTTTGAGAGGATGGATGCGAACGCCGACGGCTACATCCAATTGGAGGAGATGGAGGCGATGCATGCTCGAAGGCATGGAAGGTTTGGGAAAAGGGATTTGGGTGCTGCGATCGAGGCCGAGGAAGTCAGCGACTCGCCCACTGCGCTGACGGCCACGGGGCTTCATCCGGCCTATCCCAACCCTTTCAATCCGACAACGAGTTTGAAGATATCGCTGCAAGAGTCTGCAGATGTCTCGCTTTGCATCTATGATATTACCGGTCGTCTTGTCGAGACGCTGTATGACGGGTCGCTTTCGCCGGGCGATTACTCATTCACCTTTGTCGGCACCGGCTTGGCCTCGGGTCTCTATTTCGCTCAGCTCCGTGCGGGGGGAACCATGTCTATTCAGAAATTGATGCTGTCAAAATAGCCCACCTCCACCTCCTGGGCAAATCGCTGCTGCGGCCATTCGCAATTCGGCTCAATATTTTGGGGCTCAACCAATTGC
>CAZJAD010000035.1:5091-17439 GCA_964543855.1 uncultured Alphaproteobacteria bacterium
GAAGAGCGGATGAAGAAAATGATGGAAGGTGAAAAGATCTGGGTAAAAACCTACCTGGCGCTGCCGCCGTCAGAGAAAAGTGAGAAGAGTGGGTGACTTGAAGGATTAAACCATCGAGCGACCCATTCTGTCAAACGGATAGGAAAAGAGGGTCTTTCGTGGGAATTGAGGCTGCCGAGTGTGCAGCCATGTGTCAATCCAACCTTGGTGGAAAATGAAAAAGATATTGCCTATTGCAGGGATTCTTCTGATTGTAGGACTTGGCATCTGGTATTTCGTATCCGGCCGTCGGACGAACACAGAAAGCCAGTATGTCCTTGCCAAAGTTCAGCGCGGGGATATCCGATCCGTGATCTCCAGCACCGGCACGCTCGAGGCGGTCGAAACGGTTGAGGTAGGCACGCAAGTATCCGGCACGATTGCGGACATTTATGTGGACTTCAACGATCAGGTTCGCAAAGGACAGTTGCTTGCGAGGCTCGACACGGCCTTGCTGTCGGTGACCGTTCGTGATGCCGCAGCGGGTGTGGCTGCTGCAAAAGCGCAGTGCGAGGAAGCTGAGCGAACATTGGAGCGGAACCGGCCATTATTCGAAAACGGCCTCTTGCCGGAAATGGATTACAATACCTCTCTGGCGAATCTTGCTGTCGCGCGTGCAACCCTGCTGTCAAAAGAAGCAGGGCTTGACCGCGCAAAGATCAATCTGGACTATGCTGAAATCCATTCACCCATTAAGGGTATCGTGATCCAGCGCAATGTCAACGAAGGGCAAACGGTGGCAGCCAGTCTGTCCACTCCAACCCTGTTCATCATCGCAAGAGATCTCTCAAGCATGCGGATCCTCGCTCAGGCGGACGAGAGCGACATCGGGCAAATCCGCGAGGGTCAATCTGTATCCTTTACAGTACTCACCTATCCGGATAGAACCTTCGAGGGACGTGTGGAGCAAATTCGCCTTCAACCCGAGACAGTTCAGAATGTTGTCAACTACACCGTGGTGGTGGGAGCGAAGAATCCGGAGGAGCTGTTGCTTCCCGGAATGACGGCGACGCTTGATTTCATCATTCAGCAGGTTCAAGATGTTCTTACAGTTCCCAATTCGGCGATTCGCCTTCAACCAACGCAGGAAATGATGGCTGAAATCAGGAAAGAGCATCAGGTGAACTCCCGCGGGCTCGCGGATTCATTGCGTCCCCAAAGTCCCAGGGCAACGGCGGGGCGTGGAGCACAGACCGTCGAAGGTGGGGGAACGCAGGTAGCCACAGATAGTTCCCGTGGTGTCACGCGACTGTGGTATGTCGACAAGCAAGGCAGGCTGCGTGTGACATCGGTCCGTACCGGGGCGACCGACGGACTCGTGACCGAAATTCTCCCTGGGTCGGAAATTGAAGAAGGTCTGCAGGTGGTCACCGGGCTGAACAAGATAAGCGGTGAGAAGTCAACCCAACAGTCCTCCTCGATGCCGCGCAGGGGACCGCGACTGTTTTAGGACACCAGCTCATGAACACACTGATTCATACGCAACGACTGACAAAAGTATATCAGGCAGGCGAAGTTGAAGTGCACGCACTCCGCGGGCTGGGATTCACGGTTTCAGAAGGTGAATTCGTTGCCATCATGGGAGCCTCTGGTTCCGGCAAATCAACTCTTATGAACATCCTCGGTTGTCTGGATTGCGCGACCGAAGGTGACTATTACTTGGACGGACAGCAGGTAAATCAGCTCGGGAAAACTGAGCTTGCGGACATCCGAAACCAGAAGATCGGATTCGTCTTTCAAGGCTTCAACCTGCTGCCACGCACGACCGCGTTGGAGAATGTCGAACTTCCGCTGCTCTACGATCGAGCGCATCGAATTAAGGAACCAAGACAGCGCACGATCGAAGCATTGAAGCGCGTGGGACTTGGGGATCGGCTGCATCACGACCCAAACCAGCTCTCCGGCGGAGAACAGCAGCGCGTGGCGATTGCGCGGGCGTTGGTCAATAACCCGGCCATCATCATGGCCGATGAACCGACCGGCAATCTGGACAGTAAGACATCGGTCGAAGTGCTTTCCGTATTTCAGGAGTTGAACAATCAGGGTGTCACCATATTGCTGGTCACGCACGAACCGGATATTGCAAGCTACGCGAAAAGAATTATTGAACTGCGAGACGGACTGATCATCAAAGATGAATTGATTGAACATCGTCACAGTGCGCAGGCTGATCTGGAATCACCGGGCGGTCCGATCGAGCCAGAGTACTCAAATCCGGCGTAGTAAAGAGAAGCTGAGTTATGCGCTCAACAAATCTACTCAAAGTTGCTGCGAAGAGTGTCCTAAAAAACCGCATGCGCAGCCTGCTAACCACGTTGGGGATCGTCATTGGAGTGGCTGCCGTGATTGTGATGGTGGCGGTTGGACAGGGAGCTCAGGCCCGGATCGAAAACGAGATATCGGCTCTGGGAACCAACCTTATTATTGTCTTCCCCAGTGCCAGCCGTCAAGGCGGTGTCAGCCGTGGCGCCGGGAGTTTCAACCGGCTCACGCTTGATGATGCGGACAAACTTGCGAAGGAGGCGCGCTTTTTAGAAGGCGTATCACCTGTCGCGCGCACCGTTGATCAGGTCATCGGTGGGGGAAACAACTGGAATACCACGATCTATGGTGTTTCGGTCACCTATCTCACGATTCGTGATTGGCCTCTGCAATCCGGCTCGTTTTTCACCGAGCGCGATGTGCTCGTGAGAGGCAAGGTCGCCGTGCTGGGGCAGACCGTCGTGGAAAATCTCTTTCCCGGTCAGGATCCCATCGGCCAGCAGATACGCATCCGCAATGTCCCTTTCAAGGTGATCGGTGTCCTTTCGAAGAAAGGGCAAGATGCTCGCGGTATGGATCAGGATGATTGCATCATTGCCCCCTCCACGACGGTCCAGTATCGACTGACGGGGGGACAGTATATCCGGATGATCATGGCCAGCGCTGTGTCCGTTGAGCAGATGGACGCTGCACAAGCCGAGATTCGCACGGTGCTGCGAGAAGCCCATCGCCTAAGCCCTGCCGAAGAAGACGATTTCACCATTCGGAATCAAACGGAGATTACCGAAGCGGTCACGGAGACAAGCCGCATACTGACGCTGCTGTTGGGCTCCATTGCCGGAGTTTCCCTTATTGTGGGCGGCATCGGAATTATGAACATCATGCTCGTCTCAGTCACAGAGCGAACTCGCGAGATTGGCATCCGCCTCGCCGTCGGAGCTCGTGGAAGAGATGTGCTCACTCAATTCCTTGTGGAGGCCGTTGTGCTGAGCCTGATTGGAGGCTTGATAGGCATCCTGACAGGAATACTAATCGCTTTTGCTTTGAGTTACCTGACCGAGCTCCAGACATTGATCAATCCCGCCATTGCCATACTTGCTTTCGCCTTCTCAGGTGCAGTGGGCATCTTCTTCGGCCTTTATCCCGCGCGAAAGGCGGCCGCTTTCAATCCGATCGATGCTCTTCGTTATGAATAATGCAATGTGTCAGTGGGGCTCAGGCGCTACGGGCGTTGCCGCTGTCATCAACCGACATCAAGTGCCTCTGGATATGACGATGTGGTGATCGAATTCTCCGTCGCCGCAGCGGTTTTCTCCGTCTCCAACCTCACAGATTTCTCACAAGAACGAAGGGTCGGGCAGTCAGCCTGACCCTTCGTCTATGAGACGGCGTGGCGTGCACCCATCACTTTCGCGAAGAAAAAGCCACCGGTTGTGCCCTCCCGTTTCCCGCCATACCTTGAAAATACCTTGCCAAAGAAATCCGTTCGGTGTTATATTGTATTGACCCGGCCATCTGGGAGGTCCCTCCGATAATAAAAAAGGAGCGTGCGATGAGCTCTATCCATGTGTCCCGAGATGAGGGAATTGCAACCATCACTCTGAGTCGAGGCAAAGTGAATGCCTTGAACGAGGCTATGGTAGAGGAAATCGATGCCTGTTTTGAAGATTTAGGGAAGGACGAGACGGTCAGATCGATTATTCTGACCGGTCAGGGAAAGTTCTTCTCTTTCGGATTTGACATTCCTGAATTCTTGAGCTACTCCAAGGATGCCTTCATCGTATTTCTAACGAAGTTCACTAATCTTTACACTCGTGTGTTTCTGTCTCCAAAACCGGTTGTCTGTGCGCTGAACGGTCACGCGATTGCCGGAGGCTGCATGCTCGCTATGGCTTGCGATTACCGACTCATGACTTCGGGGAAAGCAAAGATCTCACTGAATGAGATAAATTTTGGTTCATCCGTTTTCGCCGGTTGTGTCGAAATGCTCAAATTCTGGGTCGGACAAAGGAACGCGCAATCGGTCGTCTACGGTGGCTGGATGCTCCTTGCGGAGGATGCCTTGCAGTTGGGACTGATTCATCAGATGTCCGCGGAGGAGAATCTGAAAGACGACGCCACGGCCGTGGGTCGGGATCTGGCTCAGAAGGACCGTGCAGCGTTCGCCAGTATCAAAACCCTCTTGCGAAGACCGGTCGCTGCAGAGATGATGAAGAGAGAACGAGACTCTGTGCTGGAGTTTGCGGACATCTGGTATTCTGAAAGGACATGGAAGAACCTTCAAGAAATCAGAATACATTCTTGAATCGACAACGGACAACAGCCAAACCTCCTGAACATTGCCTTTCTTAGGAATCGGCGCAGAGTATTTCTTATCCGTGTTTCGCACAAAACCACCACACAGAATTGCCGCACTCCTGCGTGAATCGGCAGATGGAGACCTGCCCGAGCACTTCAACGGCGAACTGAAGAGGTCAATCTTCCGCAAAGTGCTCGCGATGGGTCTGCCGTCCATGGCCGGGTTCATGCTGATGATCGTCTACGAGATCGTGGACATGTTTTGGCTCGCCATGATTGGCCCGGCTCCCGTCGCTGCCGTGACGATCTTCGGCAGCATTCTCTGGGTTCTCGCTTCGCCGAACATGATGGTGGGGGCCGGTAGTGTGGCCGTTATCAGCCGGCGCTACGGTCAGGGCGACCGGATGCGCACCGAACGGTCCATCAAGAACACCTTTGTGCTCAAGTTCGGGATCGGATTGACCTTCGGCCTGCCTGCAATCCTGCTCTTGCGACCTGTGCTGAGAATCATGGGGGCCGCGCCGGACGTGATTGACCTTGGATGGACTTACGGTGTGCTCCAGCTCTGCACGCTGGGCTTTGCGCTGACCAGTTATTCGATCTACACGGCGTTTCGCGGTATCGGCAAACCCAACACGGCGCTGTTTGTCAGTGTCGCCGGTACCGGGCTGAATATAGTGCTCGACCCACTCCTGATCTTCGGCGTCGGTCCGCTGCCTGAACTGGGAATTCTCGGCGCATCACTGGCAACATCGATTGCTTACGTCACGGTTGTTGTCACGGGCATCAGTCTGCTGGCACGGCCAAGATCACCCGTTCAGGTGAAATGGCTCCGGCCTCCTTGGCCACAGATCAAAGAGATGTGGCAAATCGTGCGCGTCGGCGCTCCGTCAGGGATCAACGATTTCAGTTTCACGCTTGCCCAAATGGTCGTCGTCCGGTTTGTGGCGACTTATGGCACCATGATCGTCGCTCTCTTCGGCCTGAGCAACAAGATTCTGCACTTCGGAATCATGATTGTCTCGGGCCTCGGATTGGGAACCGGAGCGCTCATCGGGCAGTTTCTCGGAAGTCAGGAGCGTCACAAAGCCTGGCTCGCGTGCATTCTCTCGATCCGCCTATCGGTCGTACTCACATCGATCTTTGCGGCTCTGATTGTCATCTTTGCTCCTCAAGTCATCCGCGTCTTTTTCGATGATCCCCTTATGCTTGGACCAGGCAAGGCTATCCTGCGCATCATGGCTATCAGCATGCCGATGATCGCACTGCACATCGCAGCCGAGGAGGTCTTCATGGGCGCGGGCCAGAACACGCCACCGATGGTGCTATCGATCATCCACAGTTGGGTGATGGTCGTTCCCTTCATGTATGTTGCCGGAAACGCCTTCCATTGGGGCCCCAACGGTCTGCTGTGGGGCTGGTCCACCGCTCATATGCTTGGTGCCCTGGCTGCATACTGGCTCTTCCGCCGCGGCACCTGGCTGAAACATGAGATATGATTGAAAGCGAACTCTGCAATTTGCCCGCACAGTTATCACCGAAGATCCGGGTGCGTGCGAACGATATATCGGTCTCTGAAGATTCGATTCCATAACTTGAATTCTCTCCGAAAATGAACATTGTGAAACTCAAACAGGGCGAAACTTATCAGCCCGATCCTGGGTGGAAACGAGTCAGCCTCGCAGGAAGTCCGAATGTCTCCATCGAATACTTCGAGAAACCTGCCGGGCACACCTCTCCGCTCCATAGCCACTCGAGCGAGCAGGTCTGCATTGTGATCAAGGGCCGAATGAAGGTGGTGAGTGGAGACGGTCACGCGGATGAACTCGGCCCGGGGGATTCGGCGTGGTTCGCCTCAGATGAGCCGCACCGAGTGGAGAACGCCGGAAGCGAACTGGCTGTCGGCATCGACATTTTCGCTCCGGGACGCAGTTTCGACTTCTGGACCAAGAGACAGCAGCATTCGTAGTTCGATTCAGATCACCCTTATCTGCCTGAGGACAAAATCAGCATGGCTGTAACCCGAGATATTCTTCTTGATGCCATTGAGTCAGACTTTTCTCTCATGCCGGAGGTGCCGGGAAAACTCGAAAGGCTGACCATTCCTGGAATCCGGGGTCGCGTAACGCCGTTTTCACATCCGTTCGCGAATATGGTCAGTGCGGCCACGCTGAGTTCGGATGATGCCGATACAACGATCCGTCAAGCTGTTGACTTCTTCGCCCGCCAGAGCAAAGCCTTCGGTTGGGTCATTGGCCCTCGCACGACACCTGCCGACCTTGGCACTCGCCTCCAAGCAGCAGGTCTGGCGAAGTTGGAAGAGATGGCTGGAATGAGCCTGACCGACCTGAACACTCCGATTCGGTCGAATCCGGCAGTGAGAATTCGTGAGATGACCACTGACGATACGGACGCCGCCAGTCGTACGCACGCGCGTGCGTTTCCAATTCCCGAGGACTTCACTCGCCTCTTCATCGAGGTTCTGTTCCTCGTTCGTGACCGACTGAAAACTCGCCTTTACTTGGCCTTCATGGACGGAATCGACGAGCCGGTTGCCTCGGCCACGAGCGTTTTTCTTCCCAATGAGCCGATCATCAGGCTGGGCGGTGCCACTACAGTCCCTGAACATCGCGGCAAAGGGGTCTATTCGAGTCTGGTGGCGCGCCGGCTGGCCGATGCTCGCGACGATGGCGCCGAGGCAGCCGTGATTGAAGCGGTCCGCACGACATCGGCACCTGTCTGCCGGAAACTCGGCTTCACGGAAATTTGCGGCTTGGAATTGTACGCCTGGACTCCGGAGTCTGAGCAGAAAGACTGACCACGATTGCCTTCTGCGGCAGGATTCCGCGTCAAGTCATCCGGCCCTACCAATATTCGGCCATTGGCCAAATAAGTCCTTGACAAGTTCAAGAAAAACTGTTATTTTAAATAGAGTATCCTGTCGATGTAAACTGCTGTTTAGCATGAAGAGGCACTCTCCTGACGCCGCGGACCGCGCGAGGCGCGGGGCCCAGTGGCCAAGGATCCAGTGCGATAACGCAATTTGATGGAGTGGGTCATGAAAAGTCGAACTGGTTTTGTCTTGCTTGTGATGCTTCTCGCAAGTTTTCATGTGGCCGCGGCGGCTGTCGTTCACGACTACGCATTTGACCGGCCTGCCGTTGAGACGATCGGCGGTGAACATTGGATCACCATGAAGGGCTGCCGTACAGGCGGCGTGCCCGGGTCTCCGGCTTTGCCTTCGTATGGTGTGAAACTGCTACTGCCCCCCGGAGAGGGAATCCAGTCTTTGCGGGTCATCCCGGAAGAGCGCCGGCTCCTGGGGACCGGCTTCAACCTTCCTCCCAATCAGGTCCAGGTGCCTTACAGTTATACAGGGGTCTACGAGGCAATCTTACCGGATCCTGCGATCTACGAGACGGATCGCGCGTATCCCTACGAGCTTCATTCATCTCCTTTTACACAGGGTTACTGCGGCTATACGATTGCATTCGTCACGATCAACCCGGTGGTCTACAATCCGGTGACGGGTGAGGTGTGGTGGTATCGGCGGCTGCGGGTCGAGGTTGAAACGGCGCCCGAATCCGACGCGACTTTGCGTCTGCAGACGCTCTACCGGACGAACGAGCGTGTTCAGAAGAACCTTCAGCGCTGGGTGGACAATGTTGACATGACGGAGCTTTATCCAGCGGTGGACCGGGATCGCGAGGAAGAATGGGATCTGGTGATTATCACGAATGAGGCGCTGGAACCCAGTTTCGAAGTGCTGGCTGATTTCAAGAATCGTCGCGGCATTCGGACACTGATTGAAACGACCGAATGGATCTATGCCAACTACGCGGGCAGTGACAACCAGGACAAGATCCGGAATTACATCATTGACTGCTACACGGACTGGGGGATCCAGTATGTTCTGTTGGGAGGCGATGGAGATGCGAGTGGCGGCGGTCGAATCATCCCCTTTCGTGGGGTCTACGCCACTAGCCACTATTATCTTCGGGAAACGGATACCAATATGCCGTGTGATCTATACTATGGTGGTCTGGACGGCAACTGGAATGCTGATGGGGACGGTCAGTACGGTGAGGAGATACCGGAAGAGGCCGATTTCATTGCAGAAGTGCATGTGGGGCGCGCTTGTGTGGACAGCCCGACCGAGGCGAGCAACTTCGTCAACAAGCACATCATGTATGAGCAATCGCCGGTGATTGGGGATTGCGACGATGTGCTCTTCGCCGGTGAGCTGCTCTGGAATGATGTTTCGGGTGTCTGGACCTTCGGGCGGACTTACATGGAGGAAGTGCGCTGGGGATCCTCGAATCATGGGTATACGACTGTGGGCATTGATAATCCCTGGGCCGCCGACACTCTCTATGACCAATTCACTTACTATCCGGGCGAATGGTCGGCCATGTCTCATCTGAGGCCGAAGCTGAACGACGGCTGCAATTTCGTCAATCACCTCGGCCACTGCTGGTCAGACTACATGGCGCGCTTCTACAATTCCAACATTACCGATGCCAACATGACGAACGACGGCATCAATCACAACTTCTATGTGATGTACAGTCAGGGATGTTATCCGGGTTCTTTCGACGTGAACGATTGTATCGCCGAGATCTGGACCTGTGGCATCTCGCACGGCGCAGTCGCCGCCGTGTGCAATACGCGGTACGGGTGGGGCTACCATCAATCCACGCGCGGATCGTCACAGTATTTTCATCGCGAATTCGTGGACGCCATGTATGGTGAGTATCTCACGAATATCGCGAGTGCCAACGATGACTCGAAAGTGGACTGCTTGCCGTGGATTCTGGCGGACGACATGGCGAACCGCTGGTGCGCACTGGAGCTCACGGTTTTTGGAGATCCGGAGCTCGACATTTGGACTGCGCAGCCCGTGGCGCTCTCGCCGAGCTACGATCCCATCTATGTCATTGGTACCGGGACCTTCGAGGTGAATGTGCCCGGCGTAGAAATGGCACTTGTAGCGTGCAATTACGAAGGGGCGCTTGTCGGCCGAGGCTTTACAGATCACACCGGCCATGTCGAAATCACCCTCGATCCTGCTCCAATGGTGCCTGGCAGCATGGAAATCGTCGTTACGGCACACAATCATTTGGAGCACTCCGGGTCAGTTCTGGCTATCCTGCCATCGGGCCCTTATCTGCTCTACGAATCACTGACGATCAACGATTTGAGTGGCAATGACAATGGATTGCTGGACTTCGCAGAAGATGTGAATCTGAGCATCACCGTGGAGAATGTCGGCCTTGATGTTGCCTCGGGTGTCTTGGTTTCCATCTCGACGGACGACGATTATGTGACGGTTCACGATGATACGGCTGATTATGGCGATATCCCGTCTGAGTCGATGAAGACCATTACCGATGGTTTCGAGATCGAAGTGGATGCCTCCGTGCCGGACCTGCATCCTATCCCGTTCGCGTTCTCTGCCACTGACGGGGATTCGACCTGGTTCGACGATTTCACGATTGTGGCCCATGCACCGGAGCTGATGATTCATCATATCCTTGTGGTGGATGGGGACAACAATAGATTGGATCCGGATGAGACAGCCGATTTGCAGATTTACTTGCTCAATGCGGGCAGTGCGGGATTGACCGATATCGAGGGTGCGCTGTCTTGCAGCGATCCGTATATCACCCTGAACAGCACCGTGGATAATCTGGCTTCCATCCCGCCGGGCGAAATGGGTGTTGTTACCTACAATGTCACAACCGACAGCGAGACACCCATTGGGCATCCTGCCGAATTCCAGCTCGATGTCACCGCCGCGAACTTCAGCTTCTCCGACAATTTCTTCCTGTCGATTGGTCTGTGCATCGAGGACTTTGAGATTGGCAACTTCGCCTCTTATCCGTGGGAAATGGGTGGAAGTGCTCCGTGGGACATCACCAGCTCCGGAGCCTACGAAGGAGGCTATTGCGCGCAATCCGGATTGGTCTCCGAGCTGCAGTATTCGGAGATGTCGGTCAATCTTGATGTCGTAACCGATGGCACGATTACCTTCTATTACAAGGTTTCGTCTGCAAGTGGTGACTACCTTCGGTTCTATGTTGACGGCGCACTTCAGGGTCAGTGGTCCGGTGAGACTGGTTGGGCGCAGGCCGCTTTCCTCGTGATCACCGGGAACCGTACTTTCACATGGATCTACACGAAGGACCTGTACGGTTCGAGTGGCAACGACTGCGCTTGGGTGGACTTTATTATCTTCCCACAGGTCAATACACCTCCTGAGTCTCCTCCGGTGGCATTCTGTTATGACTTCGAGACCGATCAGGGTTGGACGGCCGGTGCGCCCGGTGATGACGCCACTTATGGCATCTGGGAGCGCACTGATCCGGAAGGAACCGCCTTCCAGGGTTACCTTGTGCAACCGGAAGACGATCACACAAGCGCCCCCGGTGAAAACTGCTGGGTCACGGATGGTCGCGCCGGAGCTGGAGCGGGTTCCTATGATGTTGACGACGGAACAACGACCCTGCTCTCACCCGTCTGGGACCTTTCCGACTACCTGAATGCGGTGATCGAGCTGTGGACCTGGTATTCCAACGATGAGGGGCCTTCACCCGGTACGGACTATTTGGTCGTTGATGTCTCGTCCGACGGAGGAACGAGTTGGGTCAACCTGCTCAGCACCAGAGATGATTGGGAATTCTGGAGAAAAAGCCGGCATACTCTCGAAGACCATATCACGCTGACAAGCGAGGTGCAACTGCGGGTCGTCGCGTCGGATGAAGATGAGGATTCCTTCGTCGAGGTCGCCGTGGACGATGTCTGTCTCTATGGCCTCACGACGCACCCACTGCCGCCCAGTGATCTTGTGATGTTTGCGGAAGGGAGCGACATTCATCTCTTCTGGCAGCCCTCGATGGCAGCCACGGGTTACCGCATTGAGCGTGCCATGACACTGGATGGTACTTACGAAGTCGTGGGAGATGTTGGCGCCGGGATTCTCGACTGGGTACATGTCGGAGGTGCCGAGACGGACAGCACGGCATTTTATCGCGTCATTGCCACGCGGGACTGACGCACCCAACTGCAAGCCAAACGAAAGCGGGCTCTCACATTGAGAGCCCGCTCTTTTTTCTTTCGCAATCTCAAATTCGGCACGGCTTAGGACCGCCCGGTTGTACCATCGTTCGTTCAATTCGTGGAAGCAGGTCTTCGAGAAGCTCCGTCCCACCCTCGAACCACATAGAATTTCATTTCAGCCGCTGTTGCGCCGCCGATGATAATCCACTCGGTGTCGGTCGTCTCGCCGACCGTCGTAGCGAAATCGCCCTCGGGGTCGTCATCACTGTAAATGCGGTAGCCGTAGTTGTCGTCAGGGTCCCAACTCAGATGCAGGTCATCTCCCTCGACAAGAATTACCAGGCCTGTCACTCTATTGACAGACGATGTGTCGAGCGCGACAATCAATACATCATCCACATACCAGCCCTCATTTGTGATACCGGCATCACTGCCGAAGCGCCAGCGGAGCTGGATGTCGGCACCGGCGTATGCGTCGAGAGGCACAGCCACCTGCGCCCATGGCTCGATCGTGTCCGACCAGACCGGAGTCCGATTGTCGAACGGTCCATTATTGTAGCTCCCGGACCGAATATGGCTGTTGTAGAGCGTCGTCACCGGGGTGAGCAATTCAAAGGGCCCGCCGTCGACTGAAATGGAAAGGTTTCCTCCATCGTAGCACGAGTCTTGCCCGTATATCGGCGAGACCTC
>CAZJAD010000035.1:17539-20702 GCA_964543855.1 uncultured Alphaproteobacteria bacterium
TGGAAGGTCGTGTCATTTGCTGGAACATAGAGCGTTTGTTCTCGTGTCACATAGCCGTAGAGCGAGTAGCGCACCGTGTAGCTCGAATCCCCGGGCAGAACCAGCGTGTAGGCACCGGTGCTGGAGGCTGTCATTTGCTGCGAGCCGCCTACGACCTCCACCAGGGCCTGAATCGGGTCCAGTGTGCCAGCGTCCCGCACGATCCCCATGATAAGGCCACGCCCGGCGAGAACTTGCAGCACCGCCTCGTAAGCATCCACGAATCCCCAACCGAACGTGTTGTCCTCACCGGGAGTACCGAGGTCGCGAGCGGTACGCATGATGATGGATTTGATATCGCGGACATCGATGTTCGGATCGGCCGAACGCATCAGAGCAACGATTCCTGCCACATGGGGGCCTGCCATTGATGTGCCGTCCCAGTTCTCTTGCTCGTAGCCGCCTCCGGGAATGCTTGAATACACGCTCACGCCGGGTGCGACAACCTCTGGCTTGATGGTGAAACTGTCGCAGTCGGAAGGTCCGCGGGAGGAAAAACCTGCGATGGGATAAGGCCAATCATAGTCAGTGGCGTTCACTGCTCCAACGGAGAAGAAACTGACGCTGTCATAAATCGCGTTGGCTGGGCTGCGGTGAGTCTGGGCCTTGGGGCCTTCGTTCCCGGCCGAAAAGCTGGCCACGGTGCCACCCGCTTCGAGAGCCAGAATGGCCGCATCCCAGCGATCGTCGCAATCCCGATAGGCCGTGAAGCGGTGATCCACCCCCCAGCTGTTCTGCACAACATCGGGAACATCCTCCACGGTCTCCGGATTACCATCCGGATCGGCGAACCATTGGAATGCGTCGAGAGCATCGTTGTCAAAAGTCCGGCCGACTCCCTGGTCGATTGCATCGTCCGCAATCCATAGAGAGGCAGGAGCAACGCCTACCGTATCCCCGCTTCCAGCGGCGACGGTCGCACCGCACATGGTGCCCATCGTGTGTGTTCCGTGTCCATCAAGGTCAACCGGCACGAGGGATCCGTTGACCGGCGATCGCCAGCAATGCGACGCTGGAGCGAAGTTTCCGCGCCACCGGTAATCGAGCGCAGGGTGAGCGCCGTCGACACCGGTATCGAGGCCACCGACCAGCGCGCCCGAGCCATTGATCCCAAGCTCATACCACACTTCGGGAGCGCGCACCGCTACGATCCCCGCTGGGGGTGTGTCTTCGTCATCGTCAAGGTGCTGCCGCCCGGACGGAACCGGCTTAATCAGCTCGGGCTCGAAATTCAACTCGAGATAATCCACATCGTCGCGCTCCGCGAGGAGAGCGGCTGCTCTGCCACTCCCATAGAAGACGAAGCAATTGACAATCCAGTAAGCCGTGTAGCCCTCCACCTCGCCGCTCGCCGCAAGTTCATCGAGGACCTCGCGAATCGCACCCTGGCTGCGTGCTGCCGCTGCACGAAGCTCTTCGATGACAATCCGGTGCCGGGTCGCGCGACTCACTTTCTGATGATAAAGCTGAGCATCGAGTGAGATCAGGTCCACTTGGTCAGTCAGGTGGACAATCATGGAATGTTTCTCTTCGACCGGCGAGGAGCGAAGAATGTGCGTCAATTCCCGCGAAAACTTCTGGACATCTGCCACGGCTGTGCCGGAGAACACAAGCCCGGTGATCGCGGCCAGCAAAACCAAAATCTGTATCCGTTTCATGGGACGGTCTTTTTCCTACTTTTTCCAGCCAATCGGGTCAACAATCGTCAAGATAATCCAATAGATTAAATATGCACACTTTCCCTCTGATTGTCAACCAATATCTCGCCATCCTTAACACGCGCCACTGGGCATAATTATTTTATTTTCAAATAACTGGTGCTCGCGCAACCGAGGCACAGCCTGAGCAGAGGCACACCCGCGCCCCAAATGGTGACAAGCGCGCGCCGTGCGCGACTCATGCTCACCGTGCAATTATGCGTTTTATTGTCTATCTTATACCGTATGGAATCTATCCGAACACGCTGTCCGAAATTGTCTTGTCCTGGACCGCCGCGAGTTATCATGGGCAAACAAAGAATCTCCTGCACATACATTTCCAACCTTCGCGAGGATTGTAATGATTAACTGGATTTGGCTGGGCCTGATTGCAGTCGGCGTGCTCGTCGCCGCCATGACGGGTCGCATGAAGGCACTGACCGACGCGGCTTTCGAAGCGGCCGGAACGGCAGTGACGCTGTCGATCGGCCTCATCGGCATCATGGCGCTTTGGCTGGGGCTGATGAAAATCGCCGAAGAAGCCGGCGCCGTTCGCTTCATTGCCAGGCTGCTGCGGCCGATCATGAAGCGCTTGTTTCCCGAAGTGCCCGCCGAACATCCCTCGATGGGCTCGATGATCGCCAACATCGCCGCCAACATGCTCGGCCTCGGCAACAGCGCGACGGCGCTCGGCCTGAAAGCCATGCAGGACTTGCAGAGTCTCAACGAAGGCCGTCCGACCGCCAGCAATGCGATGGTCACATTCTTAGTCATCAACACGACCTCCGTGACCATCATTCCCGCCACCGTCATCGCGCTGCGAGCGTCCGCCGGATCGTTGAATCCCACCTCCATCATCGGCACGACGCTCATCGCCACCATCTGCTCGACCGTGGTCGGCGTCATCAGCGCGAAGCTGCTTCAGCGCACGAAGCGCCACAGAATGGAGGAGCAAAATGGCTGAGAATCTGTCGATGATTTTTCAGGAAGCGTCCACCTGGGCGATTCCGGTCATTTTCCTGCTGATTGTCGTCGTCGGCGCAATCCGGCGCGTGAAAGTCTACGAGGTCTTTGTGGAGGGTGCGAAGGAGGGCTTCAATGTCGGCGTGCGCATCATCCCCTATCTGGTGGCGATTCTCGTTGCCATCGCGGTCTTTCGTGGTTCCGGAGCGATGGATTGGCTCGTCGGCGTGCTCCAGCCCGTGCTGGCGCCGCTCGGTGTGCCGCCGGAGGTTCTGCCGATGGCCGTGATTCGGCCGCTTTCCGGCAGCGGCGCGCTCGGTGTCATGACCGAAGGACTCAAGACCTACGGCCCCGACAGCCTCATCGGCAACATGCTCTCGACGATGATGGGCTCGACGGAAACCACCTTCTATGTCCTGGCGGTCTATTTCGGTTCCGTGGCCGTCCGCCGAACCCGCCACGCC
>CAZJAD010000036.1:0-20664 GCA_964543855.1 uncultured Alphaproteobacteria bacterium
CCGGAGGCATTGCCGGCGAGATTCGAGTTCTGTAGTCCGTTCCCCAACCCGTTCAATGCGACAACTCAAATGCGGTTCGATCTGCCGAGAGCGGCGACGGTCAAGCTGCGCATCTACGATGTTCTCGGACGAGAAACCGCGACTCTGGTGAACAGCATGAAGCCGGCAGGACAGCACGCGGTCACATGGAGCGCTGCTGGTTTGCCATCCGGCCTTTACTTCGCCCGATTTGAAGCGGGAAGCTACACTCAGATCCGCAAGGTTCTTCTTGTGAAGTAAGCGGGCCGTCGGGTCACCGCCGTGACCCAGCATCCTCCACTACTGTTGTGGCCGAAGATAGCCGCGTGAATACCACGCGGCTTTTTCTCTCAGGAGGATTCAACAAGATTGATGACCCACAATTGGAGGCATGCAGCGACGGTTGCAGGTCAGAGGAGAAAAGAGCGCTCCAGCCGTTTGGTGCTAAGTGGTTATTAATCAAAGCAATCGGTGCGGAGGCCAAGTCAGGTGGAGTGGCGGTTCTTGCTTGACAAGTCAACGGTCTTTGCCGAAATTATAATGAGTTGGAATCGGACGATTCAAGATATAAAAGGTCTTGGTTTGCTGAATACAATGGTTGATTCTTCCCGTAAAGAGCAAGGAGGAAAGTCGTGAAGATAGCGAAGTGGATCTACTTGGGGGTGCCAGTGCTCCTCGGGGTCGGGATGCTTCTGGCGTCGCAACCCAAGGACAAGAGATCTTCGCCTCCCCGGAAAATCAAGTTCAAGTACGACAACAGTTGGAGCGGGCGTCCGTTGACATCCGGGGAGAGCACGACCGTTGCTCAGGCCATTTGCAGCATCGCGACCCCACCACCGTCCTCGATCACTTACACGAACGCGGCCGGTGGTACTATCACTGTTTCTTGTTCGACGCTGGCCGCGGCCCTGAAGGCGCAGCTCGACAGTGGAGACATCCAAGCGGAAACCCTGAACACCGCTGACGGAGGTGAGTACAAGGGTGAGATCAATGTCGACCCAGACCGTGTGGCCGCAGCTGGCACGAGTGCTGCGGGAATGACATTCCTCGAAGAGTTGTTGGTCCACGAGGAGACGCACAAAGGGTCGCATCAAGATACGCAAGGAACCGACGCCAATGAAACGGAAGCCTATGGCGCTGAGTTGGCGTACAAGGACTCCAGTGGTCTGGACTCGGCATCGAGCGGCGATTACCGAGATGCCTTATCGCGACGGAAGACCCATTTATACAACTACGAATTGGCGCGCCTCATAAAACGGCTCCGTGAGTTGATAGACTGTGTAGACAAGAGATGCTTCATTGAAGACGGAGAAGGCGTCGAACCGGATATGTTCAAGTCGCACGGACTGGTTGGCGGTGATTATGAGTACGACCTCAGTCCATTCCTTCGGGCGTCCGATATGATGATGTTCGAAGACTACTCGCCCGAGCACTGTCTGGCGCTTATCTGCGGCGGTGAGCCTGCTGTGAATCACGCGAGAATCTTGGGCCTCGAGATTTACGACGGCCAGGTTGTGAGTGAATTTCCCCTCCTATTGGACTTCACGGTCCCACCGTACGATCCAATGTTCTTCTACTCCATGGTCTATTGGTCGGATAATGAGCGCTACTACTTTGTGGATACCTTGAACCATCAGGTTGTGACCATGCCGGACTGGGATGGAGACCATATCCCGGACATGGAGGAACTGAGCACTTATGCCAGCGCTTTCTGGCCAGGATTCGAGCCACTGTTTGGCATGCGCAGTGTCGAACCGACCGTGCATCGCCATCACGGTTTCGGCCTGATTGTCAATCACGAGGACGCTCATTATACGGATATGATTCGTCCCTACGATGACCGGTTCTTTTTGGCGGATTGGGATGGGGATGACGTCGCTGACGAATGTATGCCGGCGTATCGGTTTGAATTCGTCAGCTCCAGGCCACGTATCCATGTGCGTCCTTGGGCGGGTGAAGAGGTCGTAATGCTTTTCGGGTCCTGGGATCACCCCATTGAGGTTTGGGCAACCGACTCGTTGGGGTCAGATCTTTATGAGCCGCTCTGCACGGTCTGGATGGAATGGGGCGTGCACGCTGAATGCACACTCCCCCGAGCTCTTGAGCTGGGCGAGTTCATCCTCGCAATTGATGCGGAAACAGGAGGGCGCCTCAGGCTGGCCACCAAAGTCGTTGACCCAACGCCCCAGAACCTGACGATTCACTTCTTGCCGGGCGTTCTGCTTCTGCAGTGGGATGAAGTGCCCGGAGCCGACCACTACAACATCTACGAATCGGATGACCCAGTGGAATTCTCACTGGAGCCGACTTACATCTCGTTCACGAACGAATTCGCAATCCCCATGGCAGACCCTGAGAGGTGGTTCTATCGCGTGACGGCGGAGCGGTAGATGCAGGATCGCACGGAGGGTGGTGAGAAGTTGACAAGACCGAGGAGCCATCTTCTCGGTCTTGTGGTTGCACAAGGCAGATAACCGTCGAGACAGCGGCTCAGGTGTCTCTTCATTTGACGAGGCCTGGGTGATTCACTATGTCTGTAGATGCTGACAAGACAATTGTGGATACGAGACATTTTGGCTGACAGAGGTCATGGTCTACCCGTTGTACTGCGGGAAGGAGAATCATGAAGATTGTGAAGTGGTTCTATTTGGGGGTGCCAGTGCTCATCGGGGTCGGGATGCTTCTGGCGTCGCAGCCGAAGGAAAGTCGGCAAATGAGCCCGAGGAGAATCGACTTCGATGACAAAGCAGGAGGGTGCAACGGCCGCCCTTTGCTGCCGGATGAGCGCGAAGCGGTGCAGGCAGCAATCAACAATATCGGGTCGCCCCCACCGGAATCCCTATCCGTCAAGATAAACAATCGCGATACCACGGTCGCCTGCGAGGATATTGCCGATACACTGCAAAAACAACTGGACAGACCCGGCGGTATCGAAGCTGAAGGGGGAGCGAGAGCTGGTCGAGCGCACGCCACCACCAAGACGGATGGCAAACCATCTGCCGCAGGGGATCAGATGAATATCAGTGAAGTTGTCCTCGGGGTGGTCATGGCCAATCCCGCCAGATCACCATACCTGGAGGGGATTCTCGTCCATGAATTCACTCATAAGGTTCAAGACAGCGCTACCCTTGCCAATGACCCGAGGAGCGAGAAAGAGGCCTGGTATGCGCAAATTACCTACTGGGATTCCATCGGCATCGACACGATCAGGCCGAGAGATCCGGCGTATGAAGAAGCCCTCAAGATGTGGCGGCAATATGATGAGCAGGAGACAAGAGAGAGTCGGCGCGTACACTACATTGGCCCCGGGCAAACGCACGAGTACTATATCAACTTCGACACGACCGGCGGAGCAGCGAGTGATACATTAGTATCCTTTGAATTGGGCGAGCTATTCTACTACAGCTTTCCCTTCGGCCCGATGCGAGCCTCCGATGCGATGATTTTCGAGAATTACTTCCTGTTGCCCGACTCGCACTGTCTGGGTCTTGTCTGCGGAGGGGTGCCCTTCGCGCACGTCGCCCAGCTTCTTACGCTCGACATTTATCACGGCGAAGTCGTCGGTCCCCTCGGGATGCTCGATTTTCCCGAAATGTTCTTTTACGCTATGACCCACTCCGATGAGACGGAGCTCTACTACATGCTGGATACACTGAACCAGCAAATCGTAGCGATGGCTGATATGAATGCCGACTCGGTTCCTGAAACGATGATCTCGGTCTATGCCAATGCGTTTGAGCCCGGATTCGAGCCACTGCTGAACATGCGAGGCGTGGATGCTGGAGAGCACCCATATCACGGGGCCGGTGTCTGCGTGAACCATTTCGATGTTCATCTCGGGGACCTTGTTTGTCCATACGATGTTCTCTTTTTCCTCCCGGATTATGACGGCAACAACATGGCCGATGTGTGTCTCCCGATACCGAGGTATGAATTTCTTGCTTTCACTCCCATCATCCAACTGCCGCCACCCTGGCCAGGAGATTGTACGGTCATGCTTCACGCAACCTGGGAACACGATATCGAGGTGTGGACATCGGACTCGCTGGGCGAGACTCTGTTTGAGATGCTCAGTGTGACTCCGATGATGGACGGCGTCGACGCGGAATGCCTGCTCGGCCGACCTCTGATGGCGGGTGAGTTCATCGTCCCAGTCGATGCGGACATGGACGAACAGCAAGGTCCAGTCGTGAGGGTCTTTGACCCGACTCCTCACGGTCTCACGATGCAGTACCTTCCGGGCATATTCCTTCTGCGGTGGGAAGAGGTTTCGGGAGCCGACCACTACAATATCTACGACTCGGACGACCCTGTGGAATTCTCCCTGGAGCCAACTTTCATCTCGTACACAAACGAATTTGCCCTCCCGATGATTCCCGACGAGAAGCTGTTCTTCCGCGTGACGGCAGAGCGGTAAGCGCTACGCTTTTGGCTGCAGCCCGAAAGAATAACAAGGCCGAGGAGAAGACTCTTCGGTCTTTTTTTCTCCTGTTCGATGCACTACTCGATAGCTGATGTAATCGAGAGAGAGTTGCGTCACATGCAACGCAGCCCAGAACGAAGCATCATTGCATGAGAGGCATGGAAGTGGAGCGATAATCAAAAGCAAGAGCGCAGGAGGAGAATGAGGTAGTAATGCACTGATAAAAGCGCGTTTAATGGAAGAAGAAAAACTTCTCTGTTCAGCCAATTTCTACTTGACAAAATATGAGATGGCACATAAATTGGAAATAGGCAAGTGAGCAAATTCGGGAAATAAAGGGTCTTATGTAACTCGTTGGACCAAGAGATTTGTTATCTTCAAGAGGGGAGGAAATCATGAAGGTAGCAAAGTGGTTTTATCTGGGGGTGCCGGTGCTCATTGGAGTCGGGATGCTTGTCGCTTCGCAGCCCGACGAAAGGAAACAAGAACCACCTCCTCGAAGAATAAAATTCATAGGACCTGATTTCAAGGGTCGTCCCTTGAGAGAATATGAATACGGGGTGGTTGAGGCAGCCATTGAAAGCATTCGAACGCCGCCGCCTGATTCAATAAGTTGGACGGACGCGGCAGGCAGCACGAAGACCGTATCGTGCTCGACTTATGCTGACCTTCTGAAGCGTCAGCTCAGAAGCGGCCGCATTCAAGCCGAGATTGGAACGACTCGGCACAGCGGCGCGAATCACCTAAGCGACGGCAAGGCAACAGACAAAGATCAAATGAATGTGGATTCCCAGTTAATCGAGTGGACTTGGAACCACCCAGACAGCATTATCTATCTGGAAGAGACGCTCATTCACGAAGGAACTCACAAATGGCAGAGTACCAGTGTCATGACCTTTGACGAGAGAGAGATTGACGCCCTTAGAGCCGAATTAGCTTACAAGGATTCCAACGGTCTGGATACCAGCGATGCCTACTATCGCTTCAAAGATACTCTACTCTTCCGGCACAAGTTTCGTCATTTCTATCCGTATTTGGTTGTACGGCTTCTGAAACTCCTAAGAGCCTTGGGTTATAACGTCTTTATCCATCATGATCCGTATGGTCTCGGCGTTGACTACTTTGCCTCTTTCAAGCCCGGCGATACGGATTGGTATGAATTCGATTTGGGCTATTTTCTGCGCGCATCTGACATGGCTGTTTTTGAGAATCATTTCATGCTCCCACCGGGACACTGCTTAGCTCTTATGTGCGGAGGCGTACCTTCGACGGGAACCGCGCGGATTTGGGCGTTTGAAGTTCTCGGTGGCGAAATCATCGGACCACTCGTTAATTACGATTTCGGCCCATTGCAGGGATACCCGCCGATGTTCTTCTATAACATGACGCGAAACACGGAAACCGGATGCTATTACATGTCGGATACTTTGAATAAAGAGATCGTGCTTATGGGTGATGCTGTTTATGATGATTACATTCCCGATGAAATCATCGGCGTTTACGCAAGTGCTTTGTGGCCGGGATTTGAACCGTTGGAAACCATGCGCGGAGTTGAGGTTGCTATGCATCCGACACAGGGATTCGGGATTATCATCTACGAAGGGGACATGCGCGATTCAGATGTCTATGATCCCTATGACGACTGTTTCTTCCTCCCAGACGCGGATGGGAATGACACCGCCGACGCCTGTATTCCGTCGAAACGATATGAGTTCGTCGTCTTTACGCCGGATGTTCAATATCCAATGCCTTGGGTGGGAGAGGATTTCGTGCAGCTTTTCGCACCGTGGGATCATTTCATCGATGTCTACTCAACGGACTCGCTGGGACAGACTTTGTACGAGCTGCTCGGGACAACACAGATGACGGGAGGCGTGGATGCAGAATGTATGCTCAGCCGACCTCTTATGGAAGGGGAGTTTGTCCTGGCTGTTGATGCAGGTACCGGTGATCGAATAAGATGCGCCACAAAAGTCATTGATCCCGTCCCCAAAGAGTTTACAATTCATTACCTATCGGGTGTGTTGCTTCTGCAGTGGGACGAAGTGCCCGGAGTCGACCACTACAATATCTACCAATCGGATGACCCCGTGGAATTCTCCTTGGAGCCGACTTTCATCTCGTACACAAACGAATTTGCCCTCCCGATGATGCCCAACGAAAAGCTGTTCTTCCGCGTGACGGCGGAGAGATGATCACGCCTTTTTGGCAGGCAAGGTCTGTATAAACGACAAGACCGAGGCGCTTGCGCCCCGGTCTTGTTTTTCTCGAAAGGCAGGCAGTCGTGAGGATTTGGAGTTACAGGTGCTCCGCTACGAAGAACCAGAAGTAGACATTGGCGACAATCGCAAGCTGCGAGACGACGCCGACAACATCGGCGAAAAGCTGCCAGGACGACCCCGAGAGGACAATGGTATCTTCAGGTTCGAGGTTGGGGACGAGGCGCTTGTCGCCGGTCTTGAGGAATTTCTTGATGTTGACAACGATGATCTCGGCGCCGTCTTCACTGTTGCGGACGATCCGGACATTGTCGAGACGCGAGCGCTGTTCCGGTCCACCGGCGACAGAAATCAAGGTGATAAGGTCGGTCGTCGACGGGATGAAATACTGCCCTGGTCGCAGGACACGGCCCCAGATGTTCACACGAATCAGCAGTTCATTCGTCGCTCCAATATAATACTGGGAGGCCTGTCCAATGCGCTGGACAGGCACATCCACCTGCTGCGTTGGCCCCTGTCGGGGAGCTGTCTGCGCCTCAGCCCACAAAGGAACCATGACCACTATCATCACCGCAAAGAGCGCGGTTCCCAGTTGTTTTCCAAGCGATACTGGTGACATGTGCGGTTCGAGCCTCCCGCTGGTTTAGTCAGAATAAACGAAATTCGTCTTGGCGGCGCAACCCGCCGGGCTCCGATCCGGCGGATTGCTGTTCGCAATGACATTGAGCTTCCAGACATAACGGCGCCCTGAAATGAAAGGCTCCGCTGTCCCGTTAGCATTCAGGGCCACGCTGAACGTCGAGCCGAATGCGGTGTATTTCATATGCCATGCACGCTGGCCAGTCTCCGCGTCCCAAACCCGGATCATGAAATAGTCGAAAAAGACATCCGGCCCACTCTCGTAGTTCCATTCGAGGTAGTACTGCTCCGGACTTGGACTGGTCACGGAAAGACCTTGTGGGTTCGCAATCAGACGATAGTAAGCCGACGCCGACCAATCCGAAAGATTGCCGAACTGATCGTAAGCCCGCACGGCGTAGTAATAACCCCGGGTCTCCCCCGTCATCTCATCGGGCTCGAGGTTTCCCGTGTCGTAGTCGATGAAGTAAGGATCCTCGTAGAATGAAATATCCTGGCCAAGAATCAGATTGTCGAGCGGTGTCTGCGGGAATTCCGTGTCCGATTCGCCGTGTCGATATACATAGTAACCCGCCAAGTCTTCTTCCTGATTGCGGTACCACTCAACTCGAATGAAATACTCTCGATCGGTGACTCCGGCTTCCGGCCGGATACCGGTTTGTGCATAGAGGCTGTCCGATGAACGCAGCTTTAGCGTGGGCGCCACGGGTGGCGTGGTGTCAGCGTCCTCGCTGTCTCCACCGCAGCCGGCCGCGAGAATCGCGAGGAGCAGCGTGACCACTCCGATGAGGATTCCGTTCCGCTCCACGGACTTAGCCTTTCGATTAGAGTTGAACCGTCAGACTTACGCGATGGATTGTACCCAGATCGCGAGCCAAGTACGCGTAATCGACGGTGGCACGCCAGACACTGATACCCGCTCCCGCCGTCCACTCGTCGCCCCACCATCCCCCACGCAGGGCAAGAACCTTGTGGAAGCCGTATTCGATGCCATAGTGATGCGTGCGCGTGTAACGCCTCTCTGTATCATAGCTCAAGATGAGACGACCTCGCAAGGCGGAGATGTCCCATCCGGTGGCGACACCGACGCGGAAATTGGTCGGAATGGCGTCACGCACGCCTTTGCCCCAGTTGACCTGTGTTCGAGTCATGTCTTGGAGATTGAATCCCAACGACAGCCAGCCCGGCCATTGCGGCCCGAGGACATCATCGACTCGCACTCGGACCTGAGCTCCCACATCCGCCCCGACGCCCGTCGCCGATGCGTCATCCAGGGAACGCTGAATGATCTTCAAGCTTGCCCCAACTGGAAGCTGAATCGGCAGATTGAAGTAAGACCATCCAAAATCCAGTGTGAACTCGTTGAGTTTGGCAAAACTCAGGAAGATTGCCGATTCCATGTCTGAGAAATATCCGGTGGGCTCTCCGTGCAAAGCGATGATGTATTCGCGCGGGTCTTCATAGGGAAAAGGCTCACCACCCAGCGAGTCTCCGTACGGGAACAGGTAACGATTATCGTAATCGGGATAGCGGGGGATGTCTTCGACGCCAAGCCGTATCCAGTTGATGCCGATCACGGCGCCGGGCACGGCGGCGGCAACGCCGGCCACCGAGTAGTTGGCCAGTCCGCCCCAGAGATCAGCGTACATACCGGAGAACTTGAGTCCTTCAACATACCCCAGACCGCTGGGATTCCAGTAGAAAGCGGATGGATCGTCGGTGACGGCCGTGAAGGCCCCGCCCATGCCGACGGCTCGTGCACCCGCGCCGATCTCGAGAAACTCGCCGACATAGCGCGCCGAGAAGGCACTGGACACGGTGCCAAGAACCAGGAGTATGTGGGCCATGCGCTTCAGCATCAGCGCACCCTGGCCATTTTGATCACCTTTTCCACTTGCTTCCCGCCTTGACTGGCGACGATGCGTCCGAAATAGACACCGTTCGCGACAGCTTCTCCCGCTTCGTCTCGGCCATCCCAGACAAGAGTGCGATAATTGATGACCGCGCGCTCACTTTCGCGCAGCGTGCGAATGAGTCGACCGGAAACCGTGTATATCTTCACCTTGACATACTCATCCGTCTGGCCTGTGAGAACATAGACAATCTTCGTCTGAGCATTGAAGGGGTTCGGATAGTTCAGTGCGAAGTCGATCCCGAAGGTGCCCTCGACCTGAAAAGCTGTCACACAGGTCGTGTCGTTACCGAGATTGTCACGGGCATAGACTTCAACTGTGTGGTCGCCCAAGGAGAGGTGAGGACGGATCAGTGCCACCTGGTCACCAGAGGTTTCAACCGAGTCCGTCCAGGCAATCTCACTGTACGGAATCGTATCCCCATCGAGGACGATGCGGAAGTGCCCTGGTCGACGATCGATGCCGCTTGGATCGGAGAGATAGAAAAACATCTGGGGGTTTGTCGGCACATAAGCGCCAGGCACATAGCGCTCTCCACTCACCGCCAAGTCAACCTGCGGAGGCCAAGTGTCCATCGAGTCTCGATCCAGAGTGAATATCGTGAAGCTTCCGAGGTAGTTCGTCCGGGTGGAGTATCTCAGTCGATAGGATCGATCCCAAGTGTAGACGACATAGGACTCCTGCCCCACCCCGACCGTGTCAATGTCCACGAGCGTGCTGTCCCGAGTGGCCTGGAGGGACGCATCCATTTTGGTCCAGTAGTCGGTTCCCAAACGCCGCTGGAAGATATCCCGGTCGGAGGTATCCGAGGGAGACCAAGGCGGCCAGAGAGAACCCACTGTATCGGCAAATTCAATCGTGCCGACCGACACCTTTCTTATCAAGGAGAGATCCGCAGCGCTGCCGGGAGCGAGACGGTCCGTACTGTCGGAAAGCGTCACCGTGAAGATATCTGGACGTTGACTCGCGGGTAGCTGGCGAAGTCCGGCGTTCGGACCCAAGACCCGGGCAAAAAACAGCGATTCAGCCGCCGTGAACTTCCGAGGATACTCATAGCACACGACGCTGCTATCCTGCAGCAGGGCGCCCGGTGGAATGCGCAGCACCATGGTGTCCAAGGTCCCCTGCCGCCAGTATTCGCTGGAAACATTGGGCTCATGGGGGTCTTCGTAGTAGATGCCCTCCGCGCGGGAGACCGGGAAGTGATCGGCCACGAGGTACGGTGTTCGCAGGTTATTGTCCTCGTTGGACTCGGCGATCTCATCAAAGGGATCAATGTAGGTCCTGAGAAACCACCTACCCGGACGAAAATGAACCGGGATATCTACGAGGAAGGTTCGCCCCAGATGGGCAATGTCTGCAATTGTGGCATAGCTCTCGAAAGTATCCGCCGGAAGTGTCTCGGTCACGGGACGATATGCAAAGATGAACATCGTCAGAGTATCCGGGACTGTCGAGTGCTCAGGGACTGTCTTCTGCAACATCACCCGAGCGTAAGGATAGGTGTCCCCCATGATCACTGGATAACCAGGGTGGACGGAAGAGAAGAGGATGTCCGGCTTGGTGGACAGGTCCAAACCGTACGTGGGAGAACTGATTGCACTACCGGAATCGTCATAGAGAGTGAACGAAACATTATAGGTCGCGTCAGCGACCTCATAGGGTCCGAGCGAGACGGGAGTGCGCCACAGATACTGCGTGACTTCCTCCATGGCCAGAGTGTCCAAGACAACGGGGCCTGATGGAGGACTGAAAACGCCACGCATACGGACACGATCGATCCCAATGCGATGCAGAATCCTGACCTGTACATAGAAGGGAACACCTTCTCTCACGACGCTTTCGGGCCAGGACCCCGGGTCAAGGAAAAGGGTCGAGTCTCCTAAGTCCTCGGCGTAAACCGAGACATAGCCGATACCATCCTCTTGAGTCGCTGGATTGGAGACATAGACAACATACCGCGCCTCCGTTGTCGTGAACGATCGCGGCACGACCAAGGGAGGCGATTCGAAGTCCTGAGTCGTGATAATCTCTGGGAAAAGACTCTCTTCCACGAGGCGGACCCCGTGCTCTTCGTACAGGTCGTACCAAGCTTGCACGACATGGCCGTCTCCGATGTCGAAAGGCAAGGTTCCACTGATGAGCACCGTATCTCCCGGTATCGTGATGATCTCGACGGTATCGATCCTGATGGAATCCGGATTGACCACGACCGTATCCAGCACGATACTGTCCATCGGAGCGATGACAAATGTCTTGTCGATTTCCGGCTCGAAGACATTCTGCGGAACTGCCAGTTTCACACCGGGGTCTCCGAGAAGACTCATCTGCATTTGCTGTGAATATGGAGCATTTACGTTTGGCGGATCCGCCCCGTAGGCCAGCCAATACCTCGTCTTGTTGGCTTGAACGATTTCGCCGAGAGTCTGACCGGGTGGATCCGCCACGAAATTGAACAGATGCGCCTGTTGGTCGCGTCCGGCCGCGGCAAACCCGGTTCCACACGAGGCGTAGACGCCGATTCCGCCGATAAGCTCACCGGTGATGTTTCTTTGGAAAAGAAAGGCTTCGCCCAGAACCTCGCCCTGGCGACCCGCATCGTAAGCATTGGTGTAGCAGGTGAAGCTGGTGATGAAAGGATACCTGCGGCGGTTGAGAAGGAACTGCTCGCTTTCGACCCTCAATAAGTCTTCCGCTGCCCACTGACCCCCGCCTCCGTGGCCGTTGTAGTTGACGATGATGCCGCCTTTGCGAAAGGCCTCCCGAACCGCCGTTTCCCTCTCCGATCCCGACGGGAGAGAATCCGAATAGACGCGCGTGATATTCACATAATCCGGCATCATACTGATACTACCTTCACTATACTGTATGAAACTGGTACCGCCTCCTGTCTTGTCGGACATGAAAATGTAGTTCGAATGCCAGGGCGAGGCGTAGTCCGGGTCATCCTCGTAGACGGCGATTTTCTCAACATAGGTTTCCAGTTCTTCCGCCGTCCGACACGAGATGCGCCCCACGGCGATGTCCGGGAGGAGATCCCACGGAGGTCCCGAAACAAACCCAAACAGGCCGTCGGCTGACACCGGCCCATATTGCGAGACAGAAGGATAGAAGCTGGGGATCAGGTTCCCACCGTAGTGCCTATAGTCTTTGACATCATAGTTACCGTCGCCAACGATGCACAGGTGAGTGGGTCGGACGGTCCAGTGGTCATAGGCATAAATGAGGAAGTTCCGAATCGCCTCGGGGTTCACAATACCCGCATTGAACTGCTCATAGACCTCCGTTGGTGTAACGACTTCGACCCCGCCCGGGAAAGTCCCCTCTCTTCGCTGGCGCAACGCCTCAATCGCCGGTTCTTCCAGGAACGAGTCATGAACAAGCAGGATGTACTCGGCTCCCGGAAGGTCGCGCAGATCCCGAGCAGACTGCTCAGGCAAGATGGCCACCGGGGTCTTGATATAGGTGTCGTCAAATGCGATCAACCGGTAGGCCTGAGTGGGCGTCAACAGGAACCGCACGGCCCATGACGGGTCTTCATCGACGGGGGTGAGGTAGCGAACATCGGTGTTGGTCAGCCGGGCCATACCCAACTTCCAAACCTGGATATTGGGCGAGGCGAAACCACGGATGTCAAATTTGAAGGTCTCGCCTGATGTCACATCGAAGTCGAAGCGCATGTACCCGTCCGACGCCTTCATCATCCGCTCGTAGCTGATTTCGATCCAGTTCAAGGTCACTTGATCGGTGGCACCGGAAAGACCATCACCCGTGACGGACAGCGACACGGTGTTTTCTCCATGTCTCAGATCACGGCTGACGATGCCAGCGTTGAGAGGATCGGGAACCGTCTCCAGAATTGCAGCCGTGTGTGAAGACCAATCCTTTCTGTCATCACCCCAAGAGATTCTCCCGATGGAAAGTCCCTTGTCGGTGTGTCCATTGAGGTAGAGAATCGCACGATGGTGTCCGTAGCTGATCCCCTGCAATGCGGCACGCACAATGACTTGCTGAAGGCCCGGCGCCCCTGCTGTATCCGGATGGGCAACGGAAATAGGATAGTCCCGTGTTTCGAAAGAGCGAACTCCGGTCGAGTAGAACCAGTGATCCATGACAACCCCATAGGGTCCCATCTCGTGTAACCGGCTCACATAGGGTTCTCGGGTCGCCCCATAGCTGAGAGGGGAGTAGTAGTTGTCCTCTTCGAAGTGGACTGTCGTTCGCAGGTGTGATGCCGGGGATCCTGTGTTTGGCATCCACTCCGCATTCTGCTCGCCCAGCCGTAAACCATAGGGTCCGGCCCACGAAAACCAGTAGACATTCTCGTCCGACCACGGGTCCTTGTACAGCGTCTCAACAAGGCTTGTCCAAGTCTCTCGATTCTCAATTCCGTAGAACTCGATGTAGTCGTAGGGATCGAAAACCCCGTCCGCCTCTCCTTGTACAAAAATGGGAATCTCACGCCCGCGGACTTTGACTTTGATTGTACGGGGATCAATCTGCTCCACAGGTACCCCGGCCGATGCCAGCATTTCCTGGCTAATATGGTAGATGCCCTCTTCATCCACGATGATCTTGAACCGGGGTGAGAACTCTGTCTGGATTCCGAGTGCCGGGCGCTCTCGCTCCTCGATCTGATGTCTCGGCAGAACGGCGGGTGCCAGCGGACCAACGATATTCTCCAGCAGAGCCCTCTCATTAGGAGCGTCATAGCGCCGATTGGCATAGTCGGGGCTGCCTTCCCAGTCCGGCAGGATAAGGCGCACACGGATGCGCGGCACCCATTTCATGACCCGGCGCCTCGAATCGATGCGGAGGGGATAATACCGGACTGCCATGAGTCTGTGACCACGGAAGAATCCGCCTTCGTGGAGTTCGACTGCCCGCAGCGGCCATACCTCAGCCGAGGGCTCGGGGGTGCTTCCTTCGAGACGACGGCCCTGAATCGGGCTCTGGGGACCGACCTCCTTGAGACCTTGTTCTGGCGGATCAATCGGCTGATCCTCCTGCACAGCGCTGTACGAGGGTAGGGGATGGGTTTCTTCATCCGTTTCGAGGATCTGGAGCCGGATTTCTCCAGGCGGGCAATCCACAGGCTGAACCAAAGAGGGCACAACGGGGAATCCCGTTCGGCTCGTAGGCTGAGCGCCCCTCACAGAGAATCGCACGACTTCACCCGTCTCAGGGTTTTTCAGAGCTTCGTAAGGAGGGGACTCGAACTCAATCACGATTTCGCGAGCCGTGTGCGAAATCAGGCGAACCTGGGCACGCTCGAGCCGGGGTGTCTGCGGTGCGCGCTGCAGTTTGGTCGACCGCATCCGGCTGGCACCCCACCCCAGGCCCACTGCACAAAGGCCCAGAATGACAAGTACGAATCCCCTGCGTGCAATCCACGTCATGCTATGTATATCTTCAATAGAAATAAAAATTCGCCAGAGCGCATCGTCCTTCTTGGGCCGGGCTTCCAGATTCGGCACCCGGCTCGGCTCCCAGACACGGAGAGCCGGACACGAGGAAGCAATGGCCGCAAAAAGGTAAAACGCCTTAGCGAACGGTCAAGTGTTCACTCCATATTTCATCGAAAGATAGGAAACTTTTTCCTGTTTGTCAAGCCGAGGCAACCACTGCCCGTTCCCTTGTCCTGAGCCATATCCGGCCGTCTCATTCACGGGGAGAGCGACAAACGAATGTGCAAGCAGTGCGCCACTTCTCCGGCCTTGCCTTCAAGCATAATCTTTACTATATTACGAAGTAGTGAACATGGACTTTCGGTCGTGACGCACCTTCGCCTCCAAATCTCGAACGCTCTCAGCTCCGTCGCGGGGCCCGCGGGTCTTTCTCCCGGCGAATTCGACAGGCTGATGGCGCGTGTGTCCGAGGCAATCGGAACGATCAAACGGCAGCGAAGTGAAGGTAGTCTCCCCTTCCTTGACTTGCCGAGGGATCGGGAAGTCCTTGAAATCTGCCGTTCGACGGCGAGGCGCTGCGGAGATCACGAGAACTTCGTACTGGCCGGAATCGGGGGTTCGGCACTGGGGCCGTATGCACTGTTCCGAGCGCTCTCCCACCCGTTTCATAATCTGCTCGATGGGTCGCGGCGTCGGACTCCTCGGTTCTTCGTCCTCGACAACATCGACCCCGACACCGTGGGCGCCTTGTTTGAGGTCGCGAATCCCAGTCGCACGCTTTTCAACATCATTTCGAAATCGGGCGCGACGGCGGAAACGGCCGCAGCATCGCTCGTTATCTTCGATGCTCTGCAGAAGAGTGTTGGTGGCCGTTGGCGAGATCACATCGTTGTCACGACGGATCCGGAGAAGGGAGATCTTCGGCAGCTCGCACGGGAGGAAGATCTGGCAGCACTGCCAATTCCGCCTGGAGTTGGCGGGCGGTTCTCCGTTCTCTCTTCCGTCGGCTTGTTTCCCGCGGTTTGTCTTGGGTTGGATGCCGAGAATCTGCTGGCGGGAGCAGAGGCCATGGCGGACCTCTGTCTCGAAGCCGAGCCCCGCGAGAACCCCGCAGCACTTCTGGCCACGCTGCTTCATTTCTTCGATACTCGGCGCGGCCGGCCGATCCATGTGATGATGGCTTATGCCGACCGCTTGCTTCCTCTTGCGGATTGGTGGCGACAACTTTGGGCGGAATCTCTGGGAAAGCGCCACACAAATGACGGCCGCGAAGTTTTCTTGGGCCCGACTCCGGTGAAAGCTCTGGGAGCGACCGACCAGCATTCGCAAGTCCAACTCTATATCGAGGGCCCGCAAGACAAGGTCTTCATCTTTCTTGAGGCGAAGCGGTTTCAGCGCGAAGTGACCCTTGACCCGATTTTCGGCCACCTGTCCAGCCTTGAATATCTCGGCGGCAAGAGCATGAATGCTCTCATGGCCGCGGAATGCTCGGCAACCCGGCAAGCCCTGACCGATGCGGGACGACCCAACCTGACGCTGGAATTCCCGGAAATCTCGGCCAATTTCCTGGGTGAAGCCTTCATGCTTTTTGAAATCGCGACGATCATCGCCGGCGACCTGTACAATGTTAATCCTCTGGATCAGCCGGGTGTTGAGCATGGTAAGATTCTGACCTATCGCCTTATGGGCCATAAAGGTTATGAAGAGGCTTAGGATGCCATGAGGGTATCCTATCCGGTTATGAGAGAAACTCGTCAAACAAGGAAACAAGAATGCTCTGCGCGTCAATGAAAGCTGTCATCCGATTCTGGCTTGTTGTCGTTCCCCTGCTGGCCTTCTTGGATTTCGCTGTAGGTGCCGAGCTCTTTCCCGACGCTGAACTCGCGACTCGACCCGGCGCGTACAGCGCCCGGACATTGGGTCTGGGTCGCACAATGCTGACCGGCGAGTCAGGAGCTCCGGCACTCCTGGGCAATCCCTCATTGCTTGCCGCGCCGGGTGCTGAGCTCCAGATTGATGTGACCGGCGATGTCACGCGGATAAAAGAGACCCGCGCCTATCCCATCCACGATGCATTCGATGGCATCCTGGCCTACAACAGCTATGTCTTGAACGACCACCTCTATTCGAAGCTGGAAGGAGGGGTAACCTACCGGATCCCTCAAGAGGTGGTGCCGGTGCTGGCGGTGGGGCTTGGGAGCTACTCGGTGTATCGTTTTGACTATCGTTACCACGAGGAAGTGCGTTATCGCGATGCGGTGGGCGGTATTCTCGACCTACCTTTAGCTCACAATCGCCTGGATATCAGTGGAGATCTACGTTCCATCAGTCTCGGTGCGGCTGCTCGAGGAGATTTGCCTCTTTCGGTGGGCTTCAGTGTCAGTCTGCTTACCGGTGATTGGGCCTATGAAGAAGGGACTTTCTGGGTGCCGGAAGATTCCGCCAACCAGGTGACGCGCATCGAGTACTCTCCCGACGGCACTCCGGCAGAGATGATCTTCGGAGCTGCCTACGAGGTCTCGGAGCGTCTTTCAGCCGGTTTTCGCGCTCTGTTGCCTACGGGCGATTTCAAGTTCGAGGAGCTCTCGCGCGTCCAGGATGGCGACTCGATCACGGTCACCAACGGTTCGATCAGCGTGACCTATCCGGCGCGCTATGCTCTGGGATTGCAGTATCGGCCGCGCAGCGATTTTGCGCCGAGAATCATGCTCGAAGGCGAATTCGTCGCCTACTCGAAGAGTCGAGACTCCTGGGATGACACCTTTGAGATTCGCGCTGGAGTCGAGCAACAAGTGGTGCGAGGGGTTCCCGTGCGCGCCGGCTTTCTCTTTGCGAATGCGCCGGATGACGATGAACGGACCCTTGCCGTTTTCACCACTGGCATTGGCTTCCAGCACAAGAATGTGTTTGCCGATTTCGGTATGGAGTTCGGCAAGATCAACTACAGCCACGCGGACCTCTTTCCTAACACGCGATTTGGCGGGGCGCGCGTTGATGTCGACCACGTTGAAACGGGTCTCTGGCGGGGAATGATATCGGTCCGATATGAGTTGTGATTTGCGCCGGTTGGCCCTTCGCGTGCAACTGGCAATGATGTTTTTTCGAAGGATTGATGCCATGATAGCACTAATGCTTTTGATTGCGCTTCTGGGAAGTACTTTCGTGTCGAGCCCGGCGATGGCTTCCGAGCCCGTTCGCCTTCTGGTTCTTCATACGAACGACATCCACGGGGGGATTGATGCGAGCAAGGCAACCTTCATGAATCCCGAGTTCCCGCCGTCGCTTGGCGGAGCCGCATCCGTGGCAAGGATCGTCCGCACGCTGCGGCAACAGGCGGCTGAGGAAGGGATGGGATTTCTGCTCATCGACACCGGGGATATCTGGCAGGGGACGCTGATTGGCACGAAGACCGCCGGGCGAGCGGTCGTCGACTATATGAACACGATTGGCTATGATGCGGTTGTCATCGGCAATCATGAATTCGATCTGGGACGCAAGATGCTCGAAGACAGTTGCCTGTCACGGGCTGAGTTCCCGATCATCTCATGCAACATTTTCGATTCAACGGCAACCGGCATTCGCCACTTTGTGCAACCCTACATCATCCGAGAGATCCGCGGGCTTAAGGTGGCGGTCATTGGCCTGACAACGACCGGGACGGAACGAGCGAGTTTTGCGGAGAACATCCGAGGCCTCTACTTCGCCCCGGAAGTGAGTCTTGCTCAAGCCTACATCGATACCGTGAGACAACTCGGTGCCGATGTGGTCTTTCTCGCGTGTCATCTTGGTCTGCCCTACGACCGCATGGAGGCTTACCGCGAATTGGAGGAGCACGCGGCAAAAGGATGGACATCCGAGTATGCTGGCAATGCCTTTGAGCTCGCGCGTCGTATTCACGGGGCTGACGCGATGCTCTGCGGCGATATCCATGTCGGCTACCAGGAGCCCTGGGTGGATCCGGTGACACACATCCCCTGCTTCCAAGGTTACGCGCGAGGAACGAGCATCGGCGTTATCGAATTCGAGATCGATCCCGAAACCAAAACGCTTGTCGGGTGGAAACCCTACGCGGATCAAGGCGTGCTGCTCACGACCTTCGCCGATCAATTCCCGCGAGAGCCGGACATCGCCGAGGCAATTGACACCGAGGTAGCGCGCGTTGAGAAAGGGTTTGATGAACCGATCGGTGAGACGCTCGTCAACTTGCCGCGCATTGGCGAGGGAGAGACTCTGCTGGGCAATCTCGTCTGCGATGCCATGCGGTGGAAGCTTCAAGGGGAGGTTGCGTTCACGAACCGGGGCGGCATCCGCACCGACATTGCCGCTGGTTACATCACGCCTCGCGACATCTTTGCCGTGCTGCCCTTCGACAATCACCTCGTGGCACTGCAGCTCCCGGGCTCGTTTCTAAAAGAGCTTTTCGAAGATAAGCTTGTCTATGGCGGCAGTGGTCTGTTCGTCTCCGGCATTCAGGTCGTCGTGGACCGGAATCGGCTTCCGGGTGACCGCATCACGGTCTTCAAAATCGGGGGCCAAGACGTCGAGCCCGACCGGCTCTATCGGGTGATTACTATCGATTATTTGCTCGAAGGCAACTCGGGAATGACGAAGCTGACAGCCTACGAATCGCAAGCGGGCGCAGACACAGGCATTCTAATGCGTGACGCGCTTTCCGAGTATGTTGTCGCGCATTCCCCACTGAATCCGAGATTGGACGGTCGCTGGAAGTTCGCTCAATAGAAAAACAGGGTGCGAAGACCCTGTTTCACTTTGGGTCCGGCTGCTGAGGCAGCCTACATCATTACGGCCAGATTTCGATGACGGACCGGCCATCCGTCAGGATGTCGATGGTTCCTGTTTCGTCGGTGCGCAGGATTCGTACATTTCGCGCTTCCAACAGGTCAATGGTCTGCGAATGGGGGTGGCCGTAGGGGTTGCCAGCGCCGCAGGAGATGACAGCAAAAAGCGGCGACACGGTATCCAGCCATTCGGCCGTCGTCGCATCGGACGAACCGTGGTGACCGACTTTGAGCACCTCGCTCTGTAAGAAACCGCCGAAACGCATGATCATCTTTGCGTTCACGGGGGTCTCGGCATCACCGGTCAAGACAAAATCGAGCTCGCCGACCGTGAACTTGAGTACGATCGAGCGGTTGTTCTCACCCTCGTGAGGGATTCCCTCCGGATAGTCCACATTGAGTACGGTCACAACGACGGATGTGTCGCCGATATCCCACTCTTCGCCTACGATGAGGCCGTTCGGCGCAGAAACCGAATGGTAGGCCCCGTAGGCGATGTCGGAATGCTGAATATCGTCGAGGCCGCCCCAGTGATCGGCGTCATGGTGAGTTTCGACAAGATGATCGAGATAGAAGATGCCGCGCGCCTGGAGATAGTTGAGCGCGAGCGGAACGCCGTCGCCATCCCAAGGCCCATCACCGAAGGAAGGCTCGTGAGTACCGTAGCCACCATCGATGAGAATCCGTGTGCCAGCCGGGGTCTCGATGAGGTGGCTGTCCCCCTGTCTGACATCGATAGTCGTCATGCGAAAGATCGGGGCGGACGCAACTTCGAAAGTCTGAAAGCTGTCGAGCGGGCTCTCGAAGAGAACAACACCGTCTGTTGAAAGCGTAACAAATCTATACCAATAGGTGCGCTGGGATGCGACAGCCTTCAGGGATACGGACAAGGTTGTCGCCGCCTCGCCTAAGCTCATCGCCTCGCGTTCGAGAAAGGCAACCGATTCGCCGTAGTAAATCCTGCCCAGTGCGGCAGAGGTGCTGCTCCAGGCAATTGTCACGGTTCCATCTGCCTGACGCTGTTCTTTGGTTTCCATGTTGACGACCGTGAAGCGAACCGTCTGGCGTGCCTCAAGCCCTTCGGGGTCCGTCACTTTGATTTCGAGAAGTCCTTCACCTTCGAAATTCGCCGGAAAGGTCACGCGGAGTACGCGATCGGTCACTGAGGCCGTGAGACTCTGGGCTCCGCCGACAGTCCACAGCAGAAGTGAGTCCGGTGCCTCGTCCTCCACATAGGCGTCCAGC
>CAZJAD010000037.1:0-20442 GCA_964543855.1 uncultured Alphaproteobacteria bacterium
GTAGCGCGTACGGGATTCGAACCCGTGTTGCCGGCGTGAGAGACCAGCGTCCTAAACCCCTAGACGAACGCGCCAAGGTGCGATAAATATACGAAATTATCAACAATGAGTCAATAGGGTCGGTATCTCGGGGAGATCCGGAACTCACTGTCTTTTCAAACAGGACGGCGCTGCGCGCATTGCGCCGCAGAACGCACTCTCAAGCGCGTCCGCCGATCGGGACTTCGGCATGCTCGTCAATGCCCTCGGAGAACATTGGTGCGAGAGGCAAAACAGGGGTCAGTTGACGGCGGATTCGGCCCGTAATTTGCATGCAGGATAAAGAGATAAGATTGTTCGCCGCCGAGCCTGCAGGAGGGGGCCTGACGGGTAGCAGAAGCGGCCATCGTTCCTGTCATGTAACATCCATGCAGCGGAAGATGCGGCGATGAGACTGTGCCCACTGGATGACCTTCGCGAGGGAATGGTTGTAGCCCGACCGGTCTACGACGACCGGTTGGATTTCCTACTCTCTGCGGGCCAGCGGCTGTCCGAAACGATGATCAACCGGCTGCGGCAGCTGGAAGTCTTCGATATCTACATCGAAGAAGCGGGCACGGAAGATATCGACCCCCCGGTCTCTGTTTCCCAGAAGACACGACGCCGCGCCCAGCGCCTTCTTCGGCGGACTTTCGACGAGCTCACGAATATCGCCGAGCTCAATCAGGCTACGAAGGAGGATGTCGGGACTCTCCTCGCCAAGGACGGACGCTATCGAAACGCCGTCCAAACAGACGCTCTCCGCGATGTGATCAAACGGACCCTGAGCGAGCTCATCAACAACAATACGCAGACCTTCGAAGTCTCGTTCATGCACAGCTACCTGAACTATCACTATGAGCACGCTCTGAACACGATGATCCTTTCCTTGGTGATCGCGCGTGGATTCCACTTTTCGGAGGAGGAGCTGCTGCAGTTGGGCATGGGCGCTCTGCTGCACGACTTGGGCAAGATCGCGTGGCCAAAGCTCGCCCAAAAACGCCGCTCCGAACTGAGCGACGACGAGATCGCAACACTGCAGAAACACCCGATTGTCGGGGCAAACATCATCAGCGCAACGGTGCCCAAATCGTCGATTGAGCAGGCGGCGATACGTTGTCACCATGAACGCCAGGACGGCAGAGGCTACCCTTACGGACTGACCGGCTCAAACCGCGAACCCATTCGGCAGCGGGTCGCTCGACCCGATGAGATCTTCCGCATGGCCGAGATCATCGCGGTGGCGGATGCCTTCGACAACCTGCAAAAAGGCGTGTATTCCGGCGAGCCCATGAGTCCGATCCAAGCTGCCGAAGCCCTCGTTCGCCAGGCCGGTTCCGAGTTCAATACATCGGTGGTCAACAAGGCCGTTTCGCTTATCAATGTCTATCCTGTTGGTGCGCTTGTCGTGGTGAAGTTCGGCAATAACCATGTGCCGACTGGTCTGAGAGGAGTCGTGCGGCGAGTTGCATCCGAAAACCTCAAGCGACCGGGAATTGTCGTGCTGTGGAATCAACGAGGCCATCGCATCGCCCCTCTGATCGTGGATCTCGACACGATGCCCGATATTCAGATCGAATTGATCTGAAGAATACTATTTCTTTCTCTCCTTCACAAGACCCAGGAACGCGAGAAACTCGTTCGCGGTTCCCTTAGGATGCATGGCGTTCCACTTCTTCACCTTCGCAAAGTAGGCTGCATCCTGCTCCTCATCTCGGAAGTACAGAGCTTTAATCTCCTCGAGCGACACGTTCCCGCCCAGAGCGTACTCGCATTTCACAGCATCGTTGATTTCCAAACTTTCGACTTCCCCATCATCATCAAAGAACATATTGAATGGATAGAGTCTGCAGGTTACTGGCCGATGGGGATAGATACGGCAGCGGCCCTCCTCAAGATACCGGCAATGCCCCCGGGTCTTGCGCAGGCCCATGAAGCGCCTACCCTGGCGCAGTTTGATCCACGCGGGCGAACGCCGTTCGCCCTTCACATCATCGGGAAAGAAGAATCGCACCACCTCCCCCGCCTCCTGCTTGGTTGCCTTCATAATGCGTGCGACATCTTGATCTGTAACCGGAACAACCGTTTCGGTGCAGCAAGTGGCACAACCGGTACACCGGAAGCGCAGGAGATCCTGCCATTTTTTTTCTCTTGAGCGTCTCATGTCTCTCTATGGCTGACTCGAACCGCCGATTCAGCGCCGAACAATCTACGGACTTTCGGTGCAAAGTGCAAGCGGCTCACTCGTCGGCTTAGGCGAAGAGAAACCCCGCGGCCCACGCAAAGACCACAGGGTATTGCCCGGTACTAATCGGGTTGAAGGCAGGATTGTCGGTAAGCTACGGTTGTGTGGACGAAGTGACCTGGTAGAACTTGATCACTCCGTCCGTGACCGCATTCACATCCACAAAAGTCGTGTCCGAGGTCGAACCCTCGAACGTCCCAAAGGCACCCAACGGTGTCGTATCGCTGTAGACACGATAGTATGGTGACCCGGACGGTGTCCAACTCAAGGCCGCGTCATCCCCGGATTGCGTGACCACCAGCACCGGCGGTTCCTGATAGTAACCCACCACCCGGATCAACCGATTCCCATCCCGGCAGTTCTCCCAGACATCACTCTCCAAATACCACTGCTCCAAACACCCATCATACAAGTAACTCCGACCCGAAACCGACCCCGTCGTGTCCCGCGAAAACGCCTCATAGCCCGCCGAATCCGGATTGCCTACCGCAACATAAAAATCACCATTGAACACCAATGGCTCACCGGCACCGTCCCGAAGATGCGCCCCCGCCCAGTATGTCTGATCGGGTGGAAGGCCCCCCACCACATTGCCAATGCAGCCCGTCGTGTCCCGCAAAAGCACCGTCCCCGGAAAACCCCCAGGCCCATCACTGTCATACACCTCGATCCGAACCCGTTGATGCGACCAGTCCGGACGCGTCCGCGACACGCTGAACCAAGCCCCACACAAGATATACGGCACCGACTCCGGCGTAAACCTCACCGCCCAGCGAAACCGCGTATCTCCCGCCCAATTGTAACGCTCCGCTCCCCCATCATCGTACCATAGCCCCAAGCCACACGACGGATACAAATCAAAATCATAGACCCCCGTCTCCGTCACCTGATAAGCCAACCCCTCCGCCTTCAGGTAATACTCGTACTTCCCCGCCTCCGGCAGGCTCACCATCGCCGAGTACTCGTCCGGATTCCCCGTCCCAACCATCCCCGTCGAATCGTAACTGCCCGACCCCTCCGGCCGCCAGAACAACCGAACCGTCGGCGGCACATCAGCCGTCACCGTCGCCACAAACAAGATCGACCCCGGCTCCCCGTCATCCTTCGCATCATGCAAGATCACCGGCGGACTGCCCGCGTCAATCGAAAAATCGGCATTCGAAATATCATAGACATCCGGCTCCGAAACGCTGCTAATCCGCACCCGCGCATCGCTCGTAGCTAGACCGGCCACTTCCCAGGACTCAATGCCATCATCGGCCGTGCTCTCGAAAAGCGTATCCCAGCTCGATGGGTAATCGCGATCCAGCTCAATCATCACATTGCCCGTGATCCCACCCGAAGTCCAGGTGATGTCTTCCGTCTCACCGACAAACCATACCTCACCCCCGTTCGGAGAAGTCACACTGATTTGAGCGGCTCCGTCTGAAATGGTGAAGTCACAGTCCGAAGTGTCGCCCACACCGGCGGAGGATGTCGCCGCGAGCCGAACGCGAGCGTGACTCGTCACAGGTAGCGTTACTTGCCACAGGTGGATTCCATCGTTTGCTGTGTTCGCGACGATGCTCTCCCATGGGCCCGCCGGGTAGCTGAAGTTGATGCCAATATTGACATTCCCGCTGTAGTTGTCGCTCATCCACTGAATCGTATCCGGCTCTCCCACATACCAGACTTCGTCTCCGTTGGGCGAGAGCAGCGTGATGCTGGTCAAAGGGATGATCCGGCGTATGACTTCTTCGACCCACGGACTGCAGCCATCCCATGTACAGAAAAGCTCGTCGACGGTATACCAGGCATTGTGCTCCGAATCCCACCCATAGTTCATGTGAACCTGATTGGTTCCTGAGACACGCCACCCGTCACAGACAATGGAGTGCCGGCGAATTCCGTACTGGAGGGGTCGCCGTTGATTCAAATCCTCCTGGAGCATGGCGAACCACTCTTCTCCGGTCACATCGTACTCGGCCCGGTGTTCCATGTCGATGTCGTCTGAGTAGCCAAAACGCAACCGGAAGGCATCCATGGCATCCGTGTGATAGGTGCCGGAGCCGCACACTCCATACATCATATTCTCGGCGACACCGACTTCATAGCAAAGCTCCGCCACGGCATCTTTCTGCACCTGAGGTTCGCTGCCGGTATAGTCGTCGATGATGTTGCCCCAATCGTAAGGATCGCTCAAATCAACCGACAGGCTCTCGCCGGGCGTTGATCCGCCACACGAATTGTCGCCATCCCACCAGTAGGTGTAACTGCCGATTCCACTGATTGGGGATCGATGATAGTAGAGAATCTGAGATGTGGCGGTCGCGACGCACCCGACAACGCACTGGCCGCCATCACCCATCGGACACAGGTCGTTATAGGGATATCCTTGATGCCAACTGCTTGTCATGAGCGGCCCCATATCCAAAATCCCGTAGCGGCCAGCCGTCTCGCGCTCGCTATCGATGGCCCTCACGCGATTCTCGTCCTCGATCGCTTTCGTGAAAGTCTGGTAGTCGCTCGCACAGGCCACCCAGAAATCCCGGTACCGCTCGATCGGGCCTTGCAGAACGGTCCATTCCGGGGGCGGGTTCGGATCAGCAAAGTAGTCCCGAACGAGTTGGATTTTGTCGCTCAGTACCTCCTTCAGCATGCCGCAGAAACCATATTCCTCATCGAAATCGGGACTGGATGTAGTGGAGTAGGCGCTGATGGGCGGAAGTTCACGGTAGGCAGGGATGACAATGTAGCCGTCGTCCGTAGCCAGACTGAAGCCGACGAGTTCTCCCTGGTAGTCGATCTCCTCGATGGAGCTCATGGAGAAATCAGGGATCGCCGCCCATCCCCAGCCCATTTCCTGGCCTAAGTGCAACCAGTTATTAGCGACGGCAACAACGGCATCGGACTGGGCCGGTGTCAATTGGCAGAAGCCAATGGACGGGCCCGCCAGGAGACCTGCGCCGACAAGCAGGACAATCCCGAATCTCCACCATCCAATCATCCTATCCTCCTCAAGCATCGATGCAATTCCACGCGTCCTACTTTCCAATGATGACCATGCAGAAGCCCTGCCAGCGAATGCAGGGAAGAGTAGGCTGTCTCCGTATATCCCGAATGAAAGACAAGGGCGACAGGCACAGGGATGACGCCGCAGGAAGGCCGCGCTCTCCCCATTCTTGCCGCCCGGATGCCGCAGCTCCGCTAAGCCGCGACTCGATCTCCGCTTATGGTTGTGTGGACGAAGTGACCTGGTAGAACTTGATCACTCCGTCCGTGACCGCATTCACATCCACAAAAGTCGTGTCCGAGGTCGAACCCTCGAACGTCCCAAAGGCACCCAACGGTGTCGTATCGCTGTAGACACGATAGTATGGTGACCCGGACGGTGTCCAACTCAAGGCCGCGTCATCCCCGGATTGCGTGACCACCAGCACCGGCGGTTCCTGATAGTAACCCACCACCCGGATCAACCGATTCCCATCCCGGCAGTTCTCCCAGACATCACTCTCCAAATACCACTGCTCCAAACACCCATCATACAAGTAACTCCGACCCGAAACCGACCCCGTCGTGTCCCGCGAAAACGCCTCATAGCCCGCCGAATCCGGATTGCCTACCGCAACATAAAAATCACCATTGAACACCAATGGCTCACCGGCACCGTCCCGAAGATGCGCCCCCGCCCAGTATGTCTGATCGGGTGGAAGGCCCCCCACCACATTGCCAATGCAGCCCGTCGTGTCCCGCAAAAGCACCGTCCCCGGAAAACCCCCAGGCCCATCACTGTCATACACCTCGATCCGAACCCGTTGATGCGACCAGTCCGGACGCGTCCGCGACACGCTGAACCAAGCCCCACACAAGATATACGGCACCGACTCCGGCGTAAACCTCACCGCCCAGCGAAACCGCGTATCTCCCGCCCAATTGTAACGCTCCGCTCCCCCATCATCGTACCATAGCCCCAAGCCACACGACGGATACAAATCAAAATCATAGACCCCCGTCTCCGTCACCTGATAAGCCAACCCCTCCGCCTTCAGGTAATACTCGTACTTCCCCGCCTCCGGCAGGCTCACCATCGCCGAGTACTCGTCCGGATTCCCCGTCCCAACCATCCCCGTCGAATCGTAACTGCCCGACCCCTCCGGCCGCCAGAACAACCGAACCGTCGGCGGCACATCAGCCGTCACCGTCGCCACAAACAAGATCGACCCCGGCTCCCCGTCATCCTTCGCATCATGCAAGATCACCGGCGGACTGCCCGCGTCAATCGAAAAATCGGCATTCGAAATATCATAGACATCCGGCTCCGAAACGCTGCTAATCCGCACCCGCGCATCGCTCGTAGCTAGACCGGCCACTTCCCAGGACTCAATGCCATCATCGGCCGTGCTCTCGAAAAGCGTATCCCAGCTCGATGGGTAATCGCGATCCAGCTCAATCATCACATTGCCCGTGATCCCACCCGAAGTCCAGGTGATGTCTTCCGTCTCACCGACAAACCATACCTCACCCCCGTTCGGAAACACGACGGTGATCGCTCCCTGATCGGTGATGATGAAGTTGCCGTTCGAAGTATCGCCGACACCAGAATAGGAATCGCTGATGATCCGGATGCGAGCCTGGGTTGTCGGTGGCATGGTGACTCCCCAGGGGTGTTCGCCGTCATTCGCGGTGCTGACGGCGATATTCTCCCAGTAGCCCGCCGGGTAGCTTCGATTCATCATGATGGTGACGGTTCCACTCACATTCTCACTGGCCCACCGAACCGTGTCCGTCTCACCAACATACCATGTTTCGCCGCCGTTCGGATCGGTGACTGCGATATAGCGAGTGCCAATCGAGAAGTCGCTGTCTGACGAATCCCTGATTTGTGGATCGCTAATGCTCACGACACGAATCCGAGCGTTGTTCGTTGCCGGCTCCGTCACAACCCACTGCTCGTAGCCGTCGTCCGGCGTATCTGTGAAAAGCGGAACCCAATTGCCGTTGGGAAAATCGCGATTGATCGAAACATCAACATTCCCCGTCAGCCCGCAAGACGACCAATAGATCGTCCGGGACTGAGTGACATACCAGGTTTCCCCGCCATTGGGTGCGGAGACCAAGATGTAAGGATCCGAAATGATGAAATCGCCATCGAGAGTATCACCGATATCCGGATCGGAATCACTCATAATGCGGATGCGAGCGTCGGAGGTTGCCGGACCTGTGACGGTCCATGTCTCCGACCCATCATTATCTGTCGCCGCAAAAAGAACATCCCACGAACCGGAAGGATAGTCCCGATCGATCGAAATCGTGACACGGCCGGTGAAACCCGCTCCACTCCAAGTGATGTCATGCTCCGTCCCGACGCACCACATTTGACCGCCACTGGGTGCTGTGATACGCATGAACGGTTCCCCGATGATGTAGCGGATGCACATCTCGACCCAGATGCCGCCCAAGTGGATATCGTCCACATTGTACCAACCGTTGTAGTAGCCGCCCCAGCCATAATTCATGTGAAGCTGATTCGTTCCTGACACGCGCCACCCATCGCAGACAATCGAATGCGCTTCAACCCCGTACTGTATCGGGCGGTTGTTGTTCAGCTCGGCGACGAGCATGTTGAACCAAGTGGTCCACGAACTGTAATTGTCACGATACTCGGCGTCGATCTGGCTGGAGTACTCGAAGTAGTTTGGAAAGGCTGCCAGGACTCTGGCGTGGTTAGATCCGGACGCGCAATACCCATAATCCATCGCCACAGCAACACCCGCTTCATAGCAGAGTTCGGCAACGGCGTCTTTCTCTGCTTGAGATTCTGAACCTGAATAGGAGTTTCTGATGTTCGCCCAATCGTAGGCATCGCTGAAGGTTGCCGACAAATACTGCCCGGAGGTGGACCCGCCGCACGACTGGTCGCCATTCCAGTAGTAGGTGCGGCTCCCGCTGCCATTCGGAGGATAGTTCCAGTACTTCATGATCTGAGCCATCGCCGTCGCGACACAACCAACGACGCATCGTCCGCCATCGCCCCAAGGGCAGAAATCGTTGTACGGCGCTTCCTGATGCCAATTGCTGGACAAGAGAGGCCCGAAATCCAAGATGCTGTACAGAGTCTGTACCTCGTCCTCACTGTCCATCCGTCCCTGAGCATTCTTCTCCTCGATGACCCGTGTGAAAGTCTGGTAGCTGCTGGTATACGCTTGCCATAGCGCGGCGTTGCGGTCAATCTCATCTTGGAGCGCCATGAGTTCCGGTGGAGGATCCGGGTTCGTCAGATAATCTCGCAGCAGTTGAAACTTGAGACTCAGGATTTCTTTGAGCATCCCGCTGAACCCGTTTTCCTCTGTCACATCCAGAGAAGCGACCGTGGAGTAGGCGGTGATTGGAGGCAGTTCGAGGCAGGCCGGGATCAGGATATGACCCCCATCCGGAGTGGGTAGATTATAGGCCAACACTTCCCCCTGATACTCCAGTTCCTGGATGGAGCTCGCCGAGAAATCCGGGACGGTCGCCCATCCCCAACCCATCTCCTGGCCCAGGTGCAGCCAGTTATTGGCGACGCCAACCACGGCATCCGCATTTGCTGGCGTCAGCTGGGCAAAACCGACCGAATAACTCATCAGGACACAGGCGCCGACGAGCAGGATGGTCACAAAGCCTTTACATGAAATCATCTTATCCTCCAAGGCAACGATGCCACTCCACAGTCTATTCTGTTCCTCCGCGAGACCGATATGTAGCCTGCTGATTCAGGTCTCGCCGCGCCGCGACCCGCCACAACCGACCCTCCGAAAGACATGAGAGGCCGGGTCACGACAGGTGTCCGGGCGTCCGGCAGATACCCATCTTCCTGTATTTATTATAGGTTGACCAAATGCAGGTCCAAACATAAATTTACGAAAATCCTGACAATGAATCAAGGTTTTTTCAAGCACCTCAGCAAGATTCTTGCCCCCGCCCTTGGATGTCCAACACCGCCGCCCCAGTCAGACTCCCGGTCTTGATGCGCTGAAGTGCGTCGTTGGCCTCCGCGAGGGGAAAAAGCTCAATATCCGGCTGAATGGGGATGCGCGCGGCAATGTCGAGCAGTTCGCGCACATCGGCACGCGTGGAATTCGCCGTTGAGACAAGCTTCCGCTCGTGGTAGATAAGAGGATAGTCGAGCTGAGGGATGGGGCTCATGTAGATACCGGCGCAAGAGACGGTGCCTCCTTTGCGAAGCACTTTCAGTGCGTTGATGACGGTCCAGCCGGCCGGAGCGAAGATCACGATGCTGTCCAGCTCGGTCGGCGGCTTGCTTTCCACGCTGCCAGCCCAAGCAGCCCCCAATCTCCGTGCGTGCTCCTGATGCTCGGCGCTGCGCGAGAAGACGAAGACCTCGGCGCCTTGGAATCGCGCAACTTGCAGTGTGATATGTGCCGACGCGCCGAAGCCAATAAGACCAACCTTGCCTCCCTGAGGAACATTCGCCAGTTTCAGTGCCCGATAGCCGATGACCCCTGCACACAGAAGTGGCGCCGCATACAGATCGTCAAAGCCCTCAGGCAGACGATGGGCAAAATCGCTGCGGACGACCGCGTATTCGGCAAAGCCGCCGTCGACATGCTGGCCGGTGAAGGTCGCGCTTTCGCAGAGATTCTCCTGATTCCTTCGACAATAGAAGCAGTCACCGCAAGTCCCACCCAACCAAGGGACTCCAACGCGCTCGCCGAGTTTCCACGCCGTCACGCCGTCGCCCAGCTTGTCAATAACGCCCACAATCTGATGCCCGGGCGTGATGGGCAGCTTGGGAGTTGCGATTTCGCCCTCGACAAGATGCAAATCCGTGCGGCAAACGCCGCAGGCGCGGATCCGGATGCGAACTTGCCCCGCGCTCGGCTCGGGAACCGGAATCTCCTCAAGGTCGAGCGGCCGATCCTCAGCAGGCTTCGGTTTTTTGAGTCGCTGCGCTTTCACTCCACTGCCTCCCCTGCAAGTACTTCAGATCTTCGCTAATCTCGAATATCTACACTGAAAAGAGATTGTGAACACTAATCAATCCGCCAATCGTTCGCGGATGATTTGCGGCAATTGGCTGATATTCACACGGTCTTGCGCGAGAGAGTCGCGGTCGCGCAGCGTGACCGTCTGGTCTTCCAAGGTCTGGTAATCGACGGTCATGCCCCAAGGCGTGCCGATTTCGTCCATGCGACGATAGCGACGCCCGATGGAACCTTGATGGTCGGTGAAGACCGAGCAAACCGGCCGAAGGTCTTTCGCGATGCGGTCAGCCACATCGGGCAATCCGTCGCGCTTCACCAGCGAGAAGATGCCGACCTTGACCGGCGCGATCTTCGGGCTCAGCCGAAGCACCGTCCGCAGCTCTCCTTCTTGGGTGTCCTCATCGTAGGCATCCAGAAGAACCACAAGCAATGTCCGATTAAGCCCGGCCGAGGTCTCGATGATGTACGGGATGAATCGCTCGCGCGTTTCCTCGACAAAGTAGCTCAGGTCCTTGCCTGAATACTCGGCATGGCGCTTCAGGTCGAAATCCGTGCGGTTGTGAATGCCTTCGAGCTCCTGCCACCCGAACGGAAATTCGTATTCAATGTCGTAGGCTGCCTTGGCGTAGTGCGCCAGCTCCTTATGCACATGCTCGTGGATGCGCAGCTTCTCTTTCTTGATCCCCAGCTTGAGATAGAACTCAAACCGTTCATCGCGCCATTTCTCGAGCCACTCACCATCGTCACCGGGCCGCACGAAAAACTGCATCTCCATCTGTTCAAATTCCCGCGTGCGGAAGATGAAATTGCCCGGTGTAATCTCATTGCGAAAAGCTTTCCCCACCTGTGCAATGCCGAACGGAATCTTCAGGCGCGCCGTTGTCATGACATTCTGGTAGTTGACATAAATACCTTGAGCGGTTTCGGGGCGCAGATAGACCACGCTGGCCGCCTCTTCAATCGGTCCCATGAAAGTCTTGAACATCAGATTGAACAGGCGTGGTGATGTCAGGGATTCCCGCGTGCCGCAGTTCGGACAGACGGCCTCGTTCCAACGAATCAGCTTAAGCGCGGCGATGTCAGCTTCCGCTCCCTCCGGGATATCACCGTCCGTCAAATGGCCGAGCTTCTTTTTCGCCCGCCACTGTCGAACAAGGTCCTGTGCCTTGAAGCGCGCCTTGCACTGCTTGCAGTCCACGAGGGGATCCACGAAACCCGCCACATGGCCCGATGCCTCCCACACTTGAGGGTGCATGAGGATGGCGGCGTCAATGCCCACGATGTTGTCGTGGAGCTGGGTCATTTCACGCCACCAGAAAGTCTGCAGATTGTTTTTCAGTTCAATCCCCAGAGAGCCGTAGTCCCAACAGGAACCCAACCCTCCATAGATTTCCGATGACTGAAAGATAAAGCCGCGTCGCTTGCAGAGCGACACCACCTTATCCATGAGATTCTCTTTTGCTTTGGCCATAGCTTCTCTTGTCGATTTCGATGTTGATATTCTCGTTTCGTTCTCGCTCACACCTCGGTTACGCCGATTGCCGATCCCATTCGAGTGCCGCCAGCGATTTCAAATATCCCCGGACAGGGAGATGATAGCTCAGATAGTTCGCAAGAAAATCCTGCACCTCGCGACGGGCCGCAGCAGAAACGGTGAGTCGTCCCAGCATGGCCGCGGGCTTTCGAGCCACCGAGCTCAGAACCGCGAAGGTTTCTGCGGCTAGCGTGCCGTCTTTCTGACTTCCTGGCTCGCAGTCCGGCCCTAAGAAGCTGCCATCCTCAAGCCGGAAACCCACTCGCCCGGAAAAGGGAGCTTTGAGCTCTTTGCCGCACTGAGCGCACCGCTCCAGCGACAATGCGAACCCAAGAGCCGCAAGAAGCTCGAGTTCGAATTTCCACAGAATCGGCAACGGCTGAGCCGGCTCTTTATCCAGAGCGACCAATGCCTGGTCGAGGAGGTCATAGATTTCCGGATGCGCATCGGCGTCCTTCAAGGTCAACCGGCACAGTTCCGCCATCGCTGACGCTACCGTCAAAAGAGGCAAAGCCTTGCGCAACCCGGTGTGCGCATCGAGCAGGCTCACTTCCTTGAGCATCTGAATCTCTCGCGCCGCCTTGTAATAGTACAGGAAAGCGCAGCGAGAAAGTGGTTCGAGGGCAGCCCCAACGCCTCCCTTCTTCGAGCGCGCTCCCTTTGCGATAATGCCAACCTTGCCATGCTCGCGCGTGAAGACCGTAGCGATGCGCGAGGTTTCGCCGTGCCGGATGCTGTGCAGCACGATGCCTTCAGCGCGAACAAGCTGCGCCACTCCCGACGCCTCCCTCTATCGTGAACCGCTCGACGGCGTTCCCGACTTCCCCTGCTGGCGCCGCCAAATGCCGTCGGCGAGAGTCACCCACTCTTCCGGTGAAAGCTCCTCCGGCCGGCGAGTGAAATCGAGCGGCAACTCCTGCCAGTGAGGATGAACGCCAGCCAGACTCGCCAAGGTCGTGCGCAACATCTTCCGCCGACGGTGAAAGCACCAGCGCACGATCCGCTCGAGCACCTGCCAATTCTGCGGGTAAATCGGCGGCTGCCGATACGGCGAGAGTCGCAACACTTCGCCGTCTACCTTCGGCTGCGGTGAAAAACAACTCGCCGGAACCACCAGAAGTGAATCGACTTGCCCCTCGAGCTGGCAGAAAATGCTCACAATGCCGTAGGTCTTGCTTCCTTCGGAAGCGACAACACGCTCCGCGACTTCCCGCTGCATCATCAACACAGCGCACTCAATCCACGGTATTTCTTGGTCGCTTCGAGCCTGGCGAGCATGATGGAAGAGCTTGAAGACAATCTCTGATACCAGATGATAGGGCAGATTGCCGACGAGCTTGGCTGGCCCTCGCGAAATAAGCTGCGACAGGTCCACCTCGAGGAAGTCCTCGTGCCGAATTTCGACATTGTCAAACTTGGAAAACGACTTCTGCAGCTTGGGCACAAGCCGCTGGTCGATTTCCACAGCGACGACTCTGCCCGGTGAAGCGGCAAGGTGTCGCGTCAGGATACCTCGTCCTGGCCCAATCTCGACGACCAAATCTCCCGGATCGATTTCGAGCGACGCGACGATCCGCCGCGCGACATCGTCGTCAACGAGAAACGACTGGCCGAGACTTTTCTTCGGAAAGGGCGAGGCGAGCCTCCTTCGTTTCCCGATGTTTGTCATGGCGCGGCCATGCTGCATGGCATATCTTCCCCAGGCTTGCCGCATACAATCTACCAAAAACTCTCTCTAAATGCAAGGTCACCCGCCAGCAAATGCAAAAAACCTCGGCATGCGACCGAGGTGTCTTACAACAACGAGTACCTATTCACGAAGCTATATTACGAGCCTTGTTCAATCCTGACAGCAGGCGTAGGCTGTTCTGGTAGAAGATCGATTGGGCCAAGAACCATTTCACGAAACACACGGCTTCTTTCCCAGACCTCTTCAAAAGCCGGATAGGAAACGGTACGGATTTTCGTGATATAATATTTACTGTATACATAGTCTGCGAACGGTGTCTCCAAGATGTCCGCTATTCTCGGCTCTGCCTCAATGCCGATAATTGTTGGCTCGCCATCCCCACCAATGAAATACCTACCTGCGAAGAATATTGTACCACTCTCATTCTTAACCGACCACGGGGCAGTCAGCAGGAGATCGCATATCGCTGCAAACTGTCGAGTACATTTCAAGAACTCTAATGTCTGTCTTGTCTGACTATTTCTACGTTCAACAACATTCTCCAAGTATTCCTCGAAAGCTTGTTTGTACATGGAAGTCCCCTGAATTCTTCCGTAATGACTCAAGCCAAGACTGACCTGAATCCGTTTGTATGCCTCCGTTTTGGCAAACTCAGCTCTTGCCTCATCAACTGATACAGTGGTTGTATCGCTCAAATTGCCTTGCTGGAAGCTTACTGGATGCCGCTGCCCTGGAGAATAGAACTCACGGTCTGCAATAGAACTATTCCAAAACTGGGCGAGTTCGTTAGCGCCGATTTCAGGCACGGGCACAGCAGGATAATCAAGTGTGGGGAAATACCAGAGTAGCTCGCGTATCATCCAATTGCTGGCGATTCGAATATCATCATTCACAAGTGGTGCTCGAATGTCGCCTCGCCAGAGCTGGGTTTTTCCCTCTCTGTCAAATACTTCAAGAGTGATCTCGCCTTCGTAAGCCGCTTCATGCACAGTGCGCTTGGTCCAAGCCGTTGCACCGACCATTGCCGTCCGCCATAGTCCCGATGCCAGACTGTATTGCGTCAAGAACGGTCCCGACCTGGAAGTTCCGGTAACACCGTAAGCTAACATTGTTTCGCTTTCACTGACTCTTTCTTCCTTTACACCAAAATAGAGTCTGATACGGCCCTCATAATCGTCTTCGTTCAAACGATACCCTTTGCGCTCAAGACACTGTACCGCCTGAGTGAAAAGGTATTTTTCGAGAATCTGGTTGCGAGATGTCTCTGGAGTGCCTACCTCCTGCAGGTCAAGGGTAAACATGGAATGGTCTGACCAATCCACATCCGGTGCTCGGTAGATCCTCGTTTCTAATGGGGGTATCTCCCGCGGAGGGACGGAGACGGATCTCTTCGTAGCGCATGAAATGGCAATCCAAGCAGTGCCCAGGTACAGAATCAACCGGACATTCTTGATTCGCAACATGCTCCGCTCGCTGCAAGATGCGTCAGAAGAAGTAATCCACTTGCACTCGGAAGCTCAGGGTCGTGGTCTGCACATTGTCGCCGCCGAAGTTCACATCTTCCTGAGGGTCGGGATATTCGTTGCTGTCTCGCGCTTGAACGAAGGTCTTCGGATAGCTGTTCTCGCCGGTCAATTTGAACCGAACGGCCAGGTGATCCGAAAGGCGGTTCGAGATAGAGAACCACCATCGCGATGCCTTGCCGTCAAGAACAACAAAGTCTGTGTCCTCGAAATTCCAGAGGAACCCATCATAAATGTACCACGCTGTCCTCAGCTTCACGCGCGGCGAGAAGTAATGAGTAAGCTGCACGCCAAGTGCTTCCGAAGGCGAGAGCGCTTGACCGTCCACCGGATGCTCGCCGGTCGGGAGCACTTCATCCAGCAAGCGCGGTCGTGGCGCAAAACGCGTGTAGCTGGTGGCGTAGAGCAGTTCCAGACCGTCGTAGCGTGACAGCCGCAAGTCGCCAACCAGGCGACTCTCGTAGCTCTGGAATGCCGTCGGCGATTGCCAGTTGAATGCGCTGCGCCCCTGAAGTTTCTGCCGAATGCGGATAACCACCGGCCAAATGGGCCTGTAGGTAATCTTGGCCACCCAGCGGTAGTAATCGGCGGCATCCCCTTTCCGCTGCCAGTTGTCGAGTTCCCCGGCCACATTCAGAGGTCGGGAAATCTGATAACGCGTCTCCAGGTAAACACCCTCTTCCGATTGGGGATAGGGCGAATTGCGTTCTAACTGCGCGAAAGTGGGATCCGTGAGATAATACTCGTCCTCGTAAGTCGTGCCCTTATAGCGGTGATAATTGGAGAAACCACGGTTGTACGGGTTGTCATAGTCGATGTCGTAGTTGCGATAAACGGCCAGCACATGCAGGTTGTCCCATTGAGACCAGACCGACGCGACCAGAGCCTTGGGATCGTCACCAAGTTCGAAAAACGAGCCGGTCTTCTCCAGCTCGCCGTATTCAAACTGGAAGGATGTATTCCCGACGACCGCACCCGCCTCAAACCCATAGACCCGCCGCGCTCCTTGCGCTCCCGACCAGAGGGGCGAGGTCGCGGTCGAGCGATAGCCCTGCAGAATCTCGCTGTTCATCCGCGTATCGGCGATTTCATCGATCTCCTGAGGATCAATCACCGGATAAATATCCACGAGCGTATCCTGCCCACGGCGCGTAATGGCAGCATACTGATACGACTGTCCGAAATCGGGCTTGATCGGTCTGTCATAGAGGAACTCGGTGAAAGTCAGCCCGACATAGCTGCCCGGCCAAGGGCGATATTGAATATTGCCGCCGTAGCCCATCTCGGTGACGGCATTGAGCATGCTCTGCTTCCCTTCAAACGCTGGAACCGTCACCGTGTCGCCGTTCGGCAGCTTCTGAGCAGTGGGGTAGATGTCGTAGTCGAGGCGTGGCGCAAGTACAATCAGGCGATTGAGCGAACCGTCAGGATTCAGAACGGCGTCCTTCTTGCCGTAGGACCAGAAACCGACGCCGTGCCACTTGTCGTAGGTCGCTTCAGCGGCGGCGCCGGTGAGCGAAAACTCGTGCGTCCGCGAAAGATCCGGGGCGATGCCTGTGATGCGTTTGTCGAAGCCAAACCCTGAGTAGCGTGGATTGAAAAAGTCACTGTTCTCCAGAACAACACTCTGTCCAAGAGAAATCTGGTAGTTTCCCGCGTAGAAGCGGTCGAGTCGCACCGGCCCCAGCATCTGCTTTTCCACACCGGCGAACCATTTCATTTTGGGAATGCGCACATCGCCGGAGTTCAAGTACTGCGTTTGTTCACCCAGATTGCGATGGAACAGAAGACCCGCCTTGTACCGCCGATCATAAGTCAGGCGAAGCTTGTGAGAGACATCCGGGACAGGATTGACGAGCGCCTCGGTCGGAATCGCCAGTTCCTCATCGAAAAAGTAGGGCGTGTTGTAGGTGCGAAAAGAATAGTAACCGTGCAGCCGTTTCAGAGGATAGGGTTCTTCGTAGCCGACATAGTTGCGCGCATTCATGTAGCCCCATCGCGACAGGCCCTGTACGGCAGCCAAATCTCGTCGGCCACGCAATGGCCCCACGCTCTGGATATGATTGTAAATGGAGACCGCATCGACCGGCGATACATTCTGCAAATCCATCAGCTCATCGAGGGTGGCCGCGTTCACATTCATCGGCTCAGCCAGGCGGTCAATCCATTCGTCAATCAGCCCGACATTCGTCCCCTCTTCGGTTCCCAGGCGTTCGATGCGGTAGTAAGCATCGTCGATACGCGCTTGGCGATCATCGGCCGCATCGGGAGGGTCGACTCGCACCAGCGGCTTAATCTTTAGCAAGGTCGCCTGGTCGATCTCCGGCAAGGCACGCAACTCATAGATGCTGTGGATCAGACCTTCATAGGTCAACAATTCATAGATAGCGCGCGCCTGGCGTTCGGTGATGGGCAGCGAGCTTATCTCCTCGTAACTGGCGCTGTTCAGGTCAAAAGGCTCTGCGCCTTGGAGTGCCACCGCCAGGAGAAGAAGAGACAGGATTCCGAAGAATCGTCGCCCAAGTCTCATCGAACGCCTCATTTCCCTGCCCACAGCTCTGATAACGACTGTTTCACCTTAAAGCCCAATCCAACCTGATGTGTGGGGGATAAAATCGGATGGTAGACAAAAGCGTAATCGAGAATGAGTTCGCGCCAGTGGAGTCCGAAGCCGGCCGTGAATCCGTTCGGATTTGTGAAAATGCCCAGCCGCAGATCCAAAGGTTCTAAAACATTTGCGCTGATCCCGCCTTTGAACTGGGTCTCGCCACCCAGAACACGCTCAATATCGAAAGAGGTCTGCACGCCGCGATAAGGCGCATAGAGGATACCACCCGAAAACATTTGCGGAAGGTCGCGTTTGGCGTACTCACCCAACTGCGGATGATTGATGTTATGCATCGCGCCGCCCAAGCGCAACCGATCCCAAACCTGAGCCGACGCGCCGAGGTCGAGACCGAAAGTCGCCGCGCTGCCGAGATCCACTTCGCCTGAATTGCCCATAACAGAACTCGCCAGCGACCATGTAATCAGCTTGAGGCTGTAGCCGATGGCGAGGGATGTGTGAATATCCTTCTGGAGCATCAGGCCGTGCGTGAAGGCAAGTTCACCCTCAGTTGAAAGTGAGGTGCCGCCGCTGCGCGTGCCGAGCGTCTGATACGAGAGCGCGGCGCTGCCGGCTTTTCGCGGAAGCTCGGTCACCACCGCTCCGGCAAGGTGCGTCAGAAATGGCATGCCCCACGGTCGATGGTAGGTGAAAATCCCCTGCGTGCCCTTCGTGTACGCCAGGCCCGCCGGATTCCAGAAGCAGGCCGCAGGGCCTTCTGCAACCGCCGTGTAAGCGCCGCCAACCGCTGTGGCGGCAGGCACCGGAGGCAGCGGATTCGATATCATCTGCCCCATTGCCGAGGCAACCGAGAACAGAATGCACAGAAAAAATGCGCGCGTTTTCAAAGAGAAAACCTCAAGATATCATTTGAAAGTACGGATTCTGGGTTGTTGCGTTGTAGCTATTTCAGCCGCGTCCCGACCACAACCGGTTTCATCGCCGTTGTTTTCTTGCCATGATCTTCCGATTCCAAATGCACGATGTAAGTTCCGAGCGGCAGGAGTTCGCGCAGTTCATTGCGACCATCCCACGAAATCGTATATGGCCCCACCGAAGTTTTGTCGACGAGTGTCGCAACCATTTGGCCGCGCAGATTGAAAATCCTGAGCCTCACATGAGTGCCTGCGGGCGCGTTGTACGTTATGTCAATCGTCTGCCCCATGTCGGGTGCAAAGGGTTTGGCTTCAATCTGGAGCATCGCTTCGGCAGAGGGAATCCCTGCCAGCTGGGCTGAGGTGAAGTCCTCGGCGTAACCCGCCAGCATCTGGAAATCCGTTCCGTAGAACGACGCCGGACCTTCCACGGCACAAGTGATACCCACAAGGTCGCGCATGGCATAGGTCAGGGTGTCAAGCGTTACATATCTGAGTCCCATGTCGTCCCAGAGGCGAATCGTCAAGTTTCCGGAGGCATCGTCAATATAGATATTCGTTCCCCCACCCACATTCTCGTCTACGCGCAGGATCGTGCCTGTGGTCCGGCACCAGGTGCCGGAACCCAGGACACTCGACGATGAGGTGCGAATAAGACTCTGTTGCACGGGATGGTTTCCGGTCTCGAATTCGACCGGCTCCGGCAGCGGCATGTCCTCGGAGAGAAGTTTCACCGCACCTTCCCCCGTGAATCCACCCATCTGCAGACTCCCGTCGTACTCATTGACTACGCCCGTGACCTCGATGAGATTCCCGCGCTGGATTAGAGGGAAATCGGCTGCAGGCCCTGTCTCAGAGAGGTTAAGGCCGCGCCCGCTGCCGTCCTGAATGTAAGCGGAGATGCGCCGCGAACCACCCGTCGTCGTGACATCCTGCATGAAACTGACAGTGCCGCGCAAGGTCACGGTCTGATCACGGAAGTCGTTGAAGAAATCATAGAGACTGTCAATTGTCGTGTAAGCACGTTCTGAAAAACCGGTGAAATCGATCGACTGAGCAGAATCCGGATGGATCGTATTCCCCGTTGTATCGCTGATTCCAGAGACGGTAAGCGTGTAGGTATAGCCTGTTCTGAGCGAATCCCAGGGTTCAAGTGCGACAACCTTCCGATTCGAAAAAAGCCTGATGCTGCGTAAGGCGAGCGGCACACCCGGAGCTGTGAAATCTGTCAGCGTATAGTACTCCGGGGTCACTGCGGATACACTGTCCAAGATCTCGTTGAACCGAGCATTCACTTGGATATAAGAAATGGCGGCCACTTCCAAGAGTTGGGGGGCGCGTTTGTCAATAATTCCTAAATCTGCATCGAAGCGCGGAGCGACAATATGACCCAGGAATCCCGCAAACGGCAGATATGTCACGCAGCCAACGATGTGAGTGAACGTGTCACCAACGAATGGCTCGTACTCAAAACCGAAATCATTGATAATCGTTCCTGTTCCAGTCCCATCTGAAATCTCGAACTGGTCATAGCTTATCCAGTCCTCTGTGGAAGTCACCCAAGACTCCCCAATGCGCACCAGCACGCCTTCGTAGACCTCAGCAGAATCAAGGAGTTCATCGGCGCGGATCGGCCATGGATCAGGGACGGTTCCCGATCCCAACACCGTGACCGCCGCCCCAGAGGTGAACTCAGTAAGCGGATCTTGTTCCGGATGACCGGATTGCCTGTATTCCACCACCAACCCTGTAACGCGTACGCAATCACCGAGCTGTGGAGTAAGCAATGGCCCATAGACAAGAATCCCTGACCACGGGCCACCGCCCGGATCGCTCATGAAGAATCCATCTTGCTGATCCCCGTAGTTCGTTCCAGTGACAATACCGGTCACGGTGACATACTGGTCGGCATATTCCGATTCCCCTCCGGTAGGATCGCCTGTATATTGCAGGTCATAAATCGTCAGCGTCGTTGAGCGAACTCTATA
>CAZJAD010000038.1:0-20274 GCA_964543855.1 uncultured Alphaproteobacteria bacterium
AGGTCCCAAGGGTTTGGCTGTTCGCCAATTAAAGTGGCACGCGAGCTGGGTTCAGAACGTCGTGAGACAGTTTGGTCCCTATCCGCCGTGGGCGCAGGTGTCTTGAGAGGAGCTGTATCTAGTACGAGAGGACCGGTATGGACAAACCTCTAGTGTACCAGTTGTCACGCCAGTGGCACCGCTGGGTAGCTACGTTTGGAACGGATAAGCGCTGAAAGCATCTAAGTGCGAAGCCGACCTCAAGACCAGGACACCCTGAAGGCCCCTTCAAGATTAGGAGGTTGATAGGCCACAGGTGTAAGTGTGGTAACACATTGAGCCGAGTGGTACTAATAGGCCGTTCGGCTTGACCGAATTCTTTCGACCAAGCGGCAGATGATCTAAGTGGCTCTCGTTCAATTGCCGCCGAGGTGGGTCCCCTGACCCGCCCGGAAAGAGCGGAGTTCCTCTTCCAATTGTGAGTGTTCGCCGGGTTCCTGCATTGCAAGATGCAGGATGTAAAAAACGTGTGGCTCCGCAGGCGGCGGAGCTGTGTAGACCCCGGCTTCAGTTTTTGGCGGCCGTCTGTGGTGAAACTTCTGTGGCTTTGTACAGACACCCGGGCCGCACTTCTTTTCTGCCCTCGCGCGGGGCCCATGCCAAAGGCCCCGCGCGAAATAGCGCTTCGCCGTGGCGGGTGTGTCCGCCCGGTGAGAATGATTCGCCGAGGTGGGTCTCCAGACCCGCCCGCAACAGTTTTTCCGCTGGTCATAGAGAAGGGGAAACGCCTCTTCCCATTCCGAACAGAGTAGCTAAGCCCTTCTTCGCCAATGGTACTGCTACCGCAAGGTTGTGGGAGAGTAGGGCACCAGCGGGGATTAATTTCAAAGCCCCCGATCTGAACAGAGGTCGGGGGCTTCACTTTAGCGGACTGTCTGATCTATTTCCTTAAGACACTCCGTATAACCTAAGATATGGGAGGCGCATAATGAAACTGGAATTACATCCTGATGCGGCGAGAAATTTCAACGAGATAGCGCATGGTCTCTGCCTTCGACTTGCCCCCATTCCGCAAGATTATGGGCAAACGTCTGAGACTCCTTTCGTGCCGGATATTTCTACCATGGAGATCAATGGAAAGGATATTGAAGGCGAAGTAGAGTTAGGTATGGTTGATTATGTTGGAAAGGAAGTTGCGAAATTCTTTAGACATGGAGATAGGTTCATCGGGCTTCATGAAGAGAATTTCGAGGGATTATTGGTTCTTTCCCAGAGAATGCAGAGGACAGGGCCCCTGTCCACCACAGTAAGTATCGATTTTCTCAAGAATGCGATATTCGACTGGATGAGAGACAGATATAAGGGTGCTACACAAACACCTATGACAGAATATGTCATTGGCCGTTGCGAACGGGAGATAGGAGAACAAGAGATATGGATACCTATCGCGATGCTTCACATACAAGAAGAGGTGAGTATTGGAAGAATCACACTTAGGACTATCACTAGAGAGATGATTGACGGCTGGCAGCAAGATGCTATCTCGAGAAATCCAGAGAACAAGGACAAGTATCAGGCATTTTTTGGCAGAGAACGGAAAGAACTGCAAGGGCTTGCAGCAGCGACTATTAAGGTGTACGCTGAGCCTCATAGAGCACGTGAAATCGCTTTTGAGGAAGCTGAAAAAGCAATTGCGTTGCTGAGAATATTTCACCCTGGAAACATTGCCCCAGAAGTCAGGAGTTACTGGGCGGTACTTGGAACGGAGAACTTGGAGACAAGAAAGCATGTCTTGGTGCGTGACAGCAACATACTCCAAATAAATCACAGATTCGTTGACAGAACGCCACAATTCAGGCTCTTGAACAGCAGTGTGCTTTCTTTGTTCAGAAAGGCGGGTCTTGACATATTAAGCGATCTTTTGAAACGGGATCAGATGACCAAGTTTCAAGAAACGCTGGTACATGCGCTTTTGCGCTATTCAGAGAGCGTTGCATCTAGGGGTCTGGAAAACAAGCTGGTTAGTATTTTTGTCGCCTTGGAGATGGCACTTCTGAAAGCGGACGATCCAAGGATACAGAGAGTCATCGCAGAGAGAATGGCAATATTCCTCGGCACCTCTCTCAAAGAGAGAAAAGCAATCCTCCGTAGCGTTATAAACGGATATGGCCTCCGTTCGAAGTTCATTCACCACGGGTATGTGATTGAGAAGAGAGATATGGAGGGTTTGAAGGAGTTCCTAGCTTACGCCTGGAGATTCTTTCATCTGCTCATCACCAACGCCTACCACTTTGAAGACAAACAGGCTCTCATAGAGGCAATCGAAGACGCGAAGCTCGCAGGAGGATTACCTAAGCACTCGGGGGGGCGTTGTTGATACTTGTCCTCGCACACGTGCCCTTGCAAAAGCCCCCTCAAATTGTTATCTTGTAATATGTTGGCTTGAACAGGCGAGCGCAAAGGTCAATGCAGGATCAAAAAACAACTGCGGATTACAATGGGGGCGGATTCGTCGGGGCTGTTCTGGCGGTCGTCATTGCCGGTCTGGGCTGGGCGCTCCTTACGCCCATTGCCATGGAGCAGCCATGGCTGGCTCTGGCGCCGCTGATTGCGATGATTGTCCTGTCGGTGGCGGGTCTGGTCGCCTTGGATTGGTTTCCGGCCAAGCGGTGGCGCGTGTTGGGGACGGTCATCTTCGTCGTGGCCTGCGCTGACCTCTACCTCGTCAATGCCTGGTGGGATGTCATTCCGGCGATGTGGATGGGATTGCCCGCCGGAGCGGATTCCATCCGGCCCCTGATGGTCAACTGCGTACTTATTGCCTTCGTCGGAATCGGGGCGCTCCTCTCTCTTCAGCAGCAGCGACCTCCGGGCAAACCCGCCGGCGGAGCGCAGGAAACGGCCCCCCAGGCTGATCCAAAGCCCGGGCTGCTGCCCTAAGGTATCGGCTCAGGGATACTTCACTTGACAAATGGCTCGCTTTTTGTTATCATTGAATTGCGGAACTGCCTGTCATGGATACCGCAGTCTGCTGAGGAGTCAGAGTCGCAAAAGACCGAGTTGGACGAACCCTTAGATAGGTCGCCGAAAGGCGGATATTGTCAAGTTTAGCCCTTGTTTTTTTGGGATTTCCCGGAAACCGAAGGGCTTTTCGCATTTTTTGGAGAGGAGTTAGAAGCTGAGCGCACGCCGTGCCCGCGCATCCAACCTCCATAAGCCGGAGGTTGAAACGCTGGAAATCCCCGTTGAGGAGGGCGTACTTCAGCCGCTCCTTGGCGCCGGCGATTCCCATCTTCATTACCTGCAGCGCTATTCCGGGTCCAAGATCACCGCTCGGCGCGAGAAGATCGTGCTACGCGGCTCGCCACAGGAAAACAGCCGCACGAGCGAGACCCTTTTGGAGATGATTACCCTTGTGCGCCGAAAGGGAACCATCTCCACGCGCGACATTGACACAATCGTGAATCTCTCCGGGTTGCGGCCGATCAAACCTTCACCGGACGAGGAAGGAATCGAGTCCATCGTCATACGAACAGGAGATCGCGTTATCGGAACCCGTTCCGCCGGGCAGGAGGCCTATTATCGCGCTATCCAGGAGCACGACATCACTTTCAGCGTAGGTCCGGCGGGAACCGGCAAGACCTACCTCGCGGTCGCTACCGCAGTGGCCGCTTTCCTGCGCGGCGCATACGACCGGATCACTTTGGTGAGACCGGTTGTGGAAGCGGGCGAGAATCTCGGCTTTCTGCCGGGAGACATCCGTGAGAAGGTGGATCCCTATTTCCGTCCTCTGTATGACGCCTTGATGGAGATGATTCCCGTTGACCGCCTGAGAAAATTCCTCGACCGGACACTCATTGAGGTGGCACCGCTGGCCTACATGCGCGGCAGGACGCTCAACCACACCTTCGTCATCTTGGACGAGGCCCAGAACACGACGGGAGCACAGATGAAGATGTTCCTGACGCGGCTGGGTGAGCATTCGAAGGCCGTAGTTACCGGCGACCTGACACAGATCGACTTGCCGGACCGCAGCCAGTGTGGGCTGATGCTCATTCAGCACATCCTGAAGGGTATCAAGGGAGTGAAGTTCGTTTACCTCGACGAAAAAGATGTTGTGCGTCACCGACTGGTCAGAGACATCATTCTGGCCTACGATGAATATGAGTCGCGCAAGGACGCGGAGAATGAGCCATCAGGAGATGCATCGTGAAGCGTGAGGTACCGATTCTGCGAGTCCATTCGCAGATTCCGCGCGCACGGATTCATCGACACCATCTCTTGAAATGTGCACGAGTTGGTTTGCGACACTTCGGACGCCCTGTCACTTCGATAGATTTCATTATCATTTCGGCTCGGAAGATGGCCGAGCTACATCGTTGCTATCTGAGTCTGCCCGGTGCAACGGATGTCCTTGCCTTCGACCTTTCGGACAACGGCATGCCGGTTGAAGGCGAGGTTTACATTTGCCTCGACCGAGCGCGGCGCCAAGCGGCTGAGTACGGTGTGCCGCTTCCATTGGAGATTGCGCGTTTGGCGGTGCACGGGCTGCTTCACCTCGCCGGTGAGGAAGACGGCAGTGAGGCCGGGAGGATGCGGATGAAACGCCTGGAAGACCTGGCATTACGAAAAGCGGAGAGGGCCAAATAGGTTATGGATGCACTTATTCTTCTGAGTGTCATTGCCTTCGTCGTGCTGCTGATTCTTTCGGCTTTCTTTTCCAGCACGGAGACAGCTTTCTTCGCTCTGACCCGCGCGCAGATTGGTGCGTTTCCTGAACGCCAGGACCGTGCCGGGAAACGCTTGACCAAGCTGCTGAAGAATCCGCGCCGTGTGCTTATCGTTCTCCTGACGGGCAACACGCTGGTGAACATCAGTGCGGCGACAATTGCAGCCCTTACCACTCGGCAGCTTCTGGATCAGTGGCAGGCCGCGCGCTCACTGGTTTTTATCATTCAGATCATCGTTGTCACGCTTGTTCTCCTTTTTCTGGGCGAGGTGCTTCCCAAACTTGCCGCCATTCGCAATCCGCTCAAATGGGCTGAGCGCGCCTCACTGGCGTTGGAGGGCGTGGGCTGGATCCTTTGGCCGATTGTAGCTGTGTTGCTGCCTTTGGCGGATTCGGTGGCGCGCTTCCTTGGCGTGGAACGTAAGCGTTGGACGCTTTCCGCCGAGGAAATCCGCACACTTGTCGAAGTCGGCGAGGAGCATGGTGAACTTGAAGAGGAAGAACGGGAGCTGATCACCTCTATTTTTGATTTTGGCGAAACCACCGTGCGGGAAATCATGATCCCGCGTACAGACATGGTTTGCGTTCCCATAGATGCGCCTCTCGATGAAGTCATCGAGACGATTCGGGAGAAAGGCCATTCCCGCATTCCTGTCTATGAGAAGAACATCGACAATATCGTTGGGATTCTGCACGGCAAAGACCTGTTGCCGCTGGTCACCGGTGACTTGCAGAAGCCCATCGAACGGATCACGCGAGAGCCTTTCTTCGTTCCGGAAGGAAAGCTCATCCACGAGCTTCTGCGCGAATTTCAGCGAGAGAAGATGCACATGGCGATCGTGGTGGACGAGTATGGAGGGACAGCGGGGCTGGTGACGCTTGAAGATGTTATTGAGGAGATTGTTGGTGAGATTCAGGACGAGTACGATACAGAAGCTCCCTTGTGGCAGCGCGTCGATGATCGCACAATCGTGGCCGATGCCCGCCTTGACGCCGAAACACTGAACGAGGCTTTGGACGACGAGGTGATCCCAACTGAGGAAGACTACGAGACACTGGGCGGGTTCTTACTCTCGGAGCTGGGTGAAGTCCCTGCGGAGAAGGTGACTGTCCAATTCCATAATTACGATTTTGTCATTGAGGAAGTACAGGGCAACCGAATTATCAAGGTGCGGATTATCAAGCGGGATGCCCTACCGGAGACATCGGAGTGAATTTCTGGGCGAGAGCGAAGCAACGACTGTCCCTTGAGCTATGGCGGCTGAGGCATCGCAGAGAGAAGATTGTGCCTGAAATCGTCTGGCCACCCCAATCTCTCCGTCCGCGCACGGTCATCGTCCTTCTCCCGGAAGATTTTGAACATTTCGATATCGCGCGCCGCATCCTAAATGAAGCCCGCGCCAAGGTCGACGCTCTCCTCTTTGTTGTCTGTCTACGCGAGAATTACCGGTCGTGGATTGAAACGATTCCGGACACGCGACAGGTCTGCTATGGCGATGCCCAGAAGAATTGGCTGGGCCTCCCGCGAGCCGGTTTCGTCGGACAACTGCGTCAATACGACCCGGACCTGGTGATTGATCTGTCACCATGCTACGACCCGTTTCTCGCGCATTTAGCTGTGCAGTCCGGTGCTCGCATGCGCCTGTCGCTGAATTACCCGGACGCCGGGCTGTTTTACAACTTGCTCATTACACCGGAAGGAGAGAAACCGCTTTCTGAACGCTACAAGATTCTCGTGAACTACCTTTGAGATGCCCAAGCATTCGGGCCGGGGATTTGAGAAGTCTACGATGGCTTTTCTTCCCGGCTTTGTTTTCTATTTACATTGCGCGGTTTGGCTGCGGCGAGCGAAGAGGCCAGCGACGAGACATAGGATTTCTCTCTGCAGATTGACCAACCGTCATCCCGAATGCCCGCTGTCTGGGCACGAAACTATCTGTGAGGACCTATGACTAAGAGTGGTGATGAGTTCGAACGCCTGATAGGCATCATGGCACGGCTCCGAGCTCCCGGCGGGTGTCCGTGGGATCGCGAGCAGACTCACGAGTCCCTGCGTCCCTACCTTGTCGAGGAAGCCTACGAAGTACTCGATGCCGTCGACAGACAAGCCTATGCTGAACTCCAGAAGGAACTGGGCGATTTGCTGCTGCAGATAGTCTTCCATGCCCGAATTGCGGAAGAAGAGGGCTTGTTTGCCATCGAAGATGTTCTGCGTTCGCTCAATGACAAGCTTATCAGCCGTCACCCACATATCTTCGGCGGAAAGAAACTGGATAAAGCTGGTGAAGTCGTTCGTCAATGGGAGCACATCAAGCTGAACGAAGGGGAGAAGAAGAGTCTGCTGGATGGTGTTCCGCGCGCACAGCCAGCCCTGAACCGTGCGTTTCGAGTCCAGGAGAAGGCGGCGGGCGTCGGCTTTGAGTGGCCGCACATCGAAGGTGTTTGGGAAAAGGTGGAGGAAGAGGTAGGCGAATTGCGTGCGGCGACAGAGCACGAGGACTCCCGCAAGCGCGAGGAAGAGTTCGGTGATCTGCTCTTTTCTCTGGTGAACTTGGGTCGCTATCTGAAGATTAATCCTGAGGATGCTCTGCGACGAACTGTGGGGAAGTTCATCCAGCGTTTCCAATATATCGAGACGGCCTTGTCACGTCGTGGACGCAGTCTCGCTGAATCGTCGCTCGAAGAGATGGACGAACTTTGGGAAGAGTCCAAAGCATACCAGTAGGTTCGGACGGGCGCGTGCCACCGGTCAGCGAGCGGGCTCTGCTCCTCGGAGTCTGGTGGATGCGGCAACCGGAATGGCGTGTCCGCGATTACCTGGACGAGCTTGCGCTTCTGGCTCGCACGGCCGGAGCGGAGATTGTTGCTCGCGAACTTGCTCGGCGCAAAGTGCCTGACCCTGCAACCTTTATCGGTCGCGGGAAGGTCGAGGAGCTTCGGGAGCTCATCGGAGAAGAGGATATCCAGCTTGTTATCCTCGATGAAGACCTTTCGCCGGCACAAGCGCGGAATCTGGAAGAAGCGTGGCAGAGGCGCGTGATAGACAGAAGCGGACTGATTCTCGACATTTTTGCCCGTCGGGCACGGACGCGAGAGGCGCGCACACAGGTGGAACTGGCCCAGCTCCAATACATTCTGCCCCGCCTGACCGGGGCCTGGCGCCACCTTGAGCGTCAGCGTGGCGGTATCGGACTGCGCGGTCCCGGTGAGACTCAGCTCGAGACTGACCGCCGACTCGTGCGCAAACGCATTCGGGTTCTTCAGGATGAACTTGGGCACATCGAGACAACGCGGCGCACGCGCACTTCAAGGCGTCGGGAGCATTTCCGGGTGACTCTCGTGGGGTATACCAATGTGGGCAAGTCAACGCTCATGAACGCCTTGACTTGTGCGAATGTCTACGAAGAGAATCTCCTCTTCGCAACCCTCGACTCGACGACACGGCTTCTGAAGCTTGCTCCGAAGGAGACGGTGCTTCTGACAGACACCGTCGGATTCATTCGAAAGCTGCCGCCGCAACTGGTCGCTTCGTTCCGGTCAACATTGGCCGAGGTCGTGGAGGCTGATTGTCTGTTGCACCTGGTGGATTTGTCCCATCCGGCGCATGTCGAGCAAACGGAGACTGTTGAGCGCGTTCTGGATGACCTGGGTGTTCACGACACGCCCCAAATCCTGGTTTTCAACAAGGTGGACGCGGTCGAGGATCCTGAGATCATCCATGCAGCGAAGGCACGCTATCCGGAGGCCGAATTCATCAGCGCCAAGCGCCATATTCGGCTGGAGAGTCTTCTCAAAAGGCTGCAGAGTAGCGCGATGGCAGGCTACTGGGAAGGCACCTTCTCTATCGACCCGGAAGAGGGCAAGCTCCTGGCCGAGATTCATCGACATGGTGAAATTCTCTCACAGCGAACCTATGGGAGGAAGCTGCGGCTTCGTGTCCGGATGCCGGAAGGTGATGCCCGCCGACTCAGAAGCAGACTTGGCCTGAAATGAAGATAACGGCACTCGTAGTTGCGACACTCCTGCACTTTGGGGTAACGCTTGCCCAGCTGCCCGGTGGCTATTTGCAGGCGGACTCGGCCCACTTCCGAGTTCTATTCCGGCCGGAAGACTCCGGAACGCATCGCGTCTTGTGGAATAGCCTTCGAACGGGTGTTACGCGACTGGAGACCGCGTTGGGGATCCCGCTGCAGGATACCGTCACATTCATCATCACGCCGACGAGCAAGGAGTGGCGTCGGATTACCGGCGGTGCACCGGATTGGGCCCAGGGAATCTCCGATCCCTACCATCGGGTCACGATTCTGAAATCCCCTCGTTACGGTGATCCCCTGCGGCCTTTTCATGTGACGGCACTCCATGAGCTGGTGCATCTTCTCTTGCGCACCGGTCATCCAGACGTTTTCATCCCTCGCTGGCTTGACGAGGGGCTGGCGCAAATCCTGTCGGGTGAGAGCTTGCACCTTCGAACGAGCCTGATTTCGCAGGCGGTTCTCTCGGGGCGTATCCATAATTTTTTCCAGATCGAACGGGTGATGCGCATGCGGTCTCAGGAAGCGCATCTGGCCTATGCAGAGAGCATCACCGCCGTCGACTTGCTGATCAAGACTTACGGTTGGGATGGGGTGCGGAATTATGTTGGGGCACTGCGCAGCGGTCTGGAGCCGGATGAGGCCTTCATCAAGGTTTTCGGGATTCATCTCGGTGAATTCGAGGGCCAGTGGTTTGACTATCTGCGCCATACTTACCGCTTCTCCATTTTCCAGAATTGGGAGTTCTATCTTGGCATTATCTTCTTGCCGTTCCTGGCATTGGCGGGCTTGGCCGCATGGCACCGGCGCCGGACGATACTCAAGCGGTGGGAAGAGGAAGAGCGTGCTCGGATTGTCGGCGGGATGTCTGATGAATATCCACCCCGAGAAGACTACGATTGACAATGGCGTGACTGTTTCGTAAATTTTGTATCATGAGGATGTCCGTTTCTTGTCCTGCTGAGGTCATAATGAACCACAAGAGCATAGCCGCCGCCATTCTTCTACTCTCTCTGACCCTTCCACTCGTCGCCGGATCGGCGGGCACGACGGGATTCGAAATCCTGCGTCTGGAACCTGGGGCGCGGGGTGCAGCGCTGGCGGGAAGTCAGATCGCTGTCAGCGGAGACCTTGCGGCCCTTTACTGGAATCCGGCAGGTGTGGCAGGTCTCGACACGCGGCAAGGCTCGGCAGGTTACCTGAAACATGTCCTCGACTTCAACACGGGTCATCTCGCCTACGCGCAGCCTTTCTCCAACATTGGGGTCGGCGCTTTTGGGATCACTTACTTCGATTATGGCAGTTTCGACGAGGCCACCGAAACCGGCCAGCGAACGGGTCGCACCTTCACGGCAAACGATATTCTGCTGACGGCGGCACTGGCAAGGAACCTTGAAGGGCCGTTGGAACTCGGTGCAGCGCTGAAATTCCTCTATTCGACCATTGACAACTACACGGCAAGTGCGCTGGCTCTGGACGCTGGCCTCATCTATCATAGTCCGTGGTCCCAATTCGACCTTGCCGTCGGCGCCTACAATGTGGGAACGGCTCTGAGCGCGTTCCTGAACGAGAAAGATGACTTGCCCTTCTCGCTTCGCGCGGGTTTTTCAAAGCCACTTGAGCACCTGCCCATGCGCCTCTCGGGCCAGGTCGACTACTACCCTGCCGAAGGCGTTCAGGCAGCGCTTGGAGGAGAATTCACTCTGTCGGAATTCCTGCAGCTTCGATTCGGCTACAACACGATTGGTATCGACCAGAGAGTCGGCCTGGACAGGGACACGCTGGCCGGTTTCTCAGTCGGCTTCGGCGTTTTCTGGAGGCGACTGACCTTTGACTACGCCCTCACCTCTCAGGGTGAAGTCGGTTTTCTGAACCGCGTGACCATCGGTTCAGTCCTGTAGGGGCGGTTCTGCGACCCGCCCCAAGATTAGAGTCAGACCCGGTAGGGGCGGTTCTGTGACCCTCCCCAAAACCACGATCGAATTGCGTGGGAGCGATTCCCGGATCTCGCCGAAAAGTCGCATTTCCGAACATATGGTCAATAATTACAAGAACATAGTCAGTTTGCGAACAAACGATGCCGATTAAACCTTTTATGTGCCTCTCTTGTCAAAAGGTTGAGTAACAGGGTCGGGGTGGCGTGGAGGACTCGGAGCTCGTCAAGCAATTTCGGGCCGGTAATGAGCAGGCGTTCAATGAACTCGTCAATCGCCACCGGAAGGAAGTCTACTACCTCGCCCTGGGAATGGTTGGAAATCACGATGACGCCGAAGACCTGGCGCAGGAAGCCTTTGTCCGGGCCTACCGATCCCTGCCGAAGTTTCGCGGCGAATCGGGGTTTTACACCTGGCTCTATCGAATAACGGTTAATCTTTGCCTGAATCACCTGCGGACCCGCCGAGTCCGGTCCTTCGTTGGGCTTGAGAAGATCGAGGCGGTGGTGCCGAGCGGCGACGAGACGGACGCCGAAGCGGAGCTTCAAGAGCTGTCGACGGCGGCAAGACGGGCAATTCAGGCGCTGCCCGACAAACAGAGGGCGGTTTTCATATTGAGACACTTTCAGGAGCTTCCGCACGCCGAAATCGCCAGAATCATGGGCCGCGAGGAAGGAACGATTAAGGCCAACTACTTTCAGGCTGTCCGCAAACTGCGGCAGGCGTTGCAGCCTCACCTGAGGGATGAAGAATAGGAAAATGACGAAGGAGAGAATACAGGAACTGCTTCTCGAGCCCTTTGGGACTCTGAGCGAGCGTGAGCGTGCCGAGATTGAGGCCTTCGCCGAGAAGGACGACGAGATCCGACGGACACTGGCGCAGGCACGCGCGTTTTCGGGTGTACTCCGGAAGGCACAGCTCATTCGCGATCCGGGTCCAGCCACCTGGACGGGTTTTCTGGCGGGCGTAAGGGCGCGCATCGACAAGCGAACTCCCGCCATCCCGTTGTGGCGTCGTCAGCCGGTGCTTGTGCCGGTTCTGGCCACGGCGCTGCTCGTGCTGATTCTGGCGACGGGCCGGTTCGGGCCCGACTTCTCTTTCGACTACTCCAATGGCGATATAGAGGCTTCCGTACCGGGTCTGGGTGTCCTTTCCGACGGACTCGTTCTAACCGAAGATGACTACACGAGCCTCAGTGACTTGGGAGTGGATGCGGCATCGGTGGCACAGGCGCTCGAAGTCGAAGACATTGAACTTGTGAGCGAAGAGATTGTCCCTGAAAGCGAGATGGATGCACCGCCGCTAATGGACGAATTGCTCGTCTTGTCCGACGACGAGATTGATGGCCTGCTGGCAGAGCTGAAGGCCACACATTTCATGTGATGGGGAGATTGGTATGATCGTACTGCTGCGATATGTCGTGATTCTGGGGGTCGGCGGTTGGCTTGCCTTTTCCGGAGCGCTTTTCGCCCAGGGAGAGGAGCGGGACCGATTGCGTGACCGCGTGGAGACCGTGATTATCGGCAAGTTCTCCGAGTCACTGAATCTGACGCCGGAGCAGGCCGAGAAGTTCTTCCCACGCCTGCGTCAGTATAACGCGTCCATGGAGGAGATTCAGCGCGAACAAAGGGAGCTGCGGGCCAACCTGGATGAACTCTCAGATGCGCGCGAATCGAGCCCGGAAGAAGTCGATCGACTCCTCGACCGGTTCAGCGAGAATCAGCGCCGAATGGTCACGCTTAAACGGGGGTTCTTGGGTGAGGTGAGCCCGTTCCTGAGCCCACAGCAACTTTCGCGCTGCTCAATTCTGATGGACGAAATTCCGCAGCGCGTCCGCGAGATGATTCGCGAGCGGCGGGATCTGCTGCGTGAAGATAGACCGCGTGCGCGGCAACCTGCTCCGCGTCGTCCCGCTTCGCGCTCTCGAAGGTAATCGCTGCGATTCTCAAGAAGACTCCTATAGAAAGCCCGCGACTCTAATACAGTCGCGGGCTTTCTGTTTGCTTTGCTCCAGAGTATCAGTACAACACACAAATCGTCATCGCTTCTGAGCTGTAATGTGTTGCAATCCCTCGTCAAACACCTCTTTCGGATAAGGTTCGCGCGTAAGAATATCCATGTTTGGTGACAATTGCATCAGTGCGCGAATCCTCTCGTCGCTTGCGGTAGAGTTGAAGGCGAGCAGGCCGCTGCGCTTGAGCACTCGGGCAAATTCCGCGAAGATTCTGGCAGTGCTGTGGGTCGTCAGTTTGTCGACCAAATCGATGCACCAGACGGCATCAAATTCGCCGGAAGGCAGGTCAAGCTGTTCGAGATCCAGAAGACGGAAATCTCCGCCGGGAACACGCCGTTGGGCATAGTCGAGCAATTTCTGTGATGGGCAGATTGACACGACGCGCGCGCCCTTTCGCAGAAAGATCTCGGTATCCCATCCGCCGACGCAGGCCGCTTCCAGCACGAGAGGCGACGGTTTCTTCAGTGCATCCAGCAACTTCCAAATGCACCGTTCCATCCACCGCCGAGCATGAACGAGCTCAGTTCTGGCACTGAAATCGAATGCGATACGCTCACTCAGTGGTTTCTGGGTCGATTCCATACATTCCTTCCGGTGCCAAGTATTCGCGCAATTGACCTCGAAGTTGGGAGCGCGCCACGAAACACAGGTGGCAGGCATCCACAAAACCTGAACTGGTGTCCACACCGAAATCCTCGGCCAACTTCATTGGGCCACCTTCAAGCAATCGGCCAACGACCGGGTGTCGCTCCGGTTTGTAGTCGCGGATGAGCTGTGACAGTCTTGTCTCGAACAGATTGCCGATGACGAGCCCCTGGCAAATGTGGACGAATCCCAGCGGGTCGACATGCACGCGCTCCGGCTCGCGCAGCTCCTCATAGGGGCAACTGTCGAAGAGCTTGGCCGCTTTGCGCGGAAATTCCTCAATCAGGTTTGTCGCCGCTCGACCCCGGAAACGAATTTCCGCTTCTTCATCTGTTATGTCGCCAGGCAGTTGGCAAGAAATCAAGCTCGCGTCGCAACCCAACGATGCCGCGGCCTCACAAGCCGTCTTCGCGAGTTTCTGCGACCCTTCGTCGCCATGAAGCTCATCGCAGGAGACCTGGACAATCGACAGCCCGGCTTGTGCGAGTGGTTTCAGCGTGAGTTCAGCGTCCTCCGGCGAAGTTGCCCAGTAGCCATTGGTGACCATGCCGCACTCGAAGCCGAGGTCTTTCGCATGCTCGATACTGGCACGAAGCACCGCGTAGTAGAGTATCGGTTCGCCCCCCTCGAAGAATATCGAGTCTATCGAGGGAACTTCTTTGGCTTGGGCGAGCACGTCCTTGAGCTTTGCGAGCGAAAAGACCTCCGTACGCTGCGGCCCTCCGAAGACAAAACAATGGTCGCATTCGTAAATGCACCGCGTCGTCAGAAGGAAATGTAGTCCGGTCACTGGCATATCAAATCCATGAAGCCGCTGCAACGAGGTAACGCGGGATCGTTTGCATTCTCCATGTCGCAGCGCCATTGTCTTTGATGGCAGTCAGCGTGGTTCCTGTGTTCTTCACTATCGAGTGAATTCCTGTGCGTATTGTCGTGGTTAAGATCCCGAGAGCTCCAGCAAAGCCGCCGGTAGCTCCTTCACAAAGGCCTTGATTTCATCACGGACGCGCCGGAAGCGGGAGAGAATCTCGTCTGTCATATCATCGTCCTGAGAGAGCATTATCGGATCATCAAACTCGACATGGATCACCTTCGTCTTGCCGGGGAAGATGGGGCAACGGTCGTGTGCGTACGAGCAGAGAGTGATAACACAGTCGAAATCCATGTGTTGGAGACTGTCCACATGTTTCGACTCCTGGTCCGAGATATCGATGCCGATCTCCTCCATGACTTCCACCGCATAGGAATTCAGGCCGCAGGGTGCGATTCCCGCCGAGTGGGCATCGATTTCATCGGGCTTGAGGTGTCGCGCCCAGGCTTCTGCGATCTGACTGCGAATCGAGTTTCCCGTGCATAGGAACAGAATTTTCACTTTTGACTCATGCGTTGACATGGCATTCCAAAATACAAAAATGCCCCCACAAAGGCAAGCGTCTTCATGGAGGCCTCGAGTCCTGACGTGTGGCTCGGTGCGCTACAGCTCTATTCAAATCGGCGAATCATCGGCGCTGACGCGTGTGCCTTCGTCTATGACTTCCCTCCGTTTTCATCCAGCACTTTCCGGACGGCTCTGCCAAGCTCATGTGTGATGATTGGTTTCATGATGTACTCGCGGATGCCGATGTGCTTGGCTCTCTCGGGTGTAACCGCTTCACTGAAACCGCTGACAAGGATTATTGGAATGTTAGGGCGGATACGCATCAGTTCTTTTGCCAACTCCACACCCGTCATGTTGGGCATTGTCTGATCCGTAATCACGAGGTCGTACTTGTCTGGCTTGGCACGAAACGCTTCCAGCGCCTCGGCACTGCTAGTCCGTGTCGCCACGGTGTAGCCCAGACGTTCCAGCATCTGTTGTCCGATGCGTGCGAGCTGGTCTTCATCGTCAACGAAAAGAATGCACTCGGTGCCCCTCGGCACGGGTTCGACCTCCGAGGGTTCCGCCGGCGCGTGGCTCTCTACGCGGGGCAGATAGACTCGAAAGATCGATCCTCTCTCCCGCTCGCTGTATACGGTGACGGCCCCACCGTAACTCGTCACAATTCCGTGAACGGTCGCCAAACCCATACCAGTGCCTTCACCCGGGGCTTTGGTTGTGAAGAATGGATCGAAGATGCGCTCCACGGTCGCTCGATCCATGCCGCAACCGGTGTCGCTGACGGTGAGTCGAACATAAGCTCCTTCATCCAGGTTGGGCTGTGTCCGCGCAAACTCGGCATCCACTTCAACAGCGTCCAGAGTCACTCCGAGGACCCCGCCCTTGTCGCGCATAGCGTGGTAGGCATTGCTGCAGAGGTTCATCAGCACCTGGTGTATCTGAGTGGGGTCGGCGAGGATGGTCCCGCAGTCCACATCGATGTTCGGGTGGATATCGATCGTCGTGGGCAGCGATGCCCGGAGCAATTTGAGTGTCTCTTTGATGATCGGATGAATCTCAATAGGCTTCCGCTCCTGTTCCACTTGACGGCTGAACGCGAGAATCTGCAACACGAGATCCTTGGCACGCCTCCCTGCCTTGAGAACCTCATCCAGATTCGCCCGAGCTGGACCTTCGTCAGGTATCTGGTACCTTGCCATATCGGTGTAACCGAGCATGGCCATGAGGATATTATTGAAGTCGTGGGCGATGCCTCCGGCCAGTGTGCCAATGGCCTCCATCTTCTGCGCCTGTCGCAGTTGAGTCTCCAGTTTCTTCCTATCTGTGATGTCGCGCAGGATACCCTGTGTCGCCCGTCCTCCTCGATAGCGGATCCGGGATACCGACGCCTCTAACTCGATCTCTTTGCCGTCCTTTCTCAGGGCGGTAAATTCGTATCGAGCAGGTGGCTCCTCGCCGCGGTCGGCCATCCGAGACCGCTCCTCGACCAAGGGCCGACTGTGTGGTGCCACCATCTGCATGAAGTTGAAATCCGGTGCTCGCACTTCTTCGGGCGTGACTTGAAACAGCTCCGAGAACCTTCGATTGATGATTTGGAATTTCTTGTTGGCAAGCAGGTAGATGGCATCATTCGAATTCTCGATCAGTGAACGATATTGAGCCTCGGACTCTCGAAGTGCCTCCTCCGCCTGTTTGCGTTGGATGGCGATGGCAATCTGCCCGGAAGCAAACTGCAGGACTTCCAAATCTCTTTCATTATACGCGGCAGCGTCCGTGTAGCTTTGAAGAACGACTGCGCCGATAACTTCTTTTCCGGTTCTCAGAGGAACCCCAAGCCAAACCTTCGAGGGCGTTCCAACGGTCTCCGCTTCTCCAGCTTCCGCGAGTTCATTCACGACTTCTTCAGTAGCGAGGAGCGGCTCATCTCTCTCTATTACATAGGAGGTCAGTGATTTTCCCGCCGGAAACGAGGTGAAACTGTCCTTTTCATCCGTGAAATACGGCAAGGCAATCATGTCGTTTTCTTTGTCATAAAGCGCAATGTAAAAATTCGTCGTGTCGACAATCGTGCCGAGTTCCTTATCGATCATCTTGAACAGATCATCCAAATCGTCGGCCGTATTTACGGCTGCAGCGATGTTATTCAATACCGACTGGCTCCGCTCCGCGCGCCGCCGATCAGTGATATCGCGAAAGCTCCAGACCCTGCCAGCACTTTCACCTGCGATTCGTTGTGGCATCGAGTAGCGTTCGAAGACCCGCCCATCTTTGAAATCCAGAATGTCGTAGCTCTCGGCCTCCGACTGGGAGTACAGATCCTTCACTTTGGTCAGAAATGTCTCGGGATCTGTCAACTGATCCAAGACGAACGCGAGGAGCTGTTTGTCATCCCGTGATGACATAAGAGAGTCTGGGATGCGCCACATCTCTGCGAACTTCCGATTGTAGCTGCTCACCTTTCCTTCCGCATCAACGACGAGAATGCCATCGGTGGTGGACTCGAGTGTTGAGCGAAGGAGAGAGAGCGAATTCTCAAGTTCCTTGTCTGCGCGCTTGTGTTCAGTGATATCCTTGTCCGCTCCGCGATATCCTGCAAAATTGCCATGAGCGTCGAAGATAGGGATTCCATTCGTCAGGAGACAGACCTCGTGGCCGTCTTTGTGCAGATTCCAATTCTCGAGATCGACGATGGCTGCTCTGCACGTCGCGATCTCTTCGAACTGCCGACGGACTCTTTCCTTTTCCTCAGGTCGCATCAGGTCGAACGGGGTCTTGCCGATGATCTCTTCAGGCGTGTATCCCAAGACAGTCTCGATCTTCTCCGAGCAGAATGTGTAGACCCCTTGAGTGTTCACTTCCCAAAACCAATCCGAAGTGCTCAGAGCAATATCCCGGACACGTGCCTGGGATTCTCTCAGCTCATGCTCGGCCTGCTTGTGGTAAGTGATATCAATGGCGGTCACTGCCAGAAACGGAGAGTTGTCTCCTTCATCCCTGACAACTATCCCCGTCACAAGAGTGGGAAGCCGGGAGCCGTCTTTCCTCGTAAACCACAGTTCCTCTGCCGCGATGCTCTCGCCGTCCAGAACCTGTCGATACAGTCTCTCGACATCGCTTGCCTGCTGGTCAGAGAGGAGCGTCCACAAGCTTTCGTCCATGAGTTCCTCGGGAGCATAACCCAGCATGCGTGCGAAGGACTGGTTGACATACATTGCATTGCCGTCAAGATCGGCGAGGGCGCAGCCGTAAGGGGCTCGGTCAAAAATCGTCTTGAATTTCCGGAATTCTTCGAGCATCTGCTCGCGCTCCGTAATGTCAATCACAGCCGCCAGAGCTCCGGCGTAGTTGCCGTCAGCATCCGTAATCGGTGTTGTCTTCATCCGCGCATAGATTCGGGAGCCGTCCTTCCGAAGAAACTCGAAATCTTGCCGGTCTCTCTTCCCTTGTTTTCTGCACAGAAGATTGTCCCTGCAAATCTCCAGACCATCATCATCCATGAATGCAAAAAGATGTTTGCCGAGCATTTCGTCCACGCTGTAGCCCAGCATCTGGGCCATGCGCGGATTGACAAAGGTGGTGCGAGCGTCCTTGTCAACCGCCCAAATGCCTTCGTTGAGAGTCTCGACCAGTTGACGGTATTTCTTCTCGCTGGCTCGCAGCTCCTCCTCTGCCCGCTGTCGCTCGGTCTCGGATGTCTGAAGTTCTGACAGTCTTCGGTGCAGAGCCTCCAGTTCCTCGATGAGCCGGGCTTCCGTGTTCTCGGACTCGCTTGCGACAGCCCGCATGGGGATATCACCTTGTTCCATAGAGGTGTTTCCAGTAAGGTTTGATTCTGGTCGTATCAGGTCTCAGTTTCGTCTACAGTCCGGAACCGCGGATAGCCCCTTTGATTACCTCGTATCTTCGCTTCAGAAGTTCCACGGCGGTGATGTAGCGCAACTGTGTCTCGGCCATCTCGGCCATTTCCTTGTCGATGTCGACTCCACTAATGCCACTGCCGTCCGGATCAATGGGCTCGCGGCGAATCTGTACCCGCATGTTCTCAAGTTCGGAACTCGAAGATGGAAGATGACGCGGGTGGGTGCGCACGATGTTCTGTTCGTTGGTGCGCAGCGCCTCGCGCAGCTTCGACTCGAAGTCTACGACGATCCGCTTGTAGCCCGGGGTCTCGGCGTTCGCAACATTTTGCGCATGGGCACGCTGGCGCGCTGCCCACGCATCCAGCCCTTTCTTCAGGGCGAGCGTGCCCTGTGCTGAGTTTATGAGGCCGCTCTGGATCAGATTGTCTGCCATCGTATTCTCCCGGTCTTATCCGTGGACAATGACAGCAAAACTTGTGCCTCCGTTCCACCAAGCTATGTCAGATTACCACCCAGCCGCTTGCACCGGCAGGCCTTACATTCAGGGCAATCCGGTCTGAGCGGAGAGATCGGGATGTTTCATCCGCGGTGGGAACGCGGGAAAAGGTTGCCTTTGTGGCCGTGATTTCGTATTTTTCCATGGGTCGATCCTACCTATCGTTAGGATAGTTTTCCAAGTCACCTGACTTAGCATGTCGCCGCAGCAATTATATGGCAGATGCTTTAGAATCCGGTTCGAGATTGGACCATGATGCACCGCTCCATAGACCAGCTTGAGCTTTTCACTGAATCACCCGACGCGGCTGTGCCGGAAGATCGAGCGCGACGACGCGGCTCAAGGGATGGGCCGCAGGGGCAGGTCTACGACCTCGAGGTCTTCTTCCGTATCCTGAACGAGCGGTATCTGTGGAACAAGCTTGCTCGCCCCGTGCTGCGATGGTCGCGAAATCGCTGGCGGGTCGTCCTCGGCGTTTGCGATTTCGAGAAGCGGGTTATCACGATCAACCGGGCGCTGGATGACGCGCGAATCCCCGATACTGTCATCGCCAGCACGCTTTTTCATGAAATGCTGCACCTCCACTTCGGAATTACCGAGGGAACGGACGGGCGTCAGCGCGTGCATCCTCCCGAATTCAAACGCGCCGAAAAGGGATTGCCGGGCTACCACGAAGCGGAGGTCTGGCTGGACAAGCGGTTTCCTCTGCGCGGCCGCCCCGCAAAAAAGCCGCGGGCTGACGCTCGTCAATTCCTCTCCTTGCATGATCCCCCGTCACCGTAAGCCCATTGCCTGATTCTCATTTCAGAGGCATTGGATCATGTCCCACACAGGTATCGCAACTTTTGCTCTACTTCTCGCGCTCCAGTCTCTAACAAGTGCCGGTGAGAACGAATGGACCTATGTCGGGCTCTATCCGGAAAGGATGACCGATATTGTCGTCCATCCGAATGACCCCAATACCCTCTTTGCGTCAGCATACGATGTCTTTTATGACACGACGCGAGAGGGAGGGATTTTCAAGACGACTGACCATGGCCTGACTTGGGACACCGTGGGTTTTCGACATTACCGTGTGAATGACCTTGCCTTTGATCCGCAGCATCCTGAAACGTTATGGGCCGCTTGCGACGTATCGGGTGTTTTTCGCTCCACAGACGGTGGGGAGGCTTGGGAGAACCGGAGTGAAGGTTTGTATCTTGGCGGTG
>CAZJAD010000039.1:0-19692 GCA_964543855.1 uncultured Alphaproteobacteria bacterium
TACCCTGAGCTCGCGTGCGCTCGAATCACGATGGACGGACCGGAGTTCCAGACGGAGAATTTTCGCGAGACCATTTGGGGGCAATCCTGTGACATCGTTGTTCATCATGTGCCGGTAGGTGCTTTGGAAGTGTTCTATTTGGAGGAAAGACCACAGAGCGATGAAGGACCTTTTCTCCGTGAAGAGCGCAATCTCATCGATGCTATCGCACAACGTCTGGGAAGAACTATTGAACGAAAACACGCTGAATTGGCGCTTGAGGAAAGTCAGGAGAGATACCGCTTCTTGGTTGAACAACTAGGAGAAGGCATCGTTGTTGCGGACGCGAGCGATCGGTTGACTTTTGTGAATGCAGCCGCAGAGGAAGTTTTCGGTGTGCCGTCGGGACAGCTTGTGGGGCGAAGCCTTCAGGAGTTCATGAGCCCAGAAACCTTTGAAATCGTTCGAAAGGAGACTGAGAAACGCAAAGGCGGGGAAAAAAGCTCGTACGAAATCGAGATTGTCCGTCCCGATGGTGAGAAGCGGCACTTGGTTATCACGGGGAAGCCATGGCATGACAAAGAAGGCAATTTCGAGGGAAGTTTTGGCATCTTCAGGGATGTAACGGAGCACAAGCGGGCCGACGATGCGCTTCGAGAGTCTGAAGAACGGTTTCGGGCGATTTTTGACAATGCAATCGATGGGATACTCCTGGCCGATTTGGCCACCAAAACCTTTCATGTGGGCAACGAAACAATCTGCGAATGGCTGGGGTACAGTGCAGAAGAGCTTCAAACACTTAGTGTGATGGATATCCATCCTGAGAAAGACCTCCCTTATGTTCTGGATCAATTTGGAAAGCAGTCAAGGAGAGAGATTAACATAGCCAAAGATATCCCGGTCAAAAGAAAGGACGGCAGCGTTTTCTACACCGACATCAGCTCCTCTCCGGTCCGATTTGGCGAGAAATCCTATCTGATAGGGATTTTCAGAGACGTTACCGAGCGCAAAGAGGCACAAGAAGCAATACTGAGAGTTAACGTGCATCTGTTGAACGCCCTGCGAATTGCCAAGCTCGGAAATTGGGAATACGATGTCGGCGAGGACTTGTTCATATTCACTGATGAATTCTACAGGCTGTTTCGAACCACGGCTGAAGAAATGGGCGGCTACACCATGTCGTCTGCCCGCTATGCTCAGCAGTTCGTGCATCCTGAAGATGCATCGGTCGTGGCCGGCGAAGTCCGGAAGGCCATTGAAGCCACGGATCCCAACTTCAGCCGGCAACTCGAACACCGAATGGTCTATGCCGATGGAGAGATCGGGCACATTGCGGTGCGCTTTCAGATCGTGAAGGACAGTGACGGCAGAACGGTTAAAACTTATGGCGTGAATCAAGATATCACCGAACGCAAGCGCGCCGAGGATGCTCTCCGAGCGAGCGAAGAGAGATTTCGGGCCATTTATGACAGTGCGATCGACGGGATCCTTGTGACAGACCCGGAAGCCAAGACATTTCATTCTGGTAATCGGGCTATGTGTGAAATGTTGGGCTACAGTGAGGATGAACTCAAGACCCTCAGTGTCGCGGATATTCACCCCGAGAAAAATCTTTCGCATGTTCTGGATCAGTTTGAGAAGCAATTCAAGCACCCAACTGGCACGGTAAGAGACATCCCAGTGAGGAGAAAGAATGGCAGTATTTTCTATGCTGATATTAGCTCCAGCTTGCTGAAACTCGGTGACAGAACCTACTTCTTGGGTCATTTCAGAGACATCACCGAGCGCAGGGAGGTCGAAGAGGCACTGCGGGAAAGCGAGTGGCGGTATCGGGACATATTTGAGAACGCCAGTGACTTGATTCAGAGTGTAGATGCCGACGGGAAATTTGTTTATGTGAATCGTCGGTGGCGAGAGATTCTCGGATACTCGGAAGAAGAAATCGCTCAACTGACTCTGTTTGACATCGTGTCGCCCGATCATATTGCACGATGCAGGGACATGTTTCAAAGAGTGAGTAGGGGCGAAATCGCAGATAATGTCCAAACCACGTTCATCTCGAAAGATGGGGCTGAAATCACCGTGGAGGGAGACGCCCAAGCCGTTATCAAGGAGGGCAAACTCGTTGCCACGCGTGGCATCTTTCGAGACATTACGGAACGCAAAAAGGCCGAAGAGGCACTACGAGAAAGTGAAGAGCGATTTCGACAAACGGCTGATTTACTGCCACAGACTGTCTTTGAAGTTGATCTTGAAGGCAATTTCAAATTCGTTAATCGCCACGCGCTCGAAACGACCGGTTATGCTCGGGAAGATTTCGAGACGCTATTGAAGGCTGATCAACTGGAGATTCCCGAGGACCGTGATCGAGTCAGGGAAAATATCGGGAGGATTCTGAATGGAGAGAAAATCGGGGGCGTTGAATACACGGCACTTAGGAAGGATGGGAGAACATTCCCCATTCTCGTCTACACCAGTCCTATTATCCGTGAGGACAAGCCGGTCGGGCTGAGAGGAATTGTAATTGATATTACGGAACGCAAACGCGCTGAGAAGGAGTTGATCGAGGCCAAGGAAGAAGCTGAAGCCGCCAACAAAGCGAAGGGCGAATTCTTGGCGAATATGAGTCATGAAATCCGAACGCCGATGAACGGGATCATCGGGATGGCTGATCTGGCCCTGGATACCGAGCTCGACGATGAACAGCGCGAGTATATCACCACGGTTAAGAGCTCTGCTCATGCTCTTCTGAATATCATCAACGATATTCTGGATTTCTCCAAAATCGAAGCCGGAAGACTCGAACTGGAGGCGATCGATTTTGACGTGGTCTCTTTTGTGGAGGATGTCGGAGACATGCTGGTGGCACGCGCGGCACAGAAGAACATCCCGCTTCATCTGCATGTCGAAGCGAATACTCCTCGCTGGTTGAAGGGTGATCCTCTGCGATTGCAGCAAGTCCTCGTCAATTTGGTTACCAATGCAATCAAATTTACCGAGAAAGGCGAGGTCAACCTTGTCGTGAACTTGAAGGAAAGGCAGAATGGGAAAGCTGTTCTGAGCTTTGCAGTCCAGGATACGGGGATCGGAATTGCCGGTGAGCAGGTTGCATCCATCTTTGAGCCTTTCACCCAGTCAGATAGCTCGACCACCAGAAAATATGGCGGAACCGGATTAGGTTTGTCGATTTCCAAGCAACTTGTCGAGGTGATGGGCGGTCGAATCTGGGTGGAAAGCGAGGTTGGCAAAGGTTCGATCTTCCAGTTCACGGCTGTTTTCGACTTGTGTACCGAGCTTCCCCCGGAGAACGGCACAACTCATGTTTCCATTGAGGGCACGCATATTTTAGTCGTGGACGACAATGCCACGAATCGAAGATTCCTGGTCAAAACCCTTACAGCGTGGGGTTGCCGACCCATTGAAGTGGCTTCGGGTCCAGCCGCGATACAAGCGTTGCGCGATGCCGCAGAGAGCGATGATCGCGTGCGCATCGTTCTTCTCGACACTCAGATGCCCGGGATGGATGGTTTCGAGACGGCTGAGAAGATCAAGGCTGATCCCAAGCTCTCTGATGTGGAGATTATCGTACTGACCTCCTTTGGAGTGCGTGGAGATGTTGCCCGTTGCCGCGAGATCGGCTGTGCAGCGTACCTGACGAAACCCGTCAGGCAATCCCAGCTCCGGGAGGCAATTGCCACGATTCTGGCGGGCGGCTTTGGCGACACATCCTCAAAGGAAAGACCGCTCATTACCGTCAGTTCGCTGACAGCACATCGCGTGACCCCGGCTCGACTTCTGTTGGCCGAGGACAATCCTGTCAATCAGCAAGTGGGCGTCAAGATTCTTGAAAAGGCGGGCTACAAGGTCGATGTCGTGGCCGATGGTCTGCTTGCCATAGCAGCACTGGAGAAGACACAATATGATTTGGTTCTCATGGATATTCAGATGCCAAATCTGAGTGGTTTCGACGCGACTCGCCGTATCCGTCAGAATCCGCGGTGGCAGACCCTCCCGGTTGTCGCGATGACCGCTTACGCCATGAAAGGCGATCGAGAGAAGTGTCTCGAGGCGGGGATGGATGGTTATATTTCGAAGCCGATCAATGCCAAAGAACTCATCAACACGATTGAGAGGTTCCTCACCATGGGAAAGGAAGGCGCGGCTGTGACAGCCGAATCGGCAGCCACGCCTCCGGATTTACCCGAACCACCGCCGATCGATCTTGTTGCTGCCTTGGATCGCTTTGGCGATGATCGTGAATTCCTGAAGGAAATGATTCGGGAATTCCTGGGTTACATTCCTGCTCAATTGGACACGGTCCGAAAGGCGATTACTGAACAGGCTGTCGATGTCCTGCTAAGCGAGGTGCACAGCATGAAAGGTGCTGCAGCCAATCTGGGCGCTGAACCCCTGCGCCGCCTTGCCGATCGCCTTGAGATGATGGGTCGCCAGGCTCAACTTGAGAGCGCCGAGAGCGCGCTGGTGGAATTGGCTCTTGAGGTGGAGCGCTTGCGTCAATTCGCTGAAAAGATCTGAAATCCATAACAGAACAGAAAGTGGGGGAAGGGATGAAGGTTCTTGTCGCTGAAGATGACCTGGTTTCTCGAAAACTCTTGGCCAAAACCTTGGACCGATGGGGCCACGAAGTTATCACCGCCTCCGATGGACAGGAAGCATGGGAGGCTTTTCACAAGCAAGATATCCATTTTCTTATCACGGACTGGATGATGCCACGAATGGATGGCATCGAGCTGTGTCGGAAGATTCGCAGCCAGTACCGAAATCGACTGGTCCATATTATCCTCCTGACCGTGAGGGATCAAAAAGAGGACATCGTCGTGGGCATGGAGGCGGGAGCAGATGACTTCGTGACAAAACCTTTCGACCGGAATGAACTCTTGGCGCGCATTCGGGCCGGGGAGCGAGTGCTCAATCTGGAGCAGCAACTCACAGAATCCAAGAGGCTGGAAGGGATTCAGCAGACGGCTGTTACCCTTCAGCATGAAATCAACAATCCCCTCGCGGGCATTATGGGAAACGCAGAGCTGCTCATCATGATTCTGAAAGACCTGCCAAATGACTTGATATCGGGGGATATTTTGAAACTGGACGCACTCGCCACAGAAATCTTGAAAATGTCCAAGCGAATCGCCGCCGTTGTAGAGAAGCTGAGGGAGCTCTACAAGCCGATTCTGATACACCATCCTGTGGCGCACGATCTATCCGTGGAAATGATCGATCTCAAAGAATCGACATAGGCGGCATGATGGGGGAAAATTGAGAGTCCTGGTCGTGGATGATGATGAGGTCACCCGTGAATTGCTGAGACGTGTCAATGACTATTTTGGTCTTGAAACCCTGGAAGCCAAAGATGGAGACGAAGGTTGGAGAGTCTATCAACAGACCCAACCCGACTTGATCGTCTCGGATATTCACATGCCTCGAATGAACGGCCTGCAGCTGCTATCGATTGTCAAGAAACACAATGCAGGCGCCAAAGTGATCCTCATAACGGGATATCCCGCTTATCTTGAGGCGCTGAGGTCCAGTGCCCATCCTCCGGATGGACTTTTGGAAAAACCGTTCGGTATCGAGGATCTCAGGCGACTCATGATCGCACTCACCTGAGCTATCGAAAACAATGGAGAGCTGCTCCAGCACGGATCAAACAAAGTGCCCGTAGCGGTATTCCAACCACCACGGGCACTTTGGCACTCAATGGGCAAATAGCAGCAGACCGCCCGGTCAGCGGCATTCTGCGGCTGACTTAGTATTCTCTTCCGATGTTACTCCATTCCGCATCTTCGAGCCAGGTCTCGGGGCGACGAAGAAAGTCAATGATCCCGTCGAGAATAAGGAAGTGCTTCCTTTCTTCATCGGCAATCTTGAGTAGAGCCGCCTTCTGATCCTCGTTCTTGACTTCCTCCGCTTTCTCTCGATAGAAGTCCTCAGTCTTCTTCTCAATTGTCTGAGCTTCGCGGTAGAAATCCACCTGACCAGCATCGAAATTGAACGGATCCCCGCTCACCATCATTTCTTCGAAAACATTCCTCACATTCGCGAGGATTGGCGTTTCCGGAACCTCCACTGGTCCCGTCTTCATTCGGCGGAAGATGTCGTAGTGCCGGACCTCTTCGTCAGCGAGCATCGTGAGGATTTTGGCCAAGCCCTTGTCGCCGCATTTCTCCGCCAGCTCGCGGTAATATGCTTCACCGTCCTTTTCCATTTGCATTGCATAGTCAAAGATGTCCATCAAACCTCCAGGGTAAGATGTTGATTTTTCGTGAGCCACCGGTCGGATTCGAACCGACGACCTGCTAATTACGAATCAGCTGCTCTACCAACTGAGCTACGGTGGCGGACCCCTGTAACAACCTGTCATTTTACAAAAATCCGCCGTCATTGTCAATTCTCGGCGCGCGCAACCGTCAGGTACATGTCTATTCTTGCGGCACAAACTTGCTCTTTGGGGAGCCGCAGACCGGGCAGGTCCAGGTGTCAGGCAGGCTCTCAAACGGCGTTCCCGGATCAATGCCGTGGTCCGGGTCTCCGGCCTCTGGATTGTAAATATACCCGCAGACGGTGCATCGGTACGATTTCATGGCTCCTTCTCGCCTTTCTTCGTGGCCGGCTTCAGTGGGTTTCCGATAGGTCGGCGCATTCTTAGGAGTCTTGCCTTTCTTGATCTGATAATAGTCGGCGTAGGTGAGCGGATTACCTTGCTTCAGGACCTCCGCGTAAACAACATCCGCGATGAAGACGGTGTGAGTGCCCACATCAACCTGGCTGATGACCTTTGCCTCGAGAATGGAAAGGGCGTTTTCTGTGACAAGAGGGCAACCGAGATTGCCTTTCTTGAAGGAGACTTGGGACAGTTTGTCCGTATCCTTGCCGGATCTGAATCCGAAGATTCCGATGAATGTCATCGGCGTCGATTGATCCAGAACCGAGACGGCAAAAACGCCACTGTTCGCAATATACCCGTGAGTGAAATTATCTTTGCTGATGCTGACAGCGATCCGCGGAGGTTCCGATGTTACCTGAAAAACCGTATTGGCAATCTGGCCATTGTACTTGCCTTCATGGTGCGAAGTGACGACATAGAGGCCATAACTCAGATTCCAGAGAGCTTCGAGGTTCAGATCAGAATTCATGGTATTCTCTAATAATGGAGGTCTGCTTCCATCTTCACTTTGCCACCAAATGTGCGGTGAATCCAGATGGTGTAGCCGATTACGATAGGCATACCGATGAGCGCGAGGACAAGCATCGTTGTGAGCGTGAGTTGGGACGACGAAGCATTGGCAATTGTCAGACTCCACTCCGGCTTGCCGAGTGCGGGCACGAGGGTCGGAAAAATCGATGCGGCTGCCGTGCCGCACAAACCCACGATTGAGAGTGACGATGCCACAAAGGCTTGTCTCGTTTTCTCCTTCCGGTTAGAGATCGCAAGCATTGCAATCATGGCAAGCACCAGAAGTGGGAAGGCCCAGAGCACGGGTATCGCCATGAAGTTGCCCAGAAGCTGTGGTTGACTGAGCGCCGTCACAACACTTGCCAGTATGAAGAGCACCACATAAAAGTACAATCCTCGGCTGGCCCACTTCTTTGCCCGCCGGGCAAGATCGCCTTCGAACTTCAAGGTGGCAAAGACTGCTCCGTGAGTTACCAGCGCAGCGAAACCGACCAGGCCGATGAGGAGGGCGTAGGGATTGAGCAGATCAGAAAAAGCTCCGGCGAAATTCTTCGAGTTGTCGAGCGGAAGCCCGTGCAAGATGTTCCCAACGGCAACACCGAAGAGAAGAGCGGGGAGGATGCTCCCAATGGCGAAAGCGGTATCCCAAGTGTTGCGCCAATGTGCCGAGGGGCTCTTGCTTCGAAACTCAATCGAAACCGCACGGAAGATCAAGGCGAAGAGTACCAGCATCAACGGCAAGTAGAGGCCGCTGAAGACCGTCGCGTAGACATGAGGGAATGCCGCGAAAATCGCTCCTCCTCCAGTAATTAGCCATACCTCATTGCCATCCCACACGGGGCCGATGGCATTGAGCAAAGCCCGGCGGTCTTCATCCTTCTTTGTGAAAAGGTGCCAGAATCCGATTCCGAGATCATAGCCGTCCAGGATGGCATAGACAGTCAGAAGGCCGCCGATCAGGAAGAACCATATCACTTGCAACGCGCTCATGCAGGCACCTCCTTCCCAGCTGAGGGATTCGCTTCCTCCGGACCATGTCGAATCTCGCGCCGAATCAGAAAGAGCCAGACGGCAAAAAGCAGAATGTAGATTAGCGCGAACATGATGAGGGAGAAGACAAGCTGTTCAACCGGAACACTCGTGGAAATTGCATCCCGCGTCCTGAGCACATGGTAGACGACCCAGGGCTGACGACCGACCTCAGCCGAAATCCAGCCGAGCTCGTTCGCAATAAATGGCAGCGGGATCGACCACAGGGCGAGCTTCAAAAATAGACGGTTTTCGAACAGCCTCTTTCTCCAGAGCAGGAATATGCCGAACGCGGTCAGCGCGATGAAATACATTCCGAGAGCAACCATCAGATGGAACGGGAAGAAGGTGAGCGCCAGTGGTGGCCAATCCTCCTTGGGAAATGCCTTGAGGCCCTTTACCTCGGCATTGAGATCTCCGAACGCCAGCAAGCTGAGCAGTCCGGGAACTCTGACGGGTGCATATATCCTCTCATCCTTACGACTGGGGATACCGAATATGAGCGCCGGCGCGCGCCTTTCTGTCTCAAAACAGCCTTCGATGGCGGCAAGTTTCTCGGGTTGTGTGAACGCCACCTGAATCGCATGCAGGTGACCGAGCCCGAGTTCGACCACGGCTGCAGCGAAGGCGACGACGAGGCTCATCTTCAGAGATTTCTTCGCGAAGTCTGTATGGCGGCCCTTAAGCAGAAACCATGCGCTGATGCCGAGCATGAACAGAGCGCCCGTGATGAGCGCGCCGTCGACGGTGTGAAGGTAGCGCGGGATGGTCGAGGGATTGAAAACAGCGGCCCAGAAGTTCGTCAATTGAGCCTGGCCATTCACAATGTGGTAACCGGCTGGGGTCTGTTGCCACGAGTTGGCCACAATAATCCAGAACGCCGAAAGAGTCGCACCCACGGCGACCATGAGCGAGGCGAACCAATGGGTCTTGACGGAGACACGGTTCCATCCCAGAATGAGCACGGCCAGAAAACTCGACTCGAGAAAGAACGCAAAAATGCCCTCGGCAGCGAGGGGAGCACCGAATATGTCGCCAACGAACCGTGAATACTCGGACCAGTTTGTGCCGAATTGAAACTCCATCACGATGCCTGAGGCAACACCGACGGCAAAACTCAGGGCGAAGATTTTGATCCAGAAGCGCGCCATGTTGCGGTACAAGATGTCACCGGTCTTCTTGTACTTCGTCATGATCCACACGATTAGCCACGAGAGCCCAATCGTGAGCGGCGGGAAGATGTAATGAAAGCCAATCGTCAGCGCGAACTGAATTCTTGAGAGCAAGACAGCATCCATGAGTCCCTATGCTTTCTTTCTTTTCTTTGGAGTTCTCTGTCTCCCAAGTTCCTCCCATACTTTGAAGGCACGTCGCAGATGAGGAATCGTAATTGAACCACCCACGACCAAGCCGATCGCAAGAGCCTCCTCAAGTTCCTGATCCGTCACGCCAAGCTCACGACACTGAACGAGGTGATACAGAATGCAATCATCACATCTCAGTGTGAATGACGCAACGAGACCCATCAGTTCCTTGGTCTTCCGAGGCAAAGCGCCAGCCACGTAGGCCTGTTCGTCAAGATTGAAGAATCTCTTCGTCGTAGTGCCAGCATACTTCATCACAATCCGATTCAATTCCTCCCGTTCGTGTTTGAAATCTTCGATTGGATTCTCAGACATGCAATCCGTCCTCCGGGGAATTGAGCGACGTGACTCTTGCCGTGCAAAGTCCTTTAAGGGAGCTTCCAGACAAATGGGGGACTGTCAAAACGGTGAGAAGCCACTCGTGGACCAGTAATCCTGCTTGAGCGCCTCCTGCTGGCGCAATAGTGCATGGTAATGGCCTGCCTCCCAGTCGGCCAGCTCAGCATAGAAGGATTGTACGGTGGGATCGGAGACGGCCTGCGCTTCTGCCTTGTAAAACTGCATCGCCGTGAGTTCGAGCTGGATACCAATCGACAAGGCACTCATCTCATAATGAGCTTCGTGAACACGCCCTTGGATTTGCTCGGAGAAAATCGGGCTCATGCCTGACAAATCAGCTGGAGATCCGAGGCGGGCGCGTGCATCCGGCTTGCCGGTCTCCATCAGCGCTTTATACTGCGCTTTGAGGAAGAGCTGATGATCGAGCTCCTCCTTTGCCAGTGTCTCGAAGATCTCCCTCCCTTTGGGATCGCTGGTGCTGCGGGCTGCCATCATGTAGAAATGGTGGCCGTCCACTTCGGCCTTGATTGCTTTGGCCAGCCCCTCGGTCATACGCTTCACGGCCGCATCCATGATATTCGGCTCCTTTTGTCTCTGTTTGCCTGTCTGGTACTGTCAGAACATGAAGCCTGGCGTCCTATCCGGCTTCAAGATCGAACTCCGCTATGTCAAACCAGAACCCCAAGCCCGATACGGCGTCAATCTCCGCTTGCACAAGGGCCAGATGCCCCTCTTCGATTTCTACGAAGCGAGCGAACATCACTTGCCCTTCGTCCGAGAGTTCCTCGACCATCTTCTTGTAGAAGTTGCTCGTTTCCGTCTCCACTTCGCGGGCCTTTTGCAGCTGCTTCAACTCTGAACCGCGAACAGGTTCCCCGACATGAGTCTTGAGCTTACTCACCTGATCTCTGATCACTTTCTCCGATGGAATGGAAGTCACCAAGCCTTCAACAGTGATCTTCCCGGTTTTCTGCCATTCGTCGAGCCTGGTTCCGAGGTAATCGAGGTGTTGCTGCTCTTCCGAGGCAAGAAGCTTGAACACACGCTTGCCTACCTCGTCGACTGCGTGCTTCATGGCCTCAATATAGGTATCCCGGACTTTCGTCTCAAAGTCGATGGCTGTCTTGATCGCCTCCTCAACCGTCACGGTCTCCTCCATTCGATTCAGCAGGCCGTTTCGCCCGCCGTTGTTCAGTACCGCTCTGTCACTTCACGAGCCTCACAGGTAGGGACCGGAGTCCTTAGCTCGATTCTTCTTCGGCATTTCGCTTCCCGAGCTCGCGATCAAGCATAATCAGCCCGTTGCCGGAGTCGCCGATGCGCTCCAATTGCTGCACGACCGCCGACGCGGATGCCTCTTCCTCCACCTGTTCGGTGACAAACCACTGCAGCAGGATGCTCGCTGGGTAGTCAGCTTCCTCCGTGGCAAGCTCAACAAGCGCGTTGATCTTGGCCGTGACGAATTGTTCATGCTTGTATGCGTCTTGAAACACGGCCAAGGGCGAAGACCATTCTGTCTTTGGCTTTGCCAGCGCGAGGAGTTCAATCACACCGTCTCGCTCTCGGATATGATCGAAGAACTTCATCCCGTGCGCCATTTCCTCTTTTGCCTGCACACGCATCCAGTGCGCCATTCCGTCGAGCCCCTCGGAATGGAAGTAAGCGGCCATAGACAAATAGATGTAAGCCGACTCCAACTCGTGCTTGATCTGCTCGTTCAGAGCCTGCTGCATTTTCTTGCCAATCATCAGCTCGCTCCTCCTTTCCACAGTCCGTGGATGTTGCAGTATTCTCGTGCCGAGATGTTCTCAGCCTTGATGTCGAATGTTGCCTCGGGAACATCTCCGGGGCTGAGAAACTGCCGATAGGATTTCCCGTCTGCAATGATCTCGATCCACTCGATATAGTGTTTTGCTTCCATAGGATGGGCCACGCTCCCGACCTTCACCTTGATTCCGGTATCGGTTTTCTCTATGACGGGAACATGTTTCTCCTTGGCAGCATCGACCGTGTTTTCGATCTGCAGTGTCATCGGCTTTCCGCAGCACACAGGTGTTCCGGCACCTTCGTGAATCACCTCCACCATGTCGCCACAGATCTCGCACTTATAAACCTGAAGTCTCTTGGTCATCTCGTACCTCCTTGTTCCAAGGTTTGTGTGGTGAGACCACACATATTACTTTTTCTTTTTTTGCGTTCCTTCGAGCTTGAACTCCAGCCAATCGACCATTTCCTGGATGTTCTTGGACAGATACCAGCGGCCGTTAGCAAAAACTCCGTAATCGGCACCGGCCATGGCCGAGGCATAGCGGATCGAGTTCGCAAAGAAGAGCCAATGCTCGACCCACATCTTCTCGATGGCTTCATCGAAAATGGGCGCGGACTGTGGCAGTCCCTGCGCCGCTCCTTTTTCCCATGCGGTCGCCAAGATCTGGGTAGCAGTCAGAGTCATCTCGTTTGTCGTGCCAATGGTGTTGTCGAAGTGCGCATAGTGCCCGTCAACCCACTGGGTGCTGTGACACGCGAGACACACCTTCTGCATTGACTCCCGCCGTTTGGCCTGTTCCTTCTCATCAATCAAATACTCAGTGGCAAACTCGCCGCTGAGTTCGGTCGGCAGAGGAAGGCCGGCTCTGTTCTTTATCAGACTCATATCCGGAGATTTCGTGTGTGGATGGGCATAGATGAGGCCGAGAATCCTCCAGGAAATCCGATCATTCATCCGGTGAGTCCTTTCGGCCACGACCTCTCCGTCGTCCGTGACAAGCAGACTGGCATGGCATGCGGCGCAGGTCGGGGCGGTGAAATCTCTTCCCACGACCCACGGAACATTGTCAAAACTCCAGTGATCACTCATCGACGAATAAATGTTTCCCATTTTGCTGACCATGTAGACCTTGTACGCGGGAACATCGGGTCCTTTGTGGCACTCGGCGCAGGTATAAGGCTTGCGGGCCATTTCAATCGAGAACTCGTGACGGGTGTGACAGGCCGTGCATGCGCCTTTCGTGCCGTCGGGGTTCAGGCGTCCGACACCTTGATTCGGCCAGCCCGCAAGGACGGGAAACTCCATCTCGCCAAAGTCCGTTTCGCGCGTCACCCGATCCTTGACCTGGATATCGGTTCCGTGGCAGAAGAAGCACGATTCAGCGTCGGTCTCCTTGTCGGGTGGTTCGAGGGATGTCTTCAAATCCACAAAGGTCTGAGTGCCGTTCACGGAGTTGACAAGGTCACGATAGAGCGGGTTGTTGTTCAAGTTGCCGTAAGCGTGAGACATGATGTTCTGTTCGTACTGAGTCGTCTCGGTGGGATGGCAGGTGGCACAGTTGGCCGGAGTTACAATAGTGTGAACGGCATAGTCGCTGTGCTCAAAGGTGTCGCTGTGTCTCTCAGCGCTCATCGTGTGGCACTCGGCACAACCGACGACGACCGCCGTTAGCTCGCTTGGAATCCGGTCGGCAGAGACCCGTCTCTCCAGCTCTGGCTTCTTCAGCGCATCATCTGGAGTAACCTTCGCATGAAGGCTTCTCTCCCAGTCGGCAACAATTCCCGGAGACACGACCGTGTGGCAGTTCAAGCAGTCACTTGTTTTGTCGCTCACTGGGCCAGCCAGACCTGCGCTGGCAAGAAGCAGGAACGCAAGAACAGTCATGCTTGTAGATTGCATATGGTCACCTCCGTTAGGCGTTCGTTGTGTGTGCTGGCGTCCTGAGTTATGTCCGAAGTCTCACTTCAGCTGTGCTACAGCATCCAGGAGTGCGTCGTAGTCCGGTTCGCGTGAGGTGTCTTCGACAATTTGGATGTACCGAATAGTCCCTTCGCGGTCAATCACAAAGACTGCTCTCGCCAGCAATCGCGACTCCTTGACAAGCACGCCATAAGCGGTCCCGAACGAGGCGTCTCGGTGGTCTGACAGAGTCTGAACACGCGTTATCCCCGCTGCGCCACACCAGCGCTTCTGAGCGAACGGCAGGTCCATGCTGATGGTCAATATCGCGATGTCGGGATCGAGCCCGCTGGCCTCTTGATTGATCCGCCGCGTCTCCGTGTCACATAACGAAGTGTCGAGAGATGGCACGGAGGAGATGATACAGTTCTTGCCACGCAGCGAGGAAAATTGGAACGGCGCGAGATCGTTCGTGAGCACTTCGAAGTCCGGCGCGGTGTCGCCGACCCTGATGTCCTTCCCCACCAAGGTCAGTGGCTTTCCTTTCGCAGTGACGATGCCGGTTCGTTCATTCATGACATATCACTCCTGCGGCCTTCGAGCCGCTATTCAGATATTGACAGAACCGTCGATTGCGCCAGAAGGGTGGCGGCGCTGGCGATCAGTTCAATTCTCGGTTAGAATATGTTCGTCGTATTCGAGTTCAAACCGCAGTTTGTGTTTCGCTTCTTCCTGTGCAAGGACCGTGAAAAGCGATCGAAGATTGGCGTCGTCGGTGACATCAGCGAGGTCCATGTAGAGTTTAAACGACTTCTTCTCCCTCTTCATCGCCACAATAAGGGCATTCTGGTAATCAAGGTCACCGCTGGCCTCAACATCCGCGAGGTAGTCTCCGATCTTAAGGTCCGTGATTTTCCGAGCGGGCAGAAGCGCGAGCTTGCCCTCCTTGATCCCCAACAGCTTCGCTTTGTGCCCATCTTCCTCGCGTGCAAATTCCTTGAAAGTCTTGGACATCCAAGGCCATTCCATCCGACCGGCCAACTCCCGATAGAATGCGGCGGCCTCTTCTTCTCTTGTGATAGCAAAATCCAGGATTTCATTCACAGAGCCAAATGTCTTCATTCTTCATTCTCCTGTGATGGATTTGTCTCTGCCCTTCGGCATTTTGTTCTTCGGGAAATGCGGTGCCGTGATGTTACCAATTCTCACCGAGCAATTCGAAGTATGGCTGCAGGTGTGCGCAGGCTGGACACGCTTTCGGTGCCTCTTTGCCTTCGTGTAGATAGCCGCAGTTGATGCACCGCCACACCACCTTTTTCTCGCGCTTGAAAACCCGACCAGCCTCGATATTGGCAGCAAGATCGTTATAGCGTTTCTCATGCTGTTTTTCGGAAATCGCGATGGATTCGAATTGCTTGGCGATCTTCTCGAAACCCTCTTCACGCGCTACTTTTGCAAAGCCCGGGTACATCTCCGAATGTTCGTGTCGTTCGCCTGCCGCTGCCGCTTTGAGGTTCTCGAGTGTGGAGCCGATGATACCCGCGGGGAAGCTTGCTCGGACTTCCACCTCGCCACCCTCCAGAAGCTTGAAGAACCTCTTGGCGTGTTCCTTCTCATGGTTGGCGGTTTCCTCGAAGATGGCCGCGATCTGCACGAACCCATCCTTCTTCGCCTGACTCGCAAAGTAATTGTAACGATTGCGTGCCTGTGACTCACCGGCGAAAGCCGTCAGCAGGTTCTTTTCCGTCTGAGTCCCTTTCAACTTGCCCATCAAATCTCTCCCTGATAGTCTGTGAGTTTATCGTTGGTGATATCGGCTTCACCGTGCGAGGTATCAGGTCTGCTTCTGCTCTTTTCTGCACGCAGGGCACAGCCCCACAAATTCCAGCCGATGTCCGATGATTTCGTAGTCACTTGCCTCTCGAACGGCATTCTCCAGTGTCATGACCGGCTCAATCGGCGCGTCCTCGATCCGTCCACACTTGACGCAGCGCACGTGATAGTGATTCTCTGTGACAGCATCGAATCGCCGCTGACTGTTGCCCAATTCGAGCTTCCGTACCAAGCCTTGCTCGCTCAGCAGCTCCAGATTCCGGTAGACGGTCCCCAAGCTTATGCGAGGCAACCGCCGTCGAACAAGTTCGTAGACCTCGCTGGCCGTCGGGTGAGTCCGGTTGGCGCCTAATTCTTCCAGGATGATCCTCCGCTGGCGCGTCATCCTGAAATCATTGTCAACAAAGAGCTTAGACATGGTCGAAGTCATGATGTCATAATCTGCTAATAGTAATCATTCCCAAGTAATATAATCAGGAAAACTCACATTGTCAAGTCTTTTTTGAGTGGATCCTCGCAAATCCCGCTCAACCACCTGTCGGCTCGGTCTACTAACAAGCCGTCGTGTCGAGATTGGCATAATGGACTGGGAATCCGATCTCCTTGACATCGCTTGGCTGAGACGCTATATTATGGCATAATGCTCGGAGATGTGAGAACAAGGTTCATTTTTCTTGCGCTTGTCTGTCAGGTGGCCGGGGCCAGCGGTGGCCTTGCCGATGTGCCGGAACCACGGGCCTCAAAGGCTCCTCTTCTGTCGCCAACCGCACGCACCGTGCTGCTCACGGTCGGAGTCAATGCGACCATCGCGACGGTCTCCTATTTCGCCTTCTGGCAGGGAGAGCAGCAGGCATTCCACTTCAAGAATGATGGCTGGTTTGACCGCGACCAACATTCGCTGGGTGCGGACAAAGTCGGTCACGCGTGGGCCGCTTATCAGCTCACGAACTTCAGCGCGTGGGGCTACAGGAAGCTGGGTGTTTCCGAGCCTACGGCCAATCTCGTCGGCATGCTGAACGCGCAATTGGCCCTTCTTATCATGGAAATTGGCGATGGAATGTCACCGTATGGTTTCTCGCGGCAAGATGTGATTTCGAATGCCGCCGGGGCGCTGTTCGCTTACAGTCGCCTGCGTTGGCCGATTGTGCGTGACTTGACCGATTTCAAACTGACCTATCAGTTCCGAAATGCGACGACTCTTCAAGGGGGAGATCAGCAGGCGGGGTTCTTTGAGAATTACGACGATATGACCTACTGGCTTGTCCTTCGCGGCAAGCGGATCCTGCCGCGTCCCTTGAATTTCCTGGGTCTCGCGCTCGGCTATCACACCGAAGGTTACCACTACTGGAAGTCATATCAGTCTGGCAACACCTCCGGTCTCAAATCGCGAAAGCGTGAGTGGCTCGTCGGCTTGGACATCGATTGGAGCGAGCTACTGAGGCCACGGCAACCACTTCTACAGGGACTCATCACCGTCTTCAACATCTACCACCTTCCTTTTCTTCCCGCCTGGAAGAGCACGACACACGTGCAATAGCCCCTTTCACACAACCTGGTTCATTCTTCTGTGCAAACGGCATCCTTCAGCCGACGGCTGCTATACGCAATCGCAGCCGTTCATCTGGGTCCGGATTGTTGATATCCGGTTCCTTTTTTTGTGCAAAAAGCTCTTTTTCTCTTGACTTTTGTTGAGGAAACAGCTTATTTGATTTATTAGCCGAGTCATATCAAGGAAATCGGCACTTAGAACACAAAAGACCCATCATTGCTATAACGAGGAGGGAGACCATGCGCGCTGGCCTGACCATCTTGTTCGTATTGACGGTGCCCATTGTGATGTTTGCCCAGACTGAACCGCCCGACAGCCTGTGGAGTCGAACCTTCGGGGGAAGCACTTGGGATCGTGGCTACAGCGTTCAGCAGACCACCGATGGGGGATACATTATTGCGGGAGAAACTGCTTCCTACGGCGCCGGCAGTAACGATGTCTGGTTGATTAAGACGGATGCAAATGGAGACAGCCTTTGGAGCCGCACCTTCGGGGGAAGCGATGCAGATCTTGCCTTCAGCGTTCAGCAGACCGGCGATGGGGGATATATCCTTACGGGATACACTTCTTCCTACGGTGCAGGCGATAACGATGTCTGGTTGATCAAGACGGATGCAAATGGAGATAGCCTTTGGAGTTGCACTTTCGGGGGAAGCGATGATGATCGTGGCTACAGCGTTCAGCAAACCACCGATGGGGGATACATCATTGCGGGATACACTTGTTCCTATGGCGCCGGTAGCCAAGATGTCTGGTTGATCAAGACGGATGCAAATGGAGACAGCCTTTGGAGTCGCACCTTCGGAGGAGACCCAGATGATCGTGCCTACAGCGTTCAGCAGGCAACCGATGCGGGATATGCAATTGCCGCAGCAACCAGGTCCTATGGCGCCGGAGGGTGGGATTTCTGGCTGGTCAAGGCGGATGCAAATGGAGATAGCCTTTGGAGCCGCACCTTCGGAGGAAGCAGTAGTGATGTTGCCAAGAGCATTCAGCGGACCAGCGACGGGGGATATATCATTGCCGGATACACGATGTCCTACGGCGCCGGTGTGAACGATGTCTGGCTGGTCAAAACCGATGATTGGGGATACCCACGGTGGTACAGCACCTTCGGGGGAGGCTTGGCAGATGCAGGCCACAGCGTTCAGCAGACTACCGATGGGGGATATATCGTTACGGGATATACTACGTCCTTTGGTGCCGGCTTTTATGATGTCTGGTTGATCAAGGCGGATGCAAATGGAGACAGCCTTTGGAGCCTCACCTTCGGGGGAAGCGGTGAAGATCGTGCCGAGAGCGTTCAGCAGACCACAGACGGTGGCTACATCCTTGGGGGGTATACCTGGACCTTCGGGGCCGGCTCTGGAGATTTCTGGCTGGTGAAGACGGGGCCTGACCTTCCTTTGCAGCCGCCGCAAGGGCTTGTTGCATGGGTCGATGAGGACAGCCTGCGTCTGGCGTGGCAACCGGTGTCGGCTGCCACTTCCTACAATGTGATGTGGTCTCCGCTGCCCTTTGACGGAACATGGTCCCTCTTGACCTCGACGAGCGACACCACAGCGGAGGATGTGATCGGCACCAGCGAGAAACGATTCTACAATGTCACGGCAGTGAATTAGCACGGTCGTTTCTCTGCGCCCTTCACCATAACTGACTAAACCGAAGCCCCTTTGGGATGACCCAAAGGGGCTTTTTCTTGCCGTCAACTCGGGATTGGACCCACGATCTACTTTGCCTTTGTGGCGGTTGTCAACCTCCCAGCTAACGCGGTCAACAGGTGGTGGTGAAACCCAAACCGGAAGCAGAAACGATGGGTGGTGTAATTTATTGTAATTGAAGGACAAGACTAAACCAAGGAGACACACAAAATCGTGGCGTGAAGCTTGCCAATAGAAGGGCGGGGGATAGATGTGATGATTTTGACGACGATGTTGAAACGCCTGAAAACGATGAGATTTAGCCTCTCGATACACCCGGCCTGTTCTCCTTCTCGTTTCGCTTGTCTTGCGATTTGCCTTGCTCTGGTATGCACGGGCCTGCAAGCCGCGGAGCGCGACACGCCCCTGAGTTTCCAGGGCGTTGACTCGCTGTACCGCACCGTGTTCACCAACGAATCACCCGGCAAAGGAATGGGGTGGAAGCCTTACCAGCGGTTCAACTGGTTCTGGGGGCAGCGTGCTTATCCCACGGGTGAGATTCCCGCTGGGCTTCGATGGCAGGAATGCCAGGCCAAGGTACAGGGTGAAAGAGAGCGAGGGACTCTCGACGATCCCGTTTGGCAGCAAATAGGCCCTACGAATATTGCCGGACGGCTCCTCGCCGTTGCCATCCAACCCAGTAATCCGAGCACCATGTATGTCGGCTCCGCTTCCGGTGGAATATGGAAAACCACCGATGGCGGCACGAGCTGGACGGCGCTCGACGACAACCTGCCCTCACTGGCCGCGGGCGCGGTCGCCATCCATCCGACCAATCCCAACATCGTCTATCTCGGTACCGGCGAAGGCTCTTTCAACTGGGATGCCGTTTACGGCGTGGGTGTGCTCAAATCCACCGACGCCGGTGCATCATGGAACACGACGGGCCTTAGCTGGACTCTCAGCCAGTACCGAGCGGTCAAGAAGATTGTCATTGACCCGACGAATCCGAACATCGTCTATGCCGCGACGAACCGCTGGGGGTCATACGGTGGTATCTACAAGACAACGAACGGCGGCACGACCTGGGGCAATTA
>CAZJAD010000040.1:0-17482 GCA_964543855.1 uncultured Alphaproteobacteria bacterium
CGGCACCTGGTCGGCAATCGGCGAGCTCACCTCCACCCAGGCCCCCCAACCTGTGCCAGTCAACAAGACCCATATCATCGAAAAGATCAACAACCCAATTCCCATCTCTCAGTCTCCTCGGTCAATCACGGAACGCACGACAGAATAACGCCGGTGCCGCCCGGCTGGCATCGGCATATTCATCCGCCGCGCAGGTGCTGCCGTTCAGATCACCGTAAGCTGCCCTCGTGGATGAACCTCACAACATCCTAAATTAAGCATTTTTCGGGTTTTTTTCAATGGGAGTCTGGCCTCGGAAGACTTTCCGATCCCCGATTTTAAAACCATTGTTAACAATATCCTAAAGACCTTCTTTCGCGACATGACGGTCAATATGGTGACCGCAAAGCCCCATACCTCCCGTTTGGGAGAAGAACTTGCTGGCAGACACTTGACAAAGACCGAATTCCTTCGTATATTAGTTCAGCACATCAACAGTGCATGGAGTGAACTAAGTGCCCGGTGACGACTCAACCGAGGCTCCGGCGTCAGAACTGGCGCGTGCAATACACGCTCTGGCCGATTGCTGCCAAGACAAGGAGTTGCGCAGCGTCTCGCGGTTTGGCCTGACCGTCGCAGAGGGCCGGTTCTTGGAGGCCCTCGGAGAGTGGGATTTCTCCACGCCCGGCGCGATTGCCGAGGCTCTTTCTGTGGCACGCAGCCGAGTTACTCGAATCGCTGACGGCCTTGTTCGCAAGGGTCTTGTCATTCGCCACGAAAGCGAGAGTGACCGGCGGTTCCAAAGACTATGTCTCACCGACAAGGGCCAGGAAACACTGAGCCAGGTCAAAGCGTACCATAAGAATGTTGATGTGCGACTTCTCGCTGGCTTCGACGGCGCAAGACGCCGTAGATTGCTCAGCGATCTCAAGTTATTAGCAGAGAGAATGGACGCGGCTCGTCGCGGACAGTGAGAGCTTCCGCGGAAAGACCTGTTAGCGATAGTCGATCGAGAGGAAAGTCCGGCTATGCCGATCTATGAATACCGGTGCCCTGATTGCGGAAGAAACTTCGAAGAATGGGTTTCGAGCTGGCGTGAAGCGGAACGGGTGCGGTGCCCCCAATGTGGAGAAAAGAACGCTGAACGGCTGGTTTCGCCGTTTGCATCCACAACCACAGCCAGCCCGTCGACTTCGTGCCGACCGGGGCCATTTCGCTGAGGCTGAGTTTGTGGAAGCCGTAGGCTTCTGTAAATCCATGGACATAAAAAAAGCCGAAGGCGAGAGCCTTCGGCTTTTTGTTCGTCTAATCGAAATCACACGGCTATTTCGGGACCTTGTAGAACAGACTGAAGCGGTGGAAGAGTGGCCCACACTCACCCGAGATGAAATTCGGGCCGCGGCGAACGAAGTCGTGATCCAACAGGTACTGGATCGTAACCGGTCCGAAGTTGAGATCGCCACCGAAGTACATGTTGGTGACTGTGGAACCAAAGGCCGGCTCTTCCCGGTATATTTCCCACTTCGAATTCACCCAGGTCTTCTCGGCGCCAGCCCGGACCTTAATCCACTTGTAGACGCGACCTTCCCATCCGACGCGCCAGTAAGGAAGATTAGTCACACTGACCGTCTTGTCGCTGGTGTACCAATCCGGCCAAGGGGTCGCTGGAGGCGGGTTTATCATCCCCAAGTAAGTGTTGTTCTCTTGGAATCCGTATTTGTAGGAACCGAAGACAGCACCGATTTCCCAGACAACAAGGACAGCCTCCACAGGCTTCCAGTTGTGCCCGACACCCAAGCGAACTTCGGTACCCTTAACCGACATCCCACTCTTGGCATCGTTGGCGTAACCCTCGTTGTGCATGACGACCTCGAAATGCGGAATCAGGGTTGTTTTCTCGCCATAGTGGTACCAATAGCGGGCGGCGAAATCAATGTGGCTGGAGCCGTCATTCTCGGATAGTGTCGTGCCATCCACATCTGTGGAGGTCCAACTGGGAAACTCGAAATTCAGCGCGACATCCAGGAGGTTGTCCAGTGCCGTAGCACCCACTTTCAGCCCGATGACCGTGCTCTTATGCTCCCATTTGGAATCGACAAAATCCTCGCTAGGACCGGGATCCTGGTCATATTTCTCTTCCAAGTACGACTCGTGGAAGAGAGACAACGCGGCACCAAGGATGAAATCGTTGAAGGGCTTGGCCCATCGCACATTGAGGCGATAGGGAAGTGTCCCGTCGCCATTGATGTCGGGCATTCCCATATAGTCTGGCTTGCCCCGATCGAAAATGTCGAAGCCAAAGACGCACTTGCCCTCGCCGAAGCCGTACCAGGCACCGACACGGTCGAGCTTCGTGCCGGTCAAGCTCTTCGCAAACTCCGCGTAAAGCAGGTGAGAGTAGTAGGCCAGCGTGGAGGGGAACTGCACCGGATTCGACGCATCCTTCACAATGTAAGCCGTGCCTGGCCATCCGCCAAGGCCCTCAACTCGAGTCACGGTTGCCGAGGCTGTAGCCGGGATCAAAGCTACAGCAAGCAGAACCACTAAAAGCTTGGTTTTCAATGACATCTGTCGTCCTCCAATTGATTGAACACAGTTATGTTAGAAGGTTGATCTCGAGAGATTACGAATTATAACAAATCTCATCCGAATTGTCAACACTTTTTATAAGAATTTTTTCATGGCACATCCCCCACAGCCTACTGACTCCTCTCTACTTACATCACTTCAGCCATCCCACCACGGTGCGCGACGAGGAGTGCGAGATGAGGTGGCCTGCTGCCGCGCGGTTTTCCCCCGAACGATGTACTGAGTCGCGGGCGCAGAATATGTCATCTCCGGTGGTCTGGATCAGCAAAGACCGGCTTGGTTACCGATTGGGCATCATTGACTGCCGATGATCCCTTAGGGAATCCTTCTGTAGGGCAAGAAAAAGCGGACTAGGAAAATCCAGTCCGCTTCTGTGACCGCGGCGGAAAGTCGAGTTGTAGGGCATTACCCCTGAAGGAAATCGGGCAAGCCGCCCCTCCAGATCTCAGTGCACAAGACCCGCTATGCCGACGCCTAGTCGGATGATGCTGCCGTCCTCTGATTCCGCTCCGTCCCAATCTCCCTTCATACTCTGGATGTGGTAGGAGAGCTGAGGAATGATGCCGATATGTTGTTTCACAGGCAGGATCACGCCAAGCGTGATGGTGATGTCTGAACCGGTCACTTTGTCTGTATCATCTCCCCAGTCGAAGCTCTCTGAGACGTACAGGAAACCTGCCTTTGCGAAGGGAAACACCTTGCTATCGGCGTTGCCAAAGGCGTAGCCGACTTCAGGACCGATTCCCATGGTGGATATGCTGACGTCTCCCTGTGCCATGCTGACATACGAGATCATGCCCCCGACAAAGATGTTAGGCATCACGAAATAGTCCGCAGCCGGCACGAATCCAATCTCGGTAACTGCATCACCATCTGCGTTTTCATACAGGTCGCCGCTGGAGCTGGAGAACTCCACGGCCCCTGAAATGATCCACGCCTTCTTGTCGACGGCAAAATCCTGAGAGAACGAGGTGCCAACGACAAGACATAGGACCAGGACAACAAAAAGACACTTCTGCAACATGATGAACTCCTCTCTAAGGTTTGATACGGATCTGGAACACTAAGCCAAATTCATGGAATACCACAGTGCAGAACAAGAACTGACCATCGTGAAACCTTCGGAGACGTTTTGGGCGCAGGCAAACTCACATGGGATCAGCTCTCGCGCGCAGTCCGCGACCTTGGGGGTTCAAATGAGTCCAAATCAGACAATTCCAAAAGGGTTCAAAAGGTCGCCAATAGCGATCTAATATAACATATGTTATCCCGATTGTCAATACTTTTCACAAGAATTTTTCTTCGGCACCTCCCTGCAGCACGCCCACCCCTCTCTACTTACATCACTTCAGCCGCCCTATGACCTGGTGCGAGGAGGGCTTGGCGATTTCATGAATGGAAACCTGCGATATTCCGCCAGAAGACAGGTGTTGCACAGCCCCGAGCGGAGCACGAGGTTGCCACAGAAGCAGAATCGTTGTATATTTACCTGTGAGACTGAACGATCATTCGTGAAGCGCTGTCAGGTGTTATGAGGATCAGAGCGGCACGAGACTGTCTGCTGGTTGAAAACTCATGTTGGAAGAATACGAAGCGTCCGGCGATCTCGGGCTCCGCGTCCGGGGTTCCGACATCTCGGCGGCCCTTGCGTCAGCCGTCCAAGGGATCGTCTCGGCGCTGCTCTCACCAGACACCATCAGAGGTACCGAATCCCGGGTGGTCGAGGTGGAGGGCAGAGACACCGAAGAGGCAGTGGTGAACTTTCTCAACGAAGTGCTTTTCCTGATTTTCGGGAGTCGCTGGCTCCCTAAGCACTTAGAAACTATTAGATTGCGCCGAGGTTGCCAGCTGTCAGCCCGCCTGGTTGGTGAACCGATTGACTTCACCAGACACCACATCGAGCGGGAAATCAAGGCGGTCACATATCACAATCTCTCCATCAGCGAAGACCAGAGCGGGGTTACTATCGACTTTCTCTGCGACCTGTAAGTGCGCCGTCCTCTTGGAGGCGGCTGTCTCGGGTTCAAAGGGAAACCGAGGCACTGTGAAGGGACACAAAGAGGCCATCTATGTCACCGAAGAATACAATTCCACTCGAGCAGATTGACGCGTGGCGCGTGCGCGTACCCAAAGGCGCAGTGCCAGGGATGCGCACCGACGGGATCATCCATGTGAGCTCCCGGCTGCTGGCACACGTGCGTGAAGACAACACGCCGGTGCAAGTGGCGAATGTCGCGACGCTTCCCGGCATTGTGGGCAGCTCTCTGGCGATGCCCGACATCCACTGGGGCTACGGTTTTCCTATCGGCGGCGTCGCTGCTTTCGATATCGAGGAAGGTATTATTTCACCCGGCGGAGTCGGCTACGACATCAACTGCGGCGTCAATCTCATGCGCACGGACCTTTTTCTCCCGGATGTCAAGCCTATCGTGGAGAGAGTCATCGACACACTCTTCGACAACATTCCTGCGGGTGTGGGCACCGGAGGTCCGATCCGGCTCTCAAAGAAGGAGATTGACAAAGTCATGGTGCAGGGAGCGCGATGGGTGGTCGAGCATGGCTACGGCTGGGAGATCGACCTCGCCCACATGGAAGGCAGCGGCTACCTGAAGGGCGCCGATCCGGATATGGTGTCGGACAAGGCACGGCAACGCGGCGAAGATCAGCTCGGCACACTGGGATCGGGGAATCACTTCGTTGAAGTGCAGGTCGTCGAAGAAATCTATGATGAACAGATTGCGAAGGTGTTTGGCCTTGCCAAGAACCAGATTTGCGTCATGATTCATTCCGGATCACGCGGCTTCGGCTACCGCATTTGCGAAGATTATCTTGCCGTGATGCAAGACGCTGTCAGAGAATATGGCATCTCGCTCCCGGACCGTCAGCTGGCCTGCGCGCCGCTCGAATCCAAACAGGGCAAGCGCTATTTCAAGGCGATGTGCGCGGCGGCCAATTACGGCTGGGCCAACCGCCTTGTCCTGGTTCATTGGGCTCGCAAGGCTTTCAGCGATGTCTTCGACCAGAAACCTGAGCAACTTGGCATGCGCCTCATCTACGATGTCACCCACAACATCGCGCGGATGGAGACGCATCTGGTTAACGGTCGGCCACGCAAACTGTGTGTGCATCGCAAGGGTGCGACGCGTTCGCTGCCCGCCGGTCACTCGGATGTCCCAGAGGTCTACCGTCACATTGGAGCACCTGTGCTGATTCCCGGCGACATGGGTCGGGCATCTTACCTGCTCGTGGGAGCAGAGAAGGCCGTAACCGAGACCTTCGCCTCAACTTGTCACGGAGCCGGACGGTTTCAGAGTCGCCACGCAGCGATTCGAGCGACGAAGGGACGCCACATTGACGAGGAGCTGCGGGCTGAGCGAGGGATTATCGTGAGGGCGCGAGGGCGGCACACTCTGGCCGAGGAGTACCCGGAAGCATACAAGAATGTGGATGAGGTCGTCGAAACCGCTCATCAGGCGGGTCTGTCACACAAGGTCCTGAGACTCCGTCCTCTGGGCGCCGTCAAGGGTTGACGCGGCACAAGATTTGCTCGCGTTGTTCTTCAGTTGTTCCCCTCTGTCAACATGGGGTAACGGAAACAGGAGGATAACGCGATGGCCAAATGTCTCGTGGTGGACGACAATTCGGATATGCTGCAAGTCCTTTCAGACTATGTGGAGACGCTGGGGTTCGAACCACTGAAAGCGCATGACGGTGATGAGGCGTGGGAGATTTTTAAACGAGAGTGGCCCAGCGTTGTTGTCTCGGATATTCACATGCCAAACCGCAACGGCCTGCTGCTCATGCGAGACATCAAGAACCATGATCCCAATGTGCCGGTTATTTTGATCACAGGTTATTTCCAATACCGAAAGGTCTTGGATGACATCCAGCCCGACGGCTATCTCGAGAAGCCGTTCTCGTTGGTCGACTTGCGTGAAGCCCTCGAGAAAGTCATGCCCCTGACACCGACGACATCGTAAGAACACAGACAACTGCATTCGTGAACAAGTGAGAAGCCCAGGGCGGCAAGCCCTGGGCTTCTTTTTCTCTCTTTGGCGGATGCGATTTCCGCGGCCCGAAACCCCTCGGCCGGTGGAACGGGGCTCTGAGCTCGGCGGATTCCGGCGGCTTTGGAAACTCCTGGCAATTTGTGCTTGACAAATAGCCCAAAAAGCCGTAAATTCTCATAGCAAAAACTATACCTACAACAATCTACTTACCAGATTTGCAGCCGTAAACCGCTCTTGTGAGTTCCGTGGCTGATACCTTTGGCCCACAGCAAGACCGTCCGCAATTGCCCGACCTGTCGGAAGATATCCGCCGGAGGCTGGCGGGCATCCGCATGTTGCTTCTCGACCTGGATGGTGTCTTGACGGACGGTACGATCTACCTCGATGACAAGGGTGTTGAAGCCAAGCGTTTCTGTGTTCGGGACGGGTTCGGACTGCTCTGGTGCAAGCGCTTTGGGCTCAAGACGGGTGTCATCAGCGGCCGGCCTTCGAAAGCGAGCTTGCTGCGCTGCCAGGATCTGAAGTTTGATGAAATCCACCTCGGGAGCATCGAGAAACTGCCCATTTTCAGGACCATCTGCCAGAAACGAGACTTGAGTCCCGAAGAAACCGCGTATATGGGGGATGACCTCCTCGACCTGCCCCTGCTCGAGAGGGTGGGCTTGGCCGCTTGCCCCGCCGACGCCCAACCTGAAGTCAAACAGAGGGCTCATTTCATCAGCAACTTCCCCGGCGGTCACGGTGCGGTGCGGGAACTCATCGATCACTGGCTTCGGGTCACCGACCACTGGGAGGAGTGTTTGAAGATAATCTATGGCTTAGGGTCAGCGGGTTAGAATCGTGGGCAATAACATAAACGACAAAGAATCACTGGAACTGGCGCGTCGCGTCCTGCATATCGAGGCCAAAGCCGTGGCGAACCTTGAGGCGAAGATCGGTCAGGCCTTTGCCAAGGCCGTCAGACTGCTGGCGGGCATGCGTGGGCGCGTCGTGGTAACCGGCATGGGCAAGTCCGGCCTTGTAGGCCGAAAAATCGCTGCAACGCTTTCCAGCACCGGCACACCCGCCATCTTTCTGCACCCCGCCGAGGCTGTCCACGGCGACCTGGGGATGGTCAGTAAGCGTGATGCCGTCATCATCATATCGAAGAGCGGCAGAACCTTGGAGCTGCAGGGCATTGTCCCTTACATCAAGCTCATGGGAGTGCCTGTGATCGGCCTCCTGGGAGACGCCGACTCTGCCCTCGGTGAAGCATGTGATGTCGTTCTGGATTGCTCGGTTGACGAGGAAGCGTGCCCCTTCGACTTAGCTCCCACGGCTTCAACGACCGCCACGCTTGCCATGGGGGATGCTCTGGCGGTCGCTCTGCTGAAGGTGAAAGGCTTCCGTCGCGAGGATTTCGCTTTTCTCCATCCGGGAGGGGCGCTCGGACGGCACCTTCGGGAGAGGATTGAGGATGTCATGATGAAGGGTGATGACATTCCACTCGTGGAGAAACGCACCTTTCTGCCCGAGGTCATCACCGAAATGAGTAGCAAGAATCTGGGCGCGACATGCGTCCTTGATGAAGAGGGCCGGCTGTGGGGCATCGTCACGGACGGCGATTTGCGGCGTCTGATGGGTCGAGGGGTAAGCTCGCAGGATTTGCGAGCCGAGGAGTTTGCCTCGCGAAACCCGAAGACCATTTCTCCATCGGCCCTTGTCACCCGCGCCATCAACATCATGGAGACGCACAACATTACTGTCCTGCCTGTGGTTGAAGATGAGAACCGGGTTGTCGGCATCGTTCACATGCATATGCTCTTGAAGTCTGGTATCGCGAAATAACACTTGTCTCACCCGAAGAGAACCGATGAAGCGCCTCGTCTTGTGGTTGACGGTTGGACCTCTGCTGTTCGTGTCCTGTGCCGAAGTATCGCTTCCGCCCGTATCGGCCCGAAGAAAGGCGGAGGCGCCGGACCAGGAACTCTGGGAGGCCACAATCACATTCACGCGCGATGGTCTTCCGGTGACCACGCTTCGAGCGGGACATATCGCGAAATTCTCCCGGCGCTCGGTGACTTATCTTGACAGCGGCATCGTCGTCGACTTCTTCAACGAAGAGGGCAAGCACACATCGCAGCTCACGGCAGACCAGGGACAGGTCGATGAGATTCGCAAGGATCTTCTGGCAACAGGCAATGTCGTCGCCGTGACGGACAGTGGCGCGACACTGAAGACCTCCGCTCTTCGGTGGGATAATCAATCGCGGCGGATCGTTTCTGACGCCGAAGTTGTCTTGACAACGCTAACCGATACGCTCTACGGGATCGGGTTTGTCTCGGACGAACACCTGAGCAATTGGGAGATTCAGAAACCAACCGGCCGCACTTTCCGCACCTGGGAGAGGCGGCCTCGAAGAGAGGACTCTCTGGTGGCGCCAGCACAAGTGGACTCCGTGCCGCCGGGAGTGACTTTGGAACCATGAAGCGCGCTTGCTGGGCAGCCGTCCTCGTGGCACTCATAGGGATTGCAGGCTCCTTTGGCGCTGAGTCGTCGCCCATCGTGCTTCGTCGGGCTGATGTGCTGCGGTCGCACACCGAAAACGGGCAGCAGTGGCAGGAGCTCATCGGCAATGTCTGGATGACGCAGGACAGCTTCTCGGTCACCTGCGAGGAAGCGTTCTATTACCCAGACTCGGGGCTGGCGATTTTCCGGCGGAATGTCGAGTGCAAAGACCCCGGACGGATTCTCCTGGCCCACGAAGTCATTTACCACGAAGCGACCGGAGCTCTCGACGCCTTCGGAGATGTCCGTATCTATCAGGATACGCTGTCCGTGACCTGCATGCGAGCAACTTATCTGGAGGGTCGCCGTGAAGCTTACCTCTATCAGGATGTGAGAGTCCGAGAGCGGAAGCGCCACTTGCTCCTGACCGGCGAGGAGGGATACCTGAGTGAGACGGCTCAGTACGGCCGGGTGACGGTCAGGCCGGTCTTGACGGAGCGCGATTCACTGGGCGGTGTACGCATGGAGATTCGCGGTGATACGGTCGAGTATTTCGGCGGGACAAAGGTCGCACGGGTGCGAGGCGCCGTGGAAATCCATCGCGGCAGCCTTGTGGCGACAGGCCGCCGTCTCGACTATATTCGCGAAGACGACAAGGCTGTCCTGTTCGGAAATCCCCAAGCACACCACGAACAGGACGAAATCACCGGCGACACGATCACTCTGTGCTTCGAGGAGAGAGAGCTGAAACAGGTGTTTGTTATCGGGCACGCCGTCGCAACCTCGCCGTCGGATTCACTCCAGCCAGAGCGGCGCAACCGTATGGAAGGCAAACGGATGACCCTCTGGATCGAGAATGAGGAACTGAAAGAGGTTCTGGTCGAGGGCACGGCGCGCGCCATCTACTACATCCGCGAGGAGAATCGCAACCGTGGCAGGAACGAGACCTCCGGGGATCGGCTGCGGGTCATGATTGAGAACAATGAAGTGGCGCGGATACAAGTTGTGGGGGGCACGGAAGGTCGGTACACACCGGAGCGGCTTGTCGGCAGACTCGACGGGTAGAGCTCCGAGCCGAGGGACCTATTGACACATCGAGGGCAATTTGAGCCGGAAAAAGAAAGCGACGGATCACGGCAAATCGGCCAAGAGTAAGCAGACCGAAGGATCCCAACCTTCGTCCAAAGGCACGGTCGGGCTGAAAGTCTGGCAGGCGGATGTCCTGGCTTGCGTGGTGATATTTCTTGCTGTCTTTCTACTCTTCAACGAGCTGATCCTGCGGGATATGTCTTTCTCAAAAGGAGATGACACGGAAGCCTCGTCAGCCTGGAACAGCTTTGTTATTCATGAGATCGAGGCCGGGCGAGACTATCCCGCGTGGTGCCCATACCTTTTCGGGGGCTTCCCTTCTCTTGCTGCGGGCGCTTACTCCAATTACAACTATATGGGTCTGCCTTACTCTCTGGCCAGGAGATGGCTGAGTCCGCGGCATTGGGCCGACCTGTTTACGACGCGGATCCTGTTTCTGGGTGCCGGCAAAGGAAGGGAGCTGCTTACAAACCGGTGGCTGATTTCCCTTTTCCTTTACGCCGGGCTTCTGACCTACCTGCTGATGCGCCAGCTTTCATTTCGGCCACTCATTGCATTTTTGCCCGCGCTGCTTATGGCGTGGAATCCGTATTTGATTTCACTGGCGACCGCGGCACATGGAGGGAAGTTGATGACCTTCATCTACTTCCCTCTGATTCTGCTGCTGACGCACCGGCTCCTTGAGAAACGACGCTTATTTGATTTCGCGCTCCTGGCTCTGGCTTTTGCGTGGGAAATAGCCTACGGCGGGCACACACAGATCGTGTACTATGCGGCTGTGATGACAGGGCTCTATTGGCTGGTCTGGTCCCTGTGGGATATCAAGGCCAAACCGCTCGGCTGGATCGCGCCGGGCGTCATGACGATTCTTGCGGGTTTCCTCGGACTGGCTCATGGCGCTGTCTGGTATTTGCCGCTCTATGAGTATCTGCCCTACTCCATCCGAGGCATGGCGGCGGCGTTCAGTTCCGGAGGCGCCGGTGGGTATTCACTCGAACAAGCGACTATGTGGAGCTTTCACCCCAAAGAACTTCTGACTTTCATAGTGCCTTCGTGGTTCGGCCTGAAGTCGCCGGACTACTGGGGCCCCATGCCGTTCACTTCATCGAGCTTCTACTTCGGCGTCGTGCCGCTCCTCTTTGCGGTGCTCGCTTTCTTTGGACCAAAGAATCGAACCGTCGTTGCCCTGGGGGTTATTTCGGGCGTGGCGCTGCTGATGTCATTTGGGCGGCATTTTGAGGCCTTTTTCAAACTGCTTTTCGATTATCTGCCGTTCTTCAGCAAGTTCCGGGTTCCGTCGCTCATCGTATTGCTGGTGGAGCTCTGCGGAATCGTTCTGGCGGGCTTCGGCCTTTATTATGTTTCCAATCTCCAGAAATCAGAGCGGTGGCGAAAGGTTTTCCTCTTCGGACTCCTGGCTTGTGTTGCCGTCCTCTTGATTGTCTTCGTGGCTGGAGACACTCTGCAAGGCTTGTTCGGATCATTTGAGAAACCCGGCGAGTCTGAGCAGTTTATGCAGTGGCGCACTTCCCAGGGCATTTCTCATACACAGGCGACAGCGGATTGGGGGCAGTATTCCACGAGGCTTAAGGCAGAGCGGTTCTCTCTTCTGCGAAACGACCTGCTCTGGGCCTGTGCGTTTCTCGCGCTGGCCTTTGGCGCGGCGCTGCTTAGAGTCATGGGCAAGCTGGCGCGTACGCCGTTTGTGCTCGTTATCTTAGCGATTACGGTTGTGGATATCTGGATGTTTTCCCACAAGTTCTTCACGCCGCAGCCGGTTCAAACCGTGCAGTCGATATTCGCCAGGGATAACATCGTCCAGTATCTGGAGCAGGACACGACAGTTTTCCGGATCTGTCCAGTCGGGAATCTGCTCCAGGATAATCGCTGGGCCTATCATGAAATCGCATCTCTGGGAGGGTACCACGGGGTGAAGATGCGAGCCTACCAGGACATGCTGGAGAATCTTCTATATCGAGGCCCAAATGCGCGGCTTCCCATCAATCTGCCGCTTCTGTCATCGCTCAACTGCAAGTACATTTTCTCGGAGATGGAGCTGCCCTTTGATCCCGCGCTAGTGGCGAGAATTGGAAATCAGACGAAACGACGGTTCCTCTACGAAAACTTGCAGGTTCTGCCTCGCGCCTACTTTGTTGACTCAGTGGCCGTGATTCCAGACCGAGAGGACGCGCTGCGTGCCATGCAGCGACCCAGTTTTCAGCCGGATTATTGGGCGATTGTGGATCACGCACTCCCAGGTCCGATCGGGCCGACACCCAACCGCCGAGCCACAATTACCAGCTACAGGCCACACGAGGTCCAGATCGAGGTGGAAGCTGACCGCCCCAGCTTCATGGTACTCTCGGATACCCATTATCCGCCCGGCTGGAAGGCGCGGGTGAATGGAGTACCTGCGGACATCTATCTGGTGAACACCTATGTCCGCGGGCTCTACCTGCCGGCAGGGAAACACTATGTGCTCTTCTCATTCCGACCGGCGAGCCTGCGAGCCGGAGTGGCAATTGCCACCACCGCCCATTTTGTCATCTGGATTCTGGTCGGTCTCGGCTGGTGGCTAACACAAAGAGGCAAGAAGAAAGGGACGTCCTCCAAGCCATGACCTCCGGGCAAGCGACAGAGCAGCCAATACTGAGGGGAGAGGGGCTGGTCAAGGCCTATGGCCGACGACGCGTCGTTGACGATATCACGGTGACCGTTAAGATGGGCGAGATCGTCGGCCTGCTCGGCCCCAACGGTGCGGGCAAGACGACGACCTTCTACATGATGACCGGGATGATACGCCCGACGCAGGGCGATGTTTATCTCGATCATCGGAAGCTCACGAGACTTCCGATGTTCAAGCGGGCACGGCTTGGGATTGGGTATCTGTCTCAGGAAGCCTCGGCTTTCCGCAAGCTCACGGTCGAGCGGAACCTCATGGCCATTCTGGAGCTGATGCCGATTTCAAGGGCCGAACGGCGACGGCGCCTGGAAGCTCTCTTGCATGAATTCTCTATTGAGCATGTGGCGAAGAGCAAAGCGTATCTGCTTTCGGGTGGGGAACGGCGGCGCGTTGAGATTGCGCGGTCGCTCGTGGTTCAGCCGAAATTCATGCTACTGGATGAACCCTTCGCCGGCATTGATCCCATCGCGGTCATTGACATCCAGAACATCGTTCGAGGGTTGAAAGCCAGAGGCATCGGGGTCTTGATTACTGATCATAATGTCCACGAGACCTTGGCCATCACGGATCGATCCTATCTCCTCTATGATGGACGCATTTTGAAGGAAGGCAGCGCCGAGTTTCTAGCCAGTGACCCTGAGGCGCGCCGGATCTATCTGGGCGAGACCTTCCGGCTGGAGCGATAAGCTTATCGAAACATACATGAAGTCGCAAGAGATGAAGTGCCCTCCTTGGGCTGGAAAGATATCGGGAAAAGTAGTATCTTGATGTTGGGCCTATATTCCGGAGGATTCGAGGTCATGCTATGTTGATCTGATGATTGACCAGCTGATCAGCGGCACCGGAAAGAGGCAACACATTTCCGAAAACCTCTTGCCACGCTTGAAGAATATGAGTAAAGGTTCAAGATGAGAATTCTCCACATTTATCCCCAATGTCCAGAGACTTTCTGGAGTTTTAAACATGCGATAAGGTTTATCTCCAAGAAGGCGGCTGAGCCACCTCTCGGGTTATTGACGGTAGCCGCAATGTTGCCCGAAGCGTGGGAGAAGAAACTCGTAGATATGAATATATCGCCTCTAAACGACAACGACCTTGAATGGGCTGACTATGTGTTCATTAGTGCGATGTCCATTCAGAAGGAATCCGTGAAAAGAGTCATCAGTCGATGCAAAAGGCTGGGTGTGAAAATTGTAGCCGGTGGTCCGCTTTTTACTATCGGATATGACGATTTTGATGATGTCGACCATCTTGTGCTTAATGAAGCGGAAATCACGCTTCCACCCTTCTTACAAGATTTGAAAAACGGAGGCGCGAAGCATATCTACACCAGCAAAGAATTCCCACATATGGAAAGGACACCTATTCCTCTTTGGGAACTTATTGATATGAAAAAATATGCAACCATGGATATCCAATATTCCCGAGGCTGTCCCTTCAACTGCGAATTCTGCAATGTCACGACGCTCAATGGGCACAGAGTCCGCACAAAGAGCAGTATCCAGATAACAGAAGAACTTGAAAATCTATACGCCCAAGGTTGGAGAGGTGATGTACTTTTTGTCGATGATAACTTTATTGCAAATAGGACAAAGCTAAAAAAGCATGTTTTACCCGCCATAATAAATTGGATGAAGAAGAGAAAACATCCCTTTGACTTTTCCACTCAAGCTTCAATAGATCTTGCTGACGATGAAGAGCTTATGCATCTGATGGTTAAGGCTGGATTTGACAGCGTCTTTATTGGCATTGAAACACCGGACACGGGAAGTTTAGCTGAATGCGGCAAGATTCAAAACATGAATCGGGATCTGGTGGCCTGCGTCAGAAGAATCCAGAAGTTTGGCATGCAGGTAAAAGGGGGATTCATCGTGGGATTTGATGGAGATTCTCCTTCAATTTTCAAAAGGCAGATTGAGTTCATTCAAAAAAGTGGAATTGTCAATGCGATGGTGGGTCTGCTAAATGCTCCTCGCGATACCGGACTCTATCGGCGCCTTGCAAAAGAGAATAGATTATTGAAGGAGAGTTCGGGAGACAACACCGACTTTTCAACCAATTTTGTCCCTAAAATGGGTTACGAAACACTCTTGAAGGGATATCAAGAAATTCTCGGGGGAATCTATTCCCACAAACCCTACTATGAAAGAATTAAGAGATTGCTAAGAGAATACAAACCGTTGCAAAAAAGGCCGATTCGATTTCGTTTCAACCACCTCGAAGCATTCCTCAAATCCATCTGGTTTATGGGCATAAGAGAAAAGGGAAAGGTCTATTATTGGCATCTCTTTTTCTGGGCGATATTCAGAAATCCGCGACTTTTCCCGACGGCAATCACTTTGACGATTATGGGATATCATTTTCGTAAGGTTTATGGAAGACACCTTTAGTTATTGCAATGCACCTCCTGGATTGGAGAGTACTTGGGATTCACTGGAAACTTTGGTATAACATGAGGAACCGTCTCTCATAATGTTTTTACAGAATCTGCCGATAATAGACATGGGGTTACTTCGGCAGAATGGAAATAGGCGGATTACGAAAGAGCTTCAGGCTCGGCGGTAGGAGGACCCGACGATCATGCAGACTCTCAGACAAGAACTACGCCTGCGGCAGGAACAGATACTTCAGCCGCAGCAGATTCTTAGGTCGGAGCTCATCCAGTTACCGCTGCTGCAGCTCGAGTTACGCGTGCGAGCTGAACTCATGGAGAACCCCTTCATCGAAGAACTGTCGGAAGACGAGGCGATCGTCGAGAAGGATGTGGCGGAGTTGGAGCCGGAAAAAGCCGCGGCGGCTACCGATGTGACAGAGGAGGAAGCGGCTCCGACCACTGAAGCTCAGCAGCGAGAGACGACAGAGGATCACCGCGGGAAAGACGACGAGATCGATTGGGAGAATTTCCTGACGGACGATGACCAGTATTACTATCGCGCCAGTCGCCCTGCGCCGGATGAACTCGTGGAGACTCCGAGGGCGGTTGTGGCGACCCTGTCAGAACACCTGGAAGAACAGCTCCGTTTGCAGCGTCTGTCCGAAGAGGAGCTCCAAATCGGCCTGTTCATCATTGGCAGCCTGAGCAATGACGGATACCTCGCCCTGCCTGTCGAAGAGATCGCCCGCGAGTTGAAAACGACTCCGGAAGCTGTGGAAAAAGTGCTCCAAGTCGTACAGGGTTTTGACCCAGTGGGCATCGCCGCTCGCAACCTGACCGAATGTCTCCTTATCCAGCTGCGGCAGCGAGAAACGCCCGTTCCCATGGCTGTCCGAATTCTAACCGAGCATTTCGACGCGTTTATCAACAAGCGCTACGAGGTCATTGCGCGCAAACTCGGCATTACGCTCGAAGAAGTCAAGGAAGCGTTTGAAGAAATCCGCAAGTGCAATCCTAAGCCCGGGGAGGGCTACTTCGACGAGAAGCAGAACTACATCATCCCGGATCTCATTGTCAGTCGTGTCGGAGATGAGTTCGTCGTCTATTTGAACGACGGGAATATCCCCAACTTCTACATCAACACTGCCTATAAGGACATGTTTCTCAAAGGCGGGACGGATAAGAAGGTGAAGGATTTCGTCACTCGCAAACTCGAGAGCGCGCGTTGGTTTATCAATGCAATTCATCAGCGGCGCACAACCATTCTTCGTACGATGCGCGCGATTGTGAAACGCCAGGAAGAATTCTTCCGCAAAGGAAAAGACTACCTCAAGCCGATGATCCTGCAGGATATCGCTGAAGATATCGGGATGGACATCTCGACCATTTCGCGCGTCACCTCCGGAAAATATGTGCAGACAGACCGAGGGGTTTTTGAACTGAAATATTTCTTCAGCGAGCGCATGGAGAGCTCTTCCGGCGAAGATGTCTCCACGAAAGTCATCAAGGCACGGCTCAGGGATATCATTGACGCCGAAGACAAATCGGATCCTCTCTCCGACCAAGCCATCGCGAATATGCTCGCCAAAGAAGGTTATCCCATCGCCAGGCGTACAGTGCAAAAATACCGTGAACAGCTTCGCATCCCCGTCAAGAGGTTGCGCCGCGAAATTTGAGAAGACTTGTTATGCAAGATGATACCAACAGCCCTCCGCCATTGCCCGTTTTGCCTCTTCGGGATGTGGTTATCTTTCCCGCCATGATTTTCCCTCTACTTGTCGGGCGTGAGAAGACGCTGCAAGCTGTCGAACAGGCCATGATGAAGACGAAGCAGGTCGTGCTCGTCGCCCAGCGAGACCCAAGTGAAGAAAAACCCGAGGCCGACGATCTCTATGATGTGGGCGTGGTAGGGAACATCCTTCAGATTCTGAAGCTCCCGAATGGTCTGGTTAAGGTCCTTGTGGAGGGGGTCTATCGTGCCCAAATCACGAGGCTCAACGATCAAGAGGGATGCCTCTACGCAGATGTCGTGCCCCTGAAACCGGATGATGCTCACAGCCTGCAGGTCAAGGGTTATGTCCGCTTTGCCGAAAACCTCTTCCGCGAGTATATCGGCTTGAACCGGGAGCTTCCCGACGAGATTCTCATCAGTCTGACGAATCTCCCGGACCCGCAGCAGGTGGCCGATTTTATCATGGCTCACCTGTCTCTTCCGGTAGCACGCAAGCAGGAGATTCTCGGCATGGAGAGCCTGGCCGATACTTTTTCGGC
>CAZJAD010000040.1:17582-19553 GCA_964543855.1 uncultured Alphaproteobacteria bacterium
GGCAGAAGGCGAACGAGGAATTGGAGAAGCTCAAGGGAATGCCCATGCTTTCCCCTGAGGCGTCCGTGATCAAGAACTATCTCGATTGGCTGGTCGTCCTGCCGTGGCAAACCGCTACGGAAGATAATCTCGACTTTGCTCTGGCCCAGCGCATCCTCGACGAGGATCATTTCGGCCTCGAGAAGCCGAAGGAACGCATCGTCGAACACCTGGCTGTCCTGGGACGCGTGGGAAAGATGCACGGGCCCATCCTGTGCCTTGTCGGGCCACCGGGTGTGGGCAAGACATCGCTGGGACGGTCGATTGCCCGAGCCATGGGCCGTCGCTTCATTCGAGTCTCACTGGGAGGCGTACGCGATGAAGCCGAGATTCGGGGCCACCGCCGCACGTACATCGGCGCATTGCCGGGCCGCGTCATCCAGCAAATGAAGCGCGCCGGGAGTGTTAATCCCGTATTCCTCCTGGACGAGGTGGACAAGATGTCCACGGATTTTCGCGGTGACCCGTCGGCAGCACTTCTCGAAGTCCTCGACCCGGAGCAAAACGCCCACTTCTCCGACCACTACCTGGAAGTGGACTACGATCTTTCGCAGGTGATGTTCATCACAACGGCCAACATGCGGCATGACATCCCGTTGCCTCTGCAAGACCGCATGGAGATTATCGAGCTGCCCGGATACTTGCGACACGAGAAATTGCAGATCGCTCGTCGCTTCCTGCTTCCCAAGCAACTTCGGGAGCACGGGCTCGATGCGAGCGAAATCAACCTTTCGGATCCAGTAATCCTTCGAATGATCGACATCTATACGAGGGAAGCAGGTGTGCGCGAAGTGGAGCGTCACATCGCGCGCACGTGCCGAAGAGTCGCTCGCGCGAACCCCACGAAGGCTGGCCAGGCCGTTCAGGTCACCGTCAGGAATTTGGAGAAATTCCTCGGCCTGCCCCCCTATCACAGGGACGAAATCGAACAGGGAGACCGGATCGGATCCGCCGTTGGGCTGGCGTGGACTTCAGCCGGTGGAGAAATCCTGAACATCCAGGCTACCTTGATGAAAGGCCGAGGAGCGCTGCAATTGACCGGGCAGCTTGGCGATGTGATGAAGGAATCCGCTCAAGCGGCTCTCTCATACATCCGGGCCAACGGACACCAATGGGGCGTGCCGGAAGGCTTCTATCGCAAGTCAGATATGCACATTCATATCCCGGTCGGTGGCATCCCGAAGGATGGTCCATCGGCAGGCATCACGCTGGCAACCGCCATGCTTTCGGCGCTCATCGGGCGTCCGGTGGATGCCGATGTCGCATTGACCGGAGAGTTGACGCTCCGAGGCAATGTCCTGCCCATCGGGGGGCTGCCGAGCAAAGTCATGGCGGCCAATCGAGCGGGCATCAAGCGCGTCATTTTGCCCGCGAGAAACGAGAACGAGTGGCTCGACCTCCACTCCGAGCTCCGCAAGGGCCTGGAGGTTGTCTTCGTTTCCACGATCAAGCAGGTCTGGGATTACGTCTTTCCCCCACAGCAGGAATCTTCGGCTGAAAAGCCGGTCCCGAGCGCCATGGAACGCGCGTAAGCCATGACTCTCTCTGCAAGAGACGGCCTGTGAAAATCCCCGCCGCACAGTATGTTACTTCCCGCGCCGACCTGAAAACGACGATCAAACCTGCCTTTCCCGAAATTGCCTTTGCCGGCCGTTCAAATGTCGGCAAATCGTCGCTGATTAACAGCCTATTGAACCGGCGGAAGCTCGCGCTCGTTTCCAAGCGCCCCGGCAAGACGCAGCTCCTCAATTACTTCCGGATTGACGACCGTTTCTATTTCGTGGACCTTCCGGGTTATGGCTTTGCGCGAGTGCCCAAGGCAATGCGCCGCAACTGGGGACAGCTTGTGGAGGGTTACCTGCGTGAGTCGGCAGAGCTTCGCGGCGTCGTGGTTATTTTAGACAGTCGTCGCGGCGTGACTGATGACGATCA
>CAZJAD010000041.1:0-2933 GCA_964543855.1 uncultured Alphaproteobacteria bacterium
AGGGATACGACGATGAAGCCTCCGAGATCGGTAAAAATGGCAATAGGAAGCGTACCCAGGAAGCCGACCAGGATGCCGTGCAGAAACCAACCGAGTCTCCAGGCGGAAATGCCGATGGCGAAACCAATGAAGGCTCGATTGAAAATGAGCGACCACATCACGGCGGTCGTCATGTCTTGGTTGGCGAATGTCTTTCCGCCAACGGCGCAAAGCAATCCACAAATGATCCCCAAGATGATGGCGATCCAAAAGCGTTTGGCATAGACCATGACAGGACTCCTCCACTTTTGTAGTGATGCCCTTTTTGAAAGGTATCCCTCGTCGGTCGAAACCGACTTGAGGGGAATGAAGACAGCTCAGCGGGAATAGGCCGACTAACCGTAGTGCTTCCTATACCATTCTTGATATGCCGTCTGCTTCTCTTTCACCGCACGCCACCAGATTTCGTTTTCCACATACCACCGCACCGTCTTTTCCAGACCCTCGAGAAAGCTGTGGCGGGGTTTCCAGCCAAGCGCGTGCATCTTGTCCGACGCAACGCTATAGCGGCGATCGTGGCCCGGTCGATCCTTAACGGGCTGAATGAGACTCTCCGGTTTGCCCAGCAGCCTCAGAGTCTCTTTCGTGACCGTGATATTCATCTCTTCGTTGCCGGCTCCGATGTTGTATACTTCGCCCGGCTTACCCTTTTGCAGTACGATGTCGAGTGCTTCGGACTGGTCCTCCACATAGAGCCAATCGCGCACATTCTTGCCGTCGCCGTAAAGAGGCAGCGGCATGTCGTCAATGGCATTCGTGATGAAGAGCGGAATGAGCTTTTCCGGGTATTGATACGGCCCGAAATTATTCGATGACCGCGTGACGAGCACCGGCAGGCCGTAGGTGACAAAGTAGCTGTGCGCCAGAAACTCGCCTCCGGCTTTGGATGCCGAGTAGGGTGACGACGGGTTCAGCGTGTCCGTTTCACGGAAGGAACCTTTGTCGATGGAGCCGTAGACTTCATCGGTCGAGATGTGGAGGAATCGCGATATATTGTGTTTGCGAGCAGCTTCGAGCAGGACAAAGGTCCCGTGCACATCGGTTTCCACAAAAACGCCCGCTTCGTGGATGGAGCGGTCCACATGAGTCTCGGCGGCGAAGTTGATCACCGAATCGCAGCCCGGCATCACCTTGGCCACATCGTCCGCCTCGCAGATGTTTCCGTGAAGGAAGCTGTAGCGCGGGTCTTTTTCGATATCGCGCAGATTCTCCAGATTGCCTGCGTAAGTCAGCGCATCGAGATTCACAATGTGCAGCTCGGGATACTTCTGCAACATATACCGAATGAAATTGGAGCCGATAAATCCAGCCCCACCGGTAACAAGAAGACGTTTCATGGAATCTTGAAATCCTTTTCGTTGAAATCAATCCGCAAATCGTTGCCTATTTTCTCATAGCGTACGATTGAACCGGTCAAATCCTCCCGCAAGTACCCTTTGAGCTCGTATGACATCGGTTTAATAGACACTGGAGTCGCACCAATGTAGCCGTCAATGCCTTTCGACTCCTCTTCGGGCTCCGCTAATGTGTAGTTGAGCCCAATCTTCTGTGCGATTTCGGCAAGAATGGCTTCCTGAAAACGGAGACCAACAAATGTCTTAACTATGACCAGGTCGCGTAACCATGCATCGATCATTCTGTCATCAATCAAGTCGATGGCTTCTCTAAGCTTGGCGACCATTGACCGGATTCGCTCTCGAGCAACCTCAAGGCGTTCGCTGTACCGCGCAAGATACCAGTTTTCCCATTCCTTGACCGTTCTGCCACTAAACTCCCGAATGAGTTCGCTCATCTGGCCAACAACGCGGGGTCTGGTCCCCTGCGCATTCTGATTTGCGAGATTTAAGATCTGGCTTGTGTATGGAGGAAGCTGAAGCGGATCGATGTCAAGAAGAGCTCGAATGCGTTCCGAAGACAATCTAATTTGCATGAGATAATCGTCCGCTTTCGATGAACCTACGAAGCGCGCGAGCTTTGGCTAGCTCAAATGTGGTATCGAGTTTGGCCAGACCGTTCTTAAGGAGATGGCCATTCACGAAGGTCTTATTGGTCAAGTAGACGTAAGCCAGCAGATAGCCCCTCTCGTCATACTTGTTCTTGTCAAACTTCAAGCTTACTCGGTGGCCCTTTAGAATAGAATTCAGATATCTCATTGCGTCAGACTTACGTGTGGCAAGCGGCAATACCCCAAGCAAACGGACAGTCTGACCACCCTCCAATTCAATCTCACAGGGTGAGATGATGCGTATCACACGGTGGCCAATTCTCCCGTCTGTCTCCCTTCCCGTGATCTTCGAGCCGAATAGCAGCTTGCGTGGGTCGGTCTTTTTGTCAATCAGGATGGGGTCAATAAATCGATGCGAAAGATGTGCGTGAAGGCCATCAAGTTCGCTTGAGGCAAGGGGCCTTTGTTTTTCGACAACGGTTTCGAACTCGGAGATAAGGGATTTTTCTTTTTCAAGTCGTTGGACTGCGAAGTCAGCGAACTCGGGATTGACCTCGATTCCGATAGAATGGCGATTCAGACGCCCGGCGGCTACATTAGTGGTGCCACTCCCTGTGAACGGATCAAGGACAGTCTCGCCGGGAAAAGAAAACATGCGAATGAGCCGATGAGGAAGCTCAAGTGGAAACCTCGCGATATGCCCCTCTTGTCTTTCGCCCGGGAAGTTCCAGTGACCGGCAAAATACCGATTCCATTCTTCGGTGGTCAGCCGTGCGGCTTCTTTGGTCTTCGCAGATACTCTTGGCAGATTGCCGAGTTTCTTGAAGATCAGAATGAACTCGTAGTCGAGTTTGAGAATGCCGTTGCGTGGATAGGGAAAAGAGCCCATTATGCTCGCGCCGCCGGTGGTATTCGTGGTCGTGACTTTCTGCCAGATGATGGCTCCCAT
>CAZJAD010000041.1:3033-5082 GCA_964543855.1 uncultured Alphaproteobacteria bacterium
TTTCGCTGACAGAATTGAAGTTGCCAGTGAATTCGTTCCTATTTCACCGCGACTTGCCCGCGACCAGCTCCGTCCAGGTCGGGGAAGACCCGTTTCCACTTTGATCCATGCCGACGCCACAGAAGTTGGGCGTAAGCGCCGGGGCCGATAAGATAGATGGCGTCGAAGGGTTGATGCAACCGTTGAGCGAGGGCATCCTGCAGCTCTTCATCGATTCCAGCCAGGGGGGTGTCCCCCTCGGCGAGGCGGCGTGCAATCGGGTGAGCCAGAGTGATGAGCAGAGCCATCGGCTGCGAAGAGTGGCGCATTCCGTAGCGCTGCATCTTTCGTTTGGTCGCCTGAAGAATGCGACGCTGAAGGCTGAAGGGGCTTTCCTCCGTCGGCTCGCTGTCATTCTTTCTCTCGACAACGACATCATGAGGCTGGAGCGGCGAGGTTATTTCGAAGCCGACGGCACGCCGTGCCCGGCGAGCGACGATGTCCGGCCAATCGGAGTGAGCCGGGTGATGAGCGCGGTCGTAGAACGCCGGGCCGAAGCGGCGAGAAACCGCACCCATGAACCACTGCCAGGTGCGGTCCTCGATGACGCTGTTGGGCGGTTTGGTGCTGGGGTTCTGCATGGCGGCACGCAGCCGATTGCGCTCGCGGCTACCTATTTGAAAACGATGTCCCAATCGTAAGGGATGTTCGGATCGTCGTATGGGGCGCGGTGCTCATCCGGATGCTCGTAATCAAAGAGTTCGTCCGGACAGTTGATGACCACGGATTCCGATTCCGAGATACATTTCCAGCCGTGATAAACGCCCGGCGGGATGACCACGAGCGTCGGGTTGTGCTCTCCGACGAAAAATTCGTTCACCTCGCGATGGGTCGGCGAACCTTCGCGCCCATCGAAGAGAACCAATTTCACCATGCCCTTCACGCAGGCGACCATATCCGTCTGCTTTGTGTGATAGTGCCACGCCTTGACGACGCCCGGATAGTTCGTCGTCATGTAAACTTGGCCGAACTTCTTGAAAACGGGCCAGTCGCTGCGCAAAATTTCCATGAGCCGCCCCCGCTCATCGGGAATCAGCCGCAGTTTTTGCGTCGAAACGCCGTTAATCACGCTACAGTTACTCCTTCGTAGAAGTCGGATAGCTACTCGAGATATTTCTTCAGTCCCTCTTCCCAGTTCGGCATGCGGTCGCCGATGGCGTTATCGTAAAGCCGGTGCGAAAGGCGCGAATTCTTTGGGCGTGGCGCCGGGCGAGGGAACTCCTCGGTCGTGCAGGGGATGACACGTGCGCTCAAGCCAGCCAGTTCCACGATTTTCTTCGCGAATCCGTACCAGGTGGTGCAGCCTCCATTCGTGATGTGGTAAGTGCCGAAAGCGTTCGACGCGATGAGGCGAAGGATTTCCGGCACGAGGTCGGAGACAAATGTCGGGCAACCTTGCTGATCGTCCACAACCCGCAGCTTGTCCCGCTCGGCGGCGAGTTTCAGAATCGTTTCCACGAAATTCGGCCCGCCATGACCGCAGAGCCACGCAACGCGCACAATGTAATGCTTCGGACACAGCGCACGGACAAACCGTTCCCCGGCATACTTGGACTTGCCGTAAACCGATAACGGATGAGGTGCATCCCACTCGTCGTACGGCTCGGTCTTTTCGCCATCAAATACATAGTCCGAGGAAAGGTAGAGGATCGGAGCATTGAGCTGCTGTGCGGCGAGGCAGACATTCTGCGTGCCCGTGGCATTGATGCGGTAAGCCGTATCGGCTTCGCTTTCACAGTCGTCCACCGCCGTCATGCTGGCCGTGTGGATGATGAGGTCCGGCCGCTGCGCCTTCGCGAAAGCGACCGTCTCCTCCCGCTTCGTGATGTCCTGCTCGGGCAGGTCAAACCCGATGCACTCATGCCCGTGCTCCCGGGCATAAGTCATCAGCTCACTGCCCAGCATCCCCCGGTAACCGGTGATGAGAATACGGTTCATTGGTTTGCCATGTCACTGCACCGCGAAGGAGACTTTCACCACGGCAGTGATGTCCTTTTCAATCGTGGAGGT
>CAZJAD010000041.1:5182-19101 GCA_964543855.1 uncultured Alphaproteobacteria bacterium
ATGGAATCCAGCTCGGTGCTGTGGACATCGAAACTCTGCGTGAGCTGGTAGCCGATGAACTTCTCTTCCATCTCCCCACTGACGGTCCGCTTGCGATCGTACATGTCGCGAATTCTGATGCCTGAGAACTTGATCAAGCTGTCAGGCACATGCCGTGAGTGGAGAAAATCGCGAATGCGCTTCTCGTGATGTGCCAGCACTTCGTGGCCGCGCTGAATCGTCGTCTCGTTGGCATAGTAGGAACCGCTCCAGGTCACATAGTCGGAGCACACCGTGCGCCGAGCCGAGCCGGTAACTGCTATCGTATCGTTGCCGCGTTTTGCAGCGCGAATGCCAGCATAGGTGAACCATCCGATGGCCACGAGTCCTACCGTCACCGCGACCAATCCCCAGAAGAGCTGAGGAAAACGTTCGTTCATAATGCCTCCCCTTGCCGTTTAAGACCAATTATCCCTCAAGCTTGGCTCGACCTTCTCCGCCACAAGCCGCGAGGCGCGGTAGAGGGAGCCGAAGGTGCCGGCGTCTGTCCATGCACCCCGGATGATGTCGAAGGCGAGCTTGCCTTCGCGCAGATAGGCGTTGTTGACATCGGTGATTTCAAGCTCGCCGCGATCCGAAGGCCGGAGAGTCTTGATGATGTCGAAAACATGCGCGTCGTACATATAGACACCGATGACCGCGAGGTTCGACTTGGGCTTCTTGGGTTTCTCCTCGATGCCGACGATTTTGCCGTCCTTGATCTCCACGACGCCAAAACGCTGTGGGTCCGGCACCTCTTTCAACAGTATCTTGGCTCCCCGCTGTTTGCGAAAGTTCTCCACATAGGGCGTGATGTCATCTTCGAGAATGTTATCGCCCAGGATGACGACCATGGATTCGTCTTTGGTGAAGACATGAGCCAACCGCAGGGCGTCCGCAATCCCACCTTCGCCGACTTGGTAAGCGTAGTTGATGACATCGAGCCCAAACTCCTTGCCGTTGCCGAGCAGATTGAGGAAATGTCCGGCAAAATGCCCGCCGGTCACGAGCACAATCTCGCGGATCCCAGCCTTCACCAGCGTGTTTATCGGGTAATAAATCATCGGCTGGTTGTAAACCGGCAAGAGATGTTTGTTCGTGATTTTCGTCAGTGGGTGGAGGCGAGTCCCCAGTCCGCCTGCCAGAATGACGCCCTTCATGTGTGCTCCGATTTACTGTAGATGAGGTTCCTCGTCCGGGACTCGAAGAGTCCGGCGGAACCACCCAACCGTTTTCTCCAGTCCTGTTTCAATGGTCACGCAGGGCTCCCAATCCAAAACCTGCTGAGCTTTCGCAATGTCGGGTCGGCGGACCCTCGGGTCATCAACCGGCAACGGCCGGTGGATAATGTCCACCTCAGCTCCTGTGATATCCCGGATGAGTCCGGCGATCTCGCTAACTGACAATTCTTCGGGATTGCCGATATTGACCGGTTCGATTTCGTCCGACATGACCAGCCGATAGAGCCCGTCCACCTGGTCGCTGATGTAGCAAAGCGAGCGCGTCTGGCGGCCGTCGCCGAACACCGTGAGCGGCTCGCCTCGGAGAGCCTGATTAATCAGCGTCGGTACCAGGCGGCCGTCATCAGTTCGCATTCGGGGGCCGAACGTATTGAAGATGCGAGCGATACGCGTATTCACACCGTGGTAGCGGTGATAGGCCATCGTCAGCGCCTCGGCAAAGCGCTTGGCTTCGTCATAGACACCTCGCGGCCCGACCGGATTGACATTGCCCCAGTAGTCTTCGGGCTGCGGATTCACCAGCGGATCGCCGTAAACCTCTGAGGTGGACGCCAACAGAAATCCCGCTTTCTTGGCCTTTGCCAATCCCAGGGCCTTGTGGGTTCCCAGAGATCCGACTTTCAGGGTCTGGATGGGCATTTGCAGGTAATCAGCCGGAGAAGCAGGACTGGCGAAATGAAGAACGAAATCCACCGGGCCGTCGATGTAAAGGTAGTTCGTCACATCGTAGTGAATGAATTGAAATCGCGGATCTTTGATGTGGGCGATGTTCGAGACATGGCCGGTGGAGAGATTGTCGATCACGATGACCTCGTGACCCTCGGCCAGAAGCTTGTCGGCCAGGTGTGAGCCCAGAAAGCCCGCGCCGCCTGTCAGGATGATTCTCATCTTCAGATATGACGAAATGGCTGTTAAGGTTAAAAATTTAACCAATTCGATGCGGAATGTCAAGGCAAGCCTCCCCCCGCGAGGACCCCGACTTGGCTTGCATTTCCACCAAACCCGGTGTATCTTGAAAACACAATGACCAACAGCCAGCCATTTGTACTAATCGGCCTGGGTGCGGTTGGCCGAGCGCTTGCGCCGGCACTCGTCCGTGCGGGTTATGCCTGCCGCGGTCTTGTCGGGAGGGGACGCTCGGGCGAAAAGGCGCTTGCACGGCGGTGCCGGACGCAGTTGCTCGAAGACTTTGCCGTCTTGCCCGATGACTTTCAACTCCTTTTCTTATGTGTGCGGGACAGCCAACTTGACTCACTCGCCCAAAATCTTGCAGCAGAGCGTGACGACTGGATTGGAAAGACTGTTTTCCACACGGCAGGAGCACTCTCGTCGGATGTGCTCGTGCCCCTGCGCGAGACTGGAGCTGAGGTTGCGTCGTTTCACCCTTTTGGAAGCTTCCCGAGCTCGAGTGCGCGAGCGCGCTTCGCAGGACTGACTTTCGGCATTGAGGGCACACCGGAGGCTGAGCGCATCGCCCAGCGCGTTGCCCGGGATCTTGGCGGCAAACCTCTTATCATTCCCTCAGAGAAACGAGCGCTCTACCATCTGGCGGCGGTCTTCGCCTCCAACTTTTTCGTCGGTGATCTCGTCCTAGCCATGGAGATGCTCGCCCGTATTGGCCTTGATGAGGCGCAGGCTTTGCAGGTTCTTACACCGATAGTGGAGGGAACTTTTAGGAATGTCAAGAAGTTAGGAGTAAAGAGCGCTCTGACAGGGCCGGCAATCAGGGGAGAGGTCGAGACGCTTGCCCGCCATGAAGCAGCCCTGCGCACCATAGATCCACAGCTTGCCGAGCTCTATCGCAAGTTTTCCGAGTACCTCGGAAAGCTGTCCAAGTGACGGTCGGTGTGAGTCAGGAAATCAATTAGGAATCGAGATGCCGGATAGTCGCAGAATCTTGTGGGTGGACGACGAAATCGATATGCTCGAAGCTCATATTCTCTTCCTGAATGAGCGCGGCTACGATGTTGTCGGTGTCACAAACAGTGAGGATGCCGTTCACCGCGTGCGCGGAGAGACTTTCGACATTGTCTTCCTTGATGAGCATATGCCGGGTCGTGGCGGCCTCGAGACCCTCTCCATTATCAAAGACATCCGCCCCGACCTGCCGGTTATCATGATTACCAAGAGTGAGGAGGAATCGCTGATCGAAGAGGCCATTGGTGCCAAGATCAGCGATTACCTGACCAAACCGGTCAACCCAACGCAGATTCTGAGCGCTCTCAAGAGGTTGGTCGAACGGCGCCAAATTGAGCAGAAAGTCGCCACACGAGATTACCTGGAGGAGTTTCGAAAGATCTCTCTGAAGATCTCCGAGCAGCCGACCTGGAAAGACTGGATCGACATTCATGCGAAGCTTTCGGCGTGGGAAGTCGAGCTCGATCCTTTGCCCGATGAGGGGCTCAAGCAGTCTCTCGAGGGACAGCGGGTGGAGTGCAATATCGAATTCGGAAAATTCATTGAAGAGAACTATGCGGACTGGATTTGGGATCGCGTCGAGCGGCCACCGCTCTCAGTGGATTGTTGTTCGCGCTTTCTGGTGCCCAAATTGGCCGAGGGGCGCAATGTTCTTTTCCTCGTAATCGATTGCCTGCGTTTGGATCAGTGGCTGGCCCTGGAGCCGATGCTCTACGACTACTACACGGTTTCCCGCGACCACTACTACTCGATACTTCCTTCGGCCACGCCGTACGCGCGCAACGCCCTCTTTTCCGGACAGTTTCCCGGAGACATCGAAGCGGAGTTCCCCGAGCTCTGGAAGCACAGCGACGATGATGAGTTCTCGTCGAATCGTTTTGAACGGCAGTTTCTCGATCGGCAACTGCTTGAGTTAGGCCTGCAATTGGAACCCGAGCCGAAATATGTGAAGATTCTGGACATCGAAGAGGCGAACGCAACCGCTCGCAAGGTCCAGCGATATTTCAATGATCGGCTCGTGTCGATGGTCTTCAATTTCGTTGACATTTTGGCTCACAGCCGCGCGCAGAGCGATGTAATCAAGGAAATGATGCCGAACGAGGCGGCATACCGCTCGGTCATCCGCGCCTGGTTTGAACATTCCTCGCTTTTCCAAATCCTGAAAGCCTTTGCATCGCAGAACTTCCTGGTGATTCTGACCACCGACCACGGCTCCATTCGGGGCATGAAGGGCGCACGCGTCATATCGGACAAGGAGGCCTCGACCAACCTGCGCTACAAACACGGTCGCAACCTCCGCGTGGATCGCAAGCACGCGCTCATCTGCCAGCACCCCGAGAAGTTCCGACTGCCTCGTCGTGGCCTCAATGTCAACTACATCTTCGCCAAGGAATACTACTATTTCATCTATCCCACCAACTACCACAAGTACCTGAACCTCTACAAAGACTCCTTTCAGCACGGCGGGATTTCGCTGGAAGAGCTGATCCTACCGGTCGTTTATCTGGAACCGAAGAAATAGAAAAAGCCCCGGTCGCTTGCCGGGGCTCTTCTGTCGCACCAAGTAGGAACAAGGGCGGACTATCTACCGGTTGCCTTTCTGGCGCTTGAGCTTCAGGCCGTGCTTGGTCATCACACGACGGATCTTCTGCTCATTCAAGCCCACCATTTTCGCCGCACGGGATTGATTCCCATCGGTGGCCTCAAGTGATTTCTTGACCAGCGCGTATTCAATCTCACCTAACACCGAATCCAGCCGCACCGGTTCCCCGCGAAAGATCTTCTCGTAAAGGCCTTTGAGAAAGCTGCTGGGGTCGCCGGCCCGTTCCACATGGAATTGAGCGTGGACAATCTCCGGGTCGAATTCCCCGTCTGACAGTACCATCACACTTTCGATATGGTTGCGCAGCTGCCGAGCATTCCCATTCCAGGCTACCTGCATGAGCAGCTCGATGTAGTGAAACGGAATGACCGGCTGCGGAATCCTCTCGCGGGCGCAGAACTCCTCCAGGAAGAGGTTCGCCATGTAGGGAATGTCTTCGATCCGCTCCTTGAGTGACGGCACACGGATCGGCAACGTGTTGAGCCGGAAGAAAAGATCACGCTGGAAATTCACCTTCTCCAGTTTGTTGGGCAAGTCTGACGAAGACGATATCAGGCGGAAGTCCGCGGGAACTCGCCGCCCTCCCGGGCGACGCTCCAGGTAGCCCTCTTCGAGGATCTGAAGCAGCTTGTACTGCGCGATCGGCGTGAGCTGTCCCACCTCTTCGAGGAAAACAGTCCCTCCGGCCGCTTCTTCGAATTTCCCCGCCTGGTTATAGAAATCATCTCCGTAGAAGATGCGGTCCACTTGGTCGGGTGTCAGGGCGGCACAGTTGATCACTACGAATGGCTTGTCCTTGCGCGGACTGTTGTAGTGGATCACCTTCGCCACCAGTGATTTGCCCGTTCCGGTCTCCCCTGTGACGAATACGGCACTTGACGACGCTGCACACTTTCTGATCTTGTCCATCAGGGCTTGCATTGCCCGGCTCTGCGCTGCCAAGATGTCGTAACCGTATCGGGCTTGTTTCTCATTCCGGCTCATCGTTCAATCCCCTTGTGAGTTGGAGAATGTAAGTCCAAATTCTCCCCGTTCTACTCATCCGTCCTCTTGGGCTGGTCTTGCTCTGGTGGAAGCGGTCCATGGTGAGGTGCCGGAGGGGAATCGGGGTGAGATCCGCCCTCGGGGGGTTTCAAGGAATAACCGCTTCTCAATCGCCTCCGAATCAAAGAAATTCCCGCGAATAAAGCGATCAAACATACCAGAACGACGGCCAACAAATGGCTTATCAGAAACAATCTGGGATTCATAAAGCACTCCGGCGGTCTGCGACAGAAAGTGCAACCGTAAGAGGAATGTCGCTGCCATCATCAGAAGCGTGCCTGTCGCCGCATACTGCGACATCGTGAATATCGAGAGGTTCGACACATTGCTAAAGCCGTACAAAATCTGAAAGGACACAAAGAGGCTGAACCACACCATCAGTGTGTCAATATAGACGCCGAATGGCCGATCCGACCGGAATTTGAAGACGAAGAAAGTCGCCAGTGCGGATAGAGAAAGGAGGTCGACGAACACCCCACGTTCGTAGAGCGGCAGATAGTAGAGTAGTGGGTTGCTGGCTCCAGGACCCAAAGCCAGTGCGCGCGGGTCAATGTAGTAAGGGTAGAAGGCAATCAGCCAAACCGGCAGAACGGTCAGGAGAGTCAGGGTCAACCGCCGCGCCTGGGACCAGTCGGAGAAGACATAAGTGTAAAGGACATAGACCACAGCCCAGCAAACCAGTAGCGGCAGGAACATGGTCGAGTAGACATAGATGTCCGATTGTACATACAGGTTCGGGCTGAGGCGGGAGAAGGCCCGGAGAGCGACAATCAGGGCAAATCCCGTAAAAAGAAGCCACATTTGATAAAAAATGCCCCTGAACTGACGCTCTCGTTGGAGAACGATCACTGCCAGGAGCGATAGAAAACCGTAGAGCACCACGTTTATCAGGGACTCTACGGCGCAAATCCCCGTCCTACCGGCGACGTACAACGTGGCGATGATGATCACCGCCATCAGGGCGATATAGGTCCGAAGCGCCATCAGAGGCTGGTCCTTTCACTTGCCACCATCCTCCGACCGGCGCTGCCGGAATCGCCCGGTTAGCCTCTCGGGGGTGGCGGCGGCGGTGGAATCGGATCATACGCCGAAATCGGCGCCTGCTGAACCTGCGGCCCAACATCGCTTATCTGACCCGCACCATCCGCCAGTGCCTGTGTTGCCAGCGCCCAACCGACGCAGAACAACACAAAAAGTCCTGCAAAAACAAGCAGAAGTATGCCTCTCCGCGACATTGCTTGCCCCTCTGCACTGAGTTTGGATGTGGTTTTCTGTGCGACCCCAAAGGGGGGTCTGCAATCTTGCAACCCAAAGATAATAAATATTCTTTCGGATTGCAAGAGAAATCTCAGAAAAAAGCTCCGAACTCAGGCCAAGTGGGAAAAGAACACCGCAGAGACGTGCAATGGAAGCTGTCCTCGAATCCGATACAAATATACTCCAAAGAAGCCACAAATGCAAGCATTTTCTCTTATCACAATAATTTGTGGACCGCACCTGCTTTCGTAGTGGCATACTTAGTCTATTGAGGGAAAGGCTTTTCAAAATGTCCTTGAAATCGGAGAGAAAATTCGCTATATTTGCTTTACCATGGCGTCGACCGAGACATCTTCAAGCTCCAACTGCCCGCCCGGCGGTGAGAAAACCCGAATTCTGATCGTCGGGGCCGATCCAGACCTGATGGGCCACCTATCCTCTCTCGACAAGAATCGGTGGGAGGTGGAGCAAAGAGAGGCATGGCATGCTGGAGAAGAGGCCGCTCTGGCTCTCGTAGATGGCAGGAACATCGGGGTAGAAGCTGCTGAACAGTGGGGCAGTAGTCCCCTAACTGTCTATTTACATGACTCAAAGGCCTCTGGAAGCGAGTCCAAAGGCGCGCCGGGATACCTGGTCATCTCGCGCGAGCAGTTCCTGATGTCGGACATCGAGTTCTCACTTGGACTGCTGGCCGAAATCATCGCTATGGTTAAACGTGTCAAGCACTTAGGTCAAGAATTCCGATCCTATTCGCGTCAGGCACAGATCGGAGCTGCCCTACAGGGATTTGTCCACAATGTCAACAACCAGATGACTGCGATTCTCGGCCTCCTGGAGATCATTCGACATGAAAACAGCCACTTACAGGATATTGCTCTACTGTACGAACAATGTCAGCGGCTCCACTCGGATTTCTCTAATCTGCTCCGCATCTCTCGCCGTGATCGATTGCAGGAGGTGACGAGTTTCGATATGAATGCGCTGATTCGGGAGGAATTGCGTCTCATCATGGTGACGGATCCCCTCTTACGTGACAGAGTCGCGTGCGAGACCCATCTGGATGCTAATCTACCTCCTTTCTACGGTATTTACAGTGATTTCAGCCATACTTTCGTCAATCTTATTCGCAATGCCGCCAATGCCATGGCTGCTGTGGACATGCCCCGCCTGACGATCCGGACGGGCCAGAATTCCAAGGAAGTCTGGTTGGGGGTGGAGGACTGCGGAGTCGGAATCCCGGAAAACATGGTCGACGAGGTCTTCAAGCCCTATTTCAGTCTGCGAAACCGGACCGACGGATGTGAGACCGGAGGTCTGGGCTTGGGGCTTTCCACTTCACGGGAACTTCTTGAGAAATACGGAGTAAAGTGGAAGGTCGAGAGTCGGGTCGGGGTTGGGACTCGATTCGTCTTGAACTTCCCGAAAGACAAAGTCTGTCGGCCGCCTGACAGTTGGCTATGACTCACCCGACCGGCGCTGGAAGCCGCCGTCGGAGGATCCAAACCCGGCAAGCGCGGTGACCGGGTCAAGTCGTCGGCGCTTCCTCCCCAGCCGATTCTTGGTCGGGGTTTTTGTTGTCGCGAAATCAGGGTGCAACAAGAACGGGGTTTCGCGAGTTTCTCTTACGGGACCCAAAACGATTGAAGAGCGAAGATGATCGCCAGACTTCGAGAAATCGAGGCGCGCCTTGACGAGGTTGAGCGGCAGTTGGTGACGCCGCAGGTGGCGGCCAATCCGACTGTCTCCCGGCCTCTCATGAAGGAATTGAAAGCGCTGAAGCCCATTGTTGAGGCGTCCCGGCGGCTGCAGGAGTTGCAGGGTCGCGCGGATGAGGCCACGGCGATGCTGAAGGATCCCGATGACGAGATCCGTCAGCTGGCTCGACAGGAGCTCCTCGAGGTCCAGTCGCGTATCGATGAGGTCGAAGACGAGATCAAGGGCATGTTGCTGCCGCAGGATCCGACCGATGACCGGAACGCCATCCTCGAGGTTCGAGCCGGCACTGGAGGCGAAGAAGCAGCGCTTTTCGCCGCCGACCTTGTGCGGATGTACACCCGCTTCATCGAACAGCGCGGATGGACGCAGGAATCCCTGACCATGAGTCCGAGTGAGGTCGGCGGTTTCAAAGAAGTCGCGCTGCTGGTTCGGGGCCCGAGGGCTTACGGCACGCTCAAGTGGGAAAGCGGCGTGCACCGTGTCCAGCGCGTGCCCGTAACCGAGAGTCAGGGACGGATCCACACATCCGCTGCGACCGTGGCTGTCCTGCCGGAAGCCGAGGAAATCGAGGTCGAGATTGACTCGGACGACCTGCGGATCGATGTGTATCGGTCTCAAGGGGCTGGCGGCCAACATGTCAACACGACGGATTCCGCCGTGCGAATTACCCACTTGCCATCCGGCCTCGTCGTTGCGTGCCAGGACGAACGTTCGCAGTACAAGAACAAGGCGAAGGCCATGAAACTGCTTCGCGCCCGACTCTTGGCCCGGGCCCGCGAGAGCGAAGCAACGAAGGTTGCCGCCGACCGTCGGGCGCAGGTCCGGAGCGGCGACCGCAGTGAAAAAATCCGAACCTACAATTTCCCCCAAAATCGTGTGACCGACCATCGCATCAGTCTGACCCTCCATCGGCTGGAGGAAGTGCTGGCTGGGGACTTGGACGAAATCATCGAAAGCCTGAGACTCCATGACCGTGCCGAAAGACTGAAGGCCGGCAACCAGTGAATCTTTCTCTCTATGCCTGATTCCTCCCTGGGCGTCATCATCGTTTCCTACAATACCTGCGAGTTTCTCCGTGGATGCTTGCTGGCTTTGAGGCGTGTCGTCGACGAAGGGCCGTTTGACATTGTGGTCGCGGATAACGGCTCCACAGACGGCAGCGTCGAGATGGTAAGGAACGAATTCCCGGAGATACGCCTGCTCGCGTTGGGTCAGAATCTCGGTTTCGCACGAGCCAACAACCGGGCGGCTCAGGAAACGCGGTGTCCGGAAATTCTCTTCCTGAACCCGGATACCGTGGTAACGCGAGGAGCGGTGGCGAGGCTGCGCCAGACTCTCGCCTCGCATCCTTCGGCGGCGGTTATCGGCGGGCAGCTTGTCAATGAGAGCGGTGATCCTCTGGCATCCAGTTTCGCCTTTCCGTCTCTCTGGCGCGAGTTTTGGAATCTACTGCCGGAGCTGAAAGGCCTCTTTCGTGTGCGCGCGTTGGCCTCAAGACTCTCGCGACTCATGCCGCGGCTCTGGCGTGGCAGCTACCGCGCCGACACCGAAGCACGACAGGTGGACTCTGTCGGAGGCGCATGCATGATTGTGCGCGGCGATGCTTTTCGCGAGATGGGAGGATTCTGTGAGGAGTTCTTCCTCTATCACGAGGAAATGGAACTGTGTTATCGTCTGCGCCGGCAGGGTCGAGAGGTATGGTTGGAGCCCCGAGCGCGGATCCTGCACTACGAAGGGAAATCCAGCGGTGCGCGGCACTCCCGATTAGCACCGACCCCAATTCTCGGATATCGCCTGAAAGGGATGAAGTACTTCTGGTCACATCATCACCCGGGCATGCGCTATCGTGTGTGGCAGGTTATGGTGCGAGGCTTGCTGAGGTTACGAGCGACTCTGTGCGTGGGTGGAGGGGTGCTGACTCGAGACGAAGTGCGAGCGCGTCTCCTGGCAAGGGCAGGGGGCCTGCGCGCCCTGGTGCGGGAGCTGAAGGCGGTGTGACGCGGGCTTGACTCTTAGAGGCAATGTGCGTATATTTTAGGACTTCGGCACCAATCTACCCATGATCGCCCCTCTGTGAGCGTTCTCTTCTGTTGTCCCACCTTGTTTTAGCTTGGAGGTTCTCCTTTGGCAGCGCATGTTCTTGACCGCATCCGCAACATCGGTGTGTTTGGCCATGGTGATGCCGGAAAAACCACACTCGCCGAGGCGATGCTCTTCTCTATGGGTGAAAGCACGCGTATCGGATCGATTGAAGATGGCACGACCCTTTCGGACTATACGAAAGCAGAGATCGAGCGCAAAATCTCCATTCAGGCGAGTGTCTTGAGAGGGATCTGGAAAGATCATCAGATGACGGTGATAGACACGCCGGGCTTTTTCGATTTTGTCGGAGAAGTGGTCAGCAGTTTGCGGGTCGTGGATCTGGCTCTGTTCTCCGTCAATGCCTCTTCGGGTGTTGATGTGGGAACCGACCGCATCTGGGAGATGACGGGAAAGCTGGACCTTCCCCGCATGTTTTTCATTTCGAAACTCAACCGTGAGCATGTGGATTGGGATGGCATCATCGCAGACATACACCTTCGTTACGGCAATCGGGCTTGTCCTGTGCAGTTCCCGCTTGAGACAGGTGAAGGCTTCGAATCGATAGCCGATGTCCTGCTGATGAAGCGGATGAGGTTCACGCAGGACGGCTCGGGGAAATTCGAAGTGCACGAGCTGGAAGGGGATGCGAAGAGCCGTGCCGAGGAGTTGCGGGCCAAGCTTGTTGAATCCGCGGCTGAAGCGGACGACGAACTGATGGAAGCTTTCTTTGACAAGGGCGATCTCACTCCGGAACAGTTCGAAAAGGGTCTGCGAATCGGTATCAGCGCTGGGGAAGTTTACCCGATTCTGTGCGGCGCGGGCAATCAGAATATCGGAGTACGCCGACTCTTGGATTTTATCACGCAGTACGGCCCGACACCGCTCAACAGGCCTCCCGTCGAAGGCGATTCTCCCGCGTCCGGCAAACCGCTGACGCGAGCGCCGAGTGTGGACGCTCCGACGGCCGCCCTTGTCTTCAAGACCATCTCGGAAGCGCATCTGGGTGAGCTTTCGTTCTTTCGGGTTTTCTCGGGAACGATCAGTCCCGGTATGGAGCTGAGCAACCCGAACACGAACTCCACGGAGAAGATTGGGCAGATCTTCTGGATGAATGGCAAGAATCGTGTGCAGGCAGACAAGCTGGTGGCCGGTGAGATTGGTGCGACCGTGAAGCTCAAGAACACCCGAACTGGTGACACTCTCTGCGACCTACGAGACCCCTTCCGGTTTCGACCGATTGAATTCCTGGATCCGGTGCTGGAGACGGCGATTGTGCCGAAGGCAAAGGGCGATGAGGAGAAGATCTCCGTCGGAATGCACAGCCTGAAGGCGGAGGATCCCAGTTTTGATATTCGAATGGATGCCGAACTCAGCCAAATCGTCCTTGCGGGACAGGGAGATTTGCACTTGACCATCTTGGTGGACAAGTTGAAGCAGAAATCCGGTGTCGAAGTGGACTTGATCGAGCCGAAGATTCCGTACCGTGAGACCATCCGTGGCTCGGCTGACGCTGAAGGTAAACACAAGAAACAGAGTGGTGGCCGAGGTCAGTTTGGGATTGTCTGGGTGAAGCTCGAGCCCCGACCTCGGGGAGAGGGATACGAGTTCGTCAATCAGATCGTCGGAGGCGCCATTCCCACGAAGTTCATCCCGGCCGTCGACAAAGGTATCCAGGACACACTGCACAGAGGCGTCATCGCCGGTTATCCTGTGGTGGATGTCAAGGTGACGCTCTATGATGGGAAGTTCCACGAAGTAGACTCCTCGGAACTGGCATTTAAGATTGCGGGCTCACTGGGCTTTCGCAACGCTTTCAAGAAGTGCAAACCGGTGATGCTGGAGCCGATCTACGACCTCGAGGTTCGTGTGCCGGAAGAGTTCATGGGCGATATTATGGGCGACCTTTCGAGTCGGCGTGGCAAGATTCAGGGCATGGATTCGGAGGGGCGCATGCAGGTTATTCGTGCGAAAGTTCCTTTGAAAGAGCTCTATCGCTATTCGACGGCTGTGCGTTCCATGACCCAGGGGCGAGGTATCTCTCGGCAGAGCTTTTCTCACTATGAGGAAGTGCCGCCGGACATTCAGCAGAAACTCGTGGCCGCCTACACCGAGGAGAAGGAAGAAGAATAGTGGATCGCCTTTGGGCGCCGTGGCGAATGGAATATATCCGCGGGATGCAGGTGGAAGACAAAGAAGGGTCTTGTATTTTCTGCAAGATGCTGGCCGAAGACCGTGATCGCGAGAATTTCATCGTCTATCGCGGGTCGCGCGCTTTTGTCGTTTTGAATCTCTATCCGTACAACAGTGGGCACCTGATGATCGTGCCTGTGCGGCATGTGGGTCAGCTTGGCGATTTGCACGCCGACGAGCTGCTGGAGCTCGGTCAGCTCCTTCAGATAGCCACGCGAGCGCTCGAGCGGACGATGCAGCCGCACGGCTTCAACATCGGCATGAATCTCGGCCGCATCGCCGGAGCCGGAATTCAAGACCATGTCCACTATCATCTTGTGCCGAGGTGGAGTGGCGACACGAACTTCATGCCGGTGACGGGGGAGACGAAGGTCGTATCGGAATCCCTGCGAGACGGCTGGGAACGGTTGCACAAGGAATTCGAGAAGATCCTGAGAGAGCAGTCGACCGGAAAAGGAACATCTTGACGCAGGCTCTCGCGGCGATGAGGAAGGGCCCCGTGAAGTGCGGCAAAGGTGAGCTTGAAATTCTCCAGGGCGACATCACCGAGCAGACCACCGAGGCCATCGTCAATGCCGCCAACAATCGGCTGATTCTCGGAGCCGGCGTGGCCGGTGCGATTGCCCGTAAAGGCGGGCCGACAATTCAGGAAGAATGCAACCGCCACGGGCCCATCGAAGTCGGCCAGGCCGCCATCACCGGAGCAGGGAATCTGCCCTGCAAGTGGGTGATTCATGCGGCGGGCATGCGCCCGGGTTCGGGTGTGACAGCGTCCGCCCTTGAAAGCTGCACGCGTGCCAGCCTTGAAATCTGCAGAAAGAATAACATTGCTTCCGTTGCCTTTCCCGCTA
>CAZJAD010000042.1:0-17690 GCA_964543855.1 uncultured Alphaproteobacteria bacterium
TGTCGTAGCGCCTCTTCCACCTGCTTGCGTTCAGTTATGTCTCTTGTCATGGCGATAAAGCCGACCAAATTGCCTGATGGGTCGCGCAATTCGCTGGAGTTCAGTTCACCCAAAAATTCGGACCCGTCTGCCTTGACCATGCCATACTGCACACCTCTCACTGACCCTTCCTCAGCGGTCTTCTGCAGATTCGCCAGCGCCCTCTGATGGTCACGAGTAGCAATAAACTCAAGAGCACTTCTACCGACAACCTCATCTTTGGATTGGAATCCGTACATCCTGACGATGGGTCCATTCGCATCGGTGATCGTGCCCTCCAGGTCTGTGACCGCTATCCCGTCAATCACGGACTCGAACATCCGAGACAGCTTTTCCTCGCTTTCCCGCAGGGCTTCCTCAGCGCCCTTGTGTTCGGTGATGTCGCGCACAATCCCGACAGCGTGCCACTTGCCTCTGATCTCAATCGCCGAAAGAGAAAGCTCTATTGGGAATTGCGTCCCATCTTTCCTGACAGCTTCTAATTCGAGCGTCTTGCCAACAGCGGACCCCTCCCCTGTTCTCTGAAATGCGGAAAGCCCCTTGCGGCAGGCTTCATGGTATTTCGCGGGAGCAAGGAGTGTATGTAACTCCTTGCCAAGAACCTCTTGGCTTGTGTAACCAAGGATTTCCTCCGCAGCCGGATTCCAGTAGGAAATATTGCCATCATCATCCATCATGATAATGGCATCCTTGGTTGTCCTGGCGATCTTATCGGATTTCTCTTCAGACCAGCGGATCCGAGCCCACATCACGGATATGATAGTGCCGAGAATCAACAACAGTGCGCACACGACCGCTCGGTCCTGGAGCTCATAACCCGGAACATCGGCAATCAGCTGTCCAATGAATGTCCCCTCGTGGGAAAGAGCATAGTCCATGAAAGCATCACCTACCCAGTAGAGCAGGCTCAATGCGACCGATAGGATAAGGACTTTGTATATCATTTTCATAATCCAATTACCCTGAGTGACCGGAGTAGCTGAATTCGGCTATGTCGGAACAGGTACTCAACTCACAAGATGACGCTCAACAACCGAATATCTCTTTCACCTCGCGACTTCGCCGTAGCCCTCGAAAGGGCAATATTTGTGCCGAAGCTCAGTGAGAGTGGACGCGGAGCGATTTCTTGCTCTCGCTCGTGGCAGCCCTTTCCTCTCACTCATACTAGCCATTATCGAACACTCGTATAATGCGCGAACACGAATGGAATTGACGGACTGTAGTGCGATGTTTCTATCGCACGAATCAAAATTCTGGAGCAGGTTTTGCGATGATGGGATGCGAAAGTAGAGCTGCGACAATTTCATCGCAGGTCAGGGAACCGTGCTGCAGGTTCTGAGATGTGGTTGGAAACAAATTGATCGCGGGCAAACCATATAGGGTCAGAACAGGTATCCAAGACGCCCAAACAAAGGAAGGAAAGTGTCATGGGCCAGCAACAGCTGCTGCTGCTTGTTCTTGCTGTCATCATCGTCGGTGTCTCCATCGTCGTTGGAATTGGAATTTTCCAGAAGCATGCCGAGATGAGCAACATTGACATGGTAGTGAACGAATTGATCGAGATGGGCAGCCTTGCCCATCAGTATTACTACAAACCGTCGATGATGGGTGGTGGAGATCAGAAGTTCACGGGTCTCACACTGAACGACATCACGGGTGGAAAGGCCAGTCCAATCGGCACACAATTCCAGTTGACTGTCGTTGATTCTGCGAAAGTGACAATCACCGGGACTTGTCAGGTTGCCAAGAAGACCGATGGCTCGGCGGTCCAAGTCGTTGCCACCGTGACGCCGGACGATATCCAGACACAAGTGAACTACTGATTCCGGCGTGCCCGTGCCTGAAGTCCGACATAGTAATCGGACAGCGGCCTCCACGCCAACCGGGCATTCCGCACCTGCTGTCTATCCGCGGATAGCTTTTCGCGGGTCCAATCGTCGGGTCCATCAGGACAGGATTCAGACTTCACGAAGAGACGGTCGCCGGACTTTTCTCTACCGGGCGTGGCGCGGTACCGAGTTGCCCGTGGAAGGGCAGCGCACAGCCTCCTGTCGCAGCGATGTCGAAGCGTATCTCCATGATCGGGGATACACACGTTATCGCATCATGCGCAGATGGCTACCGGTGCGTCATCGTCCTTCGCCGGAAGAAGTGGTCATGTTTGTCCGGCTGTGTGCGGATCTCCTGAGAGAAGGGATCCCTCTCGATGCAGCTATAAAGCTTCTCCAGAACGAAGTGCGCCATCCTCGCCTGCGCGGTGCGCTCGAAGAGATTGTCTGGGGCTTGCGAGAGGGAAAAAGCGGACACGAAGTGTTCGGGGCGCACCAGGATGTCCTGGGTCGCTTCCCCGCCCATATGTTCGCCATAGCGTCAACATCGGACAATCTGTCGGAAATCTTTGAGAGTGCAGCCAAGTTTATCGAACGCCGGCAAGATTTTCGAAGGAATCTGAAGTCCGCTCTTCTGATGCCCGCGATGACGCTGATCGTGCTTCTTGCCGCGGTAGTTTTCTATGTGGGCTACATCTTTCCTGAAATGGCGGTGATGTATGAGCGCTTTGACATTCCGTTGCCGCCAATGACCAAGGCGACCTTGGCCGTGTCAGGCTTTGTCGGAGCACATACTCTCTACTTGCTACTCATCGGCGGAATTCTTATCGCGATTGGAAGCCGCTCTTTCTTGACCTACAAGGGACGCTTGGCGCGTGACCGATGGCTTCTTCGTCTACCCATTGTCGGAGCACTTTTTCAGAAAGCGTCGATTGAGATTTGGTGCCGGATGTTCCATGCTCTCTATAGCGGTTCTGCAGGCAATATCGAAGCCGTGCGAGTTGCCTCGGAGGCCTGCCAGAATCTTCATATGGAGAGACAAGTCAAGTCGCGTTCGATCCCTCCGATGGTAAAGCAAGGAATGGGTCTGGTGGACGCACTCGAGAAGGCACATGTCTTCACTCAGAATGCCCTGGCAAGACTCCGGGCGGGCGAGGCATCAGGAACGCTCAAGAGGGCAAGCCTGCAAGTAGCCAACTATTACGAGAAGGATTCGACCTATCGGATGCGGGCTGTCATTGATTGGATTCAAGTGACTGTCGCCATTCTCATTACCGTTGCCATGACTGTGCTTACGATTATTTCCAGTGAAACCGCGGTGATTCAGCCGGAAGTTCCCGGCATGAAGAGCACTCCAGAAATCACAATGCCATAGCCTCGTATTGTAAGACTTCAGTAGTGATTGGGAACGGCTCTGAAGAAATTGCCAGCGACCAGAGATCAGGCTGTAACAAGAGGGTTTTAGCGTGCCCAAACATCGGCGGGCAATCGGGATATATGCCGAAGGACGAAGACTGCGCTTCGTTCTCGTGCACCGTGATGGAAAAGAGCTCCGCGTGGAGTCCACCGATACGGTCATGCTGCGCGATGCGCTGTCCGATCGAACGGCAACCACCAGCGGAACACGAGAAGCGGCGTCAGCCGATCCTTTCGGCATAGAGTCCTTTTTGACTACTGAAGAGACCGTCCCAGTCGATCAATCGAATGTTGAGACCCTGCTCGATATCATTGAGCAATACTCAGAGGATGTGGAAATTTACGCGGTGAGCTGTACTCCCGTTGAAGCCAATTTCACAGCTGTCTTGGATAGCTCCCGCGCGCACAACAGACAGGAATGGGTCACATGGGGCAGACGGCAAGGATTGACCTTGGAGAGTGGACAGACTCCCCGACTTTTCGAAGGTGAAGGCAACAGCGGATGGGTCCTCTTTCATCCAGCGTCATCTCCGTTGCTTGAGCTTTTCAAGGAAGCCAGTAAGCGCTTGGGCAGATACAGGCCTCAAGTTCACCTCATGGAAGATCCGCGTATTTCCCTCATGGAAGGTGCCGCGTTGGGTGGGTACGCAACATCAGGGCAACGAGTTATCCTTCTCCATCAGGACATGCACGGAGGCTGGCTCATCGAGCTTCTCGGAAAGCGCATTCACGCAGTAATCTCTCTATCGCAGGAAGAATGGCAAGGGATTGCAGACTCACATTTGTTGGGGGGAGAGTCATCACCAGACATAAGTCTCGTCACCTTCTCAGGCACTCTGGAAAGGGAACAGGTTGAGTCTTTCGCGAAAGACAAACTGCCCGGCGCAAAGATTGAGCCTTTGGTTGCACTACCTTGGGATGAAGACACCTCGGGTGCACCGGAGTCTTTGGCTGCCTTCGCGATTCCCATCGCTTTGGCAGCCAAAGCTCTTGCACCAAGAGACTCGCGGTTCTACTCGGCTCCACCCATAACATACTCCAGGTTCGCGCGAAGTGCCTTGTTAGAACCCAGTATAGCAGGAATTGTTGTCCTTGCAGTTGCTGTCATCGGAATCGGTGGGTTTGTCGTGCAACATGTTCAGCAGTCAGGGGAGATCAAGCATCTGCGAGCCCAAGCGGCTCGCTTGGAAGTCGTGACCAAGGGCCAAGCGGAAGCTCAAAGCCTCTACCTGTCACTGGATCGTGGGCACGGCGCCGGTGCCCAGGGCCAGTCGATACTCGACTCACTTCTGGCCACCACGATTCCGTTGTCACCGGTGCTTGACAGTCTCTGCGAGCGGGGGAGGTATATCGGCGACTTCTGGCTGACCGATTTCGACTGGTCTCCCGATGAGACAATCATCTCGGGGATTGCACTGAGGCGCGAGCATGTCGACAAGATTGCAAGAATTCTGTCCGGAGCCCGCCTCACGACTGTGACAACGAGACACCTCGGTGGGCAGACAGTCCATTTGTTCACAGTGAAGGCACTCCGTTCAACCGCGGCGAAAGGCTCGTGAAACTCATCACCACAAATACCATCGCTCTTGTCCTGCTCGGTGGGCTGCTCTTGACCTTGGCTTACTATATGACGAACCGACAGCGAGTCACCTTGCGGGAATTGAATTGGAGGGCGGACGACCTTGAGGAGCGTCGGGAGATTCTCGCATCATCCTTCAAGGAAATCGGAACAGAAACAAAGCAGCCATACTCGTCGAACACGAAATCGGAGAGTCCGGGCAAGTTCATTCCTTCCTTGGAATCACCGGACCTCAGTTTCGCATACTCTGACCGGTTGGCCAGACATTTGAGTCCCGGCCTGGATTATCGATTCGAAACCGGCCCCGAGAACCGTAAGGGTCCGCTGAAAAAGAATCAGTACACGATCGCCGGAGAGGCGTCCTTCGCGGACATTTACCAATTTGTACACGCCCTTGAGTCCGGTCGGGCCTACTATCGTATCCGTCACCTTCACATAAAACCAACATGGGATCCATTTGCAGCGTCCGCAGCGCGGAGCATCAAAGAAAAGGAAATTGCATTCGCCCTCGATCTTACTGGCTACTCTCTTCAGGACAGCTACGGTGAGGATCTGTATGCCTCAGCGGTTTTTCCAGTCAGAAAGCCACTGTACAACCTTTTCTCGCCACCGAGATTTCCTATTTGGGAAATGGGGCGCGACACAGCAGACGATGATTCAACCGGACTTCTGCTTGCCGACCTGCCGAAGCTCAGTACAGAATCGACGCTTGTAGCCATTTCCGGCAACATCGCCTACATGCGCGACGCAGAGGGGAAGCTGGTAGCCCTGCGGGAAGGTGACAGAGTTTTTGAGGGGCAAGTGATCCGCGTCGATCACGAAGAGGGTTATGTGGAGATTGAACCGGTGGGAGATTCAGAGAGACTCATGTTTCGAGTGAGGCACACGGGCATGTGGGGGAAACGGTAATGAGACGACTTTGTATACGATTCTTCTTCTGGGCCGTAATCGCTGCGACAGTGTATGCCGCGGAGAAACCACCTCGAGAGTACGTCTCACCGGAACAAATCGTGACTCTCACGGCAGACCTCTCCATTCGCGAAGCGATTGAAATCCTTTCAAGCACCGCATTGTCAGCCGCTGGAAAGGCAATCGTAGATCCCGAAGAGCGCGCGAATCCGATCGGAATCGACATCTATCACCGGCATTGGCGGGACGCTCTCGAACTTATGCTGGCTCACAATCGCTTATGGTACATCGAAGGAACCGAGAGTTTCCTCGTTTTTAAGCCCAAATTGGGACCAACCGGAAAGCCACTCTTCATTCCAACCGGTGCCGAGGACCCCACGCGCATTACTGCCAGCACTCGAGAAGTGAAGATTGAAGCCGTCTTTTTTGAAGGTGACCGCAAGACACTTCGAGAAATCGGAATCAACTGGTCAAGCCTCATCGACGGGAAGCTCACTGTCGGCGGTGAGGTCACCGGCGCAGACCAGCTGTCAAGTTCCATCCTTTCGCTTTCAGCGAGCGGGAGCGGCACCAGCGGCAATACGGAGGTGAAGGTTGAAGCCCTGATGCAGGCCATGGAATCGCTCGACAAAGGCAACATCATTGCTCGACCTGAGGTGACGGTGGCCGACCGTAAAACAGGCCGGATCCAGGTCGGGCAGGATTTCTCTGTCCGAACCCGCGATTTTGCGGGAAATACCATTGAAGAGTTCTTCTCGGTGGGGACAATTCTTGAGGTCATTCCGACGATTGTCTTCGGCGACGAGCGAGCTTACATTCACCTGCACATTCACGCCGAGCGGTCAACGGTGACTCCCGATCCAGTTACAACCACAGTGAACAAAACGGAAACCGATACGGATGTCCTTCTCTACGACGGAGAACAGACGGCTATCGGAGGCCTCTATGTTACAAAGAACAACTCGACTCGTAGAGGCATACCATTCTTAAAAGACTTGCCGTGGTGGGTCCTGGGCTTTCGATACCTTTTCGGCTATAACCGCGATGAAAAAGAAATAAGCGAACTTGTGATTCTCATGCGCGCTCATTTGATGCCAGAAGCTTCCTCACGGTTCTCCCGTCGAACTGAGCTCGAAGAGGAGCGCCAGGAATCGTTTGAACGCGTGCGAGAACGCTTCAAGTGAGTTCTGACTATAGCTTGATTTTTCACGCACACTCCTTGTGACTGATGAGAAATTCGTGGAGGGGACGAAACTTCGGATGGAGACCAGCGATTTCAGCTCCGATTCCTGGCTGCTTTCAAAGGGTATCATCCTATTCCTCGGAGACCAGATGAACATAGCTCGCCAAATGCGGCGCGATCTGGCTCAGACTGATTCGCGGCTCATTTCCTGCAGAACCGAGAAAGGCGTGCGACGCATTCTCGACAAATGCGCCGTAGACATTCTCATCCTTCAGGACCGGTCGATGGCTCGTCCTGGAGTCGGTTTACTTCACCGCTTGCGCCACAGTTACCCTGACGACCCCTTCTTCACTCTCCTTCTCATCTCTCCGGAGGAACACGAGTATCTCAGCGCAGCCTTCGAAGCGGGAATCGACGATTTCATCACTGTCCCGTACGATCGACTGACACTGCTTGGACAGGTTCGTACCGGCATCCGCAGTGCGACACTGCGCCGTCAGCTAACGAGCAAGAACGACAACCTGTCTGCCGCTGTCACCAGCTATGAAGGTGCTTTCAATCAAGTAGGAGCTCTGGCACACGAACTCCAAGAGAAGAACCAGCAATTAGAACAGCTCAACAGCCTCAAAGATGAAATGATCGATATTGTCGCTCACGATTTGCGCAATCCAATGAGTGCTGTTGAAATGTACTTGGACTATCTCATCGAAGCATTACCGAATTTGCCCGAGGAACCCAAAAGCTTCCTGCTGAATGCGAAAACCCTCGTCGCAGACGGATTGACAATGCTCAGTGAGCTTCTCGACATCTCCAATTTTGAAACCGGCAGAATCAAACTTCATCCAGACATTGTGCAGCTTAAACCTTTTCTTGTACCGATCGTTGAACGAATGAATCTGCTCTTCCGTCAAAAAGGTATCCATTACGACCTGAATTTGGAGGAGGCACCCGAAACCTGGATACTCGACAAGAAGCGGATTGGCCAAGTGTTGGAGAATCTGTTGACGAATGCTGCGAAATTTTCTCAGCGTGACAGCCGTGTGCGCGTCTGCGTAAGCGAACACGATCAATCCCTCAACATCTCCGTCGAAGACGAGGGGCAGGGCATTCCAGGGAGCGAAATCTCCATTATTTTTGACAAGTTTCACAAAGGATTCGCAAAACCCACGGCAGACGAGTCTTCCACAGGACTGGGTCTGGCCATCGCCAAGCAGATCGTGGAGCAACATCAAGGCACGATATCCGTACAAAGCCGGATCGGAGAAGGCTCGGTCTTCACCGTGAGAGTACCGTCACATCCTCCGTTGCCGAATCACACAGAAGAATCCCTGCAGGTGGCCCATGTTGCCCAGTGAAACGAAAGTTCTCATCGTCGACGATTCGGTGCATGTTCGCCTTCTTTTGCGCGCCACACTGGACAAGCTCGGATTCCCCCCCGTCCTTCAGGCAGCTGACGGCGAGGAAGGCTGGCAACTGTTTCTAACAGAGTCTCCTCACCTTGTCTTTCTGGATCAGATTATGCCGCGCATGGACGGTGCGGAGGTTCTTGCCAGGATTCGTTCGCATGGCGCCGATACCCGGGTCATTGTCCTAAGCTCCGTTGCTGGCGCCGAGAAAATCATCCACGCAAAAGAGATGGGGGCCGACCACTATATTCTGAAACCCTTCACACGCGAGAAGGTGGCTGAAGTTCTGTCTCAGCTCGGTTGGGAGATTCAAGTGGAGGCGGACTCATGAACACCTGTCCTCATTGCAATGCTCTGAATGCTCCGACACGCCACTATTGCAGAAACTGCGGTCGACTGATCGTTACCTTCTGCTGCCACTGTGGTTTCGCCAACGACATCGAAGCACAGTATTGCGGCGGTTGCGGAGAGCCTGTCGCTGCCACAGATCTCTCCCTGGACCGCTCATCAAAAATCGGGACGACCGCCGTCACTCCACCAACGATCGGAAGGCTTACTGCCGAAGAGCAGGCAGAGCTACAGAGAATCAATCGCCACCGTCGCGAGACGATCGCAATTGGCGGATCACGCACGACGCTCACCCAGGAGGATCTTGACAGGCTTTTCGGCAAGGAGACGAAATGAGCTTCATAGCCGAAGACGACACTCTTGCCTTAGCACTCTTGGGAAAGAAGTTTGTGACGGCTGCACAACTGGAGCAAATCCGCCAACACATCGACCCTTACCAATTCGATACCTCCCTGGCAGGCACCCTCCTGCAAAAAAACCTCGTCTCCGAGGACGATCTCGCTGATCTTGTCGCAGACAGCTTTGCTATTCCCAAAATGAATATCGCCGATGAAATCGGTGTTGCACCTGTCCAGACTCTTCCACCGGATCTCAGCCAAAGACTCCACTTGCTGCCCGTCTTTGAGATTGGAGACGAGCTGACAATTGCTATGGTGGGTCCTCCATATACATCTCTACTCAAGACTCTTGAGACGAAGCTGCAGCGGAAGATCATTCCGGTCGTTACCACGCTGTCCGACCTTCAGGAAGGGCTGCGCAATCGTGAATTGCTGTCGACTTCACTCTCCAGCATCGAAGGCCGCGTTGACATAGCGCAAGCCGAGTCTCTTCTGCGCGACAGCGCCATGTTGACCCCTGAGGACTTGCGCGAGCGGATCCCCAGTCTCTATGAACTCTCGGACATTATCATCGGCAGAGCTGTAAGGCGCAAAGCCAGTGATGTCCATCTCGAACCAATGGAGGATTGTCTCCGAGTCCGCTATCGAATAGACGGTGTGCTCCGGGAAATGGTTCGTTTCGCGCGTGAAATGGGCGGTCCACTCGTGGCCGTTATGAAGAATCGATCCGGTATGGATATGTTTGAGCGAAGTACCACCCAAGACGGGCGCATGGATGTGACCGTTGGCGAACTTGACCTGGATATTCGTACGAGCACAATCCCGACGATAAACGGCGAAAAGATGGTCATGCGCATTCTGCGCAAAGAGGATGCTTCGCTAAGTCTCAATGAGTTGGGATTTTCAGAAAGGAACCTCGCTATCTTCAAGAGATTCGTCAATCAACCGAACGGAATTATCCTGGTCACCGGTCCCACCGGATGCGGTAAGACGACGACGCTCTACGGAGCTCTGCGTGAGCGAAACCGTGAAGACATCAACATTATCACCATCGAGAACCCGGTTGAGTATCGATTGTCATCGGTAAGTCAAATTCAGGTGAATGTCGATCGCGATATCACATTCGCACGGGCTCTGCGGGCGATTCTGCGTCAGGATCCAGATGTGATCCTGGTTGGAGAGATTCGCGATGTGGAGACGGGCCGCGTCGCAGCTGAAGCCGCTCTAACAGGCCACTTGGTGCTGAGCACACTCCATACAAACGACGCCATTGGAGCGATTCCACGCCTACTCAACATGGGAGTACCACCCGTGTGGCTGGGACCTTCTCTTATCGGAGTCTTGGCACAGAGGTTGGTTCGCCGTGTCTGCCCCGATTGCATTGAAGAACATCAGCCAAAAGCAGAGATTCTGGCCGATTTCGGTCTTGGTTCGGATAATTCGCTTGTTTTTTTTCACGGGCGGGGCTGCGAGACATGCCAAGGAGAAGGGTACCGAGGGCGCACAGCAATTCACGAGATACTCACCATCACCGACGAAGTTCGTGAACAAATTTTCGTCGACGGTACACCGGCGAAAATCCGTCAAATCGCTGAGCGGCAGAAATTCGAGACCATGAGGATAGACGGCTTGAAGAAAGCTCTCGATGGGATAACGACGCTCGAAGAGGTACAGCGGTTGACACGAAATGTATGACGACCACTTACCGGAAGAGTGAGCATCATGACTCACGGCCAGACGCTTCTCGTCATCGCGGCCGTCATCTTGTTCGGCCTCGCCACCCTCGGAATATACCACGGCATTCAATCACACCAGAAGACACTGGTGGAATGTGAAGTGTTGCCGCGCGCAATTCTGCACGCTGAGCGTTTCATCGAGGAGGCTCGAACGCGGGCTTTCGACGAAGAAACCCTCTCCAAGACGGTCACGAGCGCAGGTGACTTGACACCTCCAGACTCGTTAGGACCAAACGACGGGGAAATCTACCCTTCCTTCGACGATGTGGATGACTTTCACGGCCTAACGAAGACATGGCAGGAGGAGGGGATTGACTTTCAAGCACATGTCGTTGTGAACTACGCCGATGGGACCTTGCCCGACCCGATACAAGATGTCTCCTATGCCACTTTTCTCAAGCGATTTTCCGTGACAATAACCAGTCCATATTTGGACTATAAAGTGTCACTCAACCATATCTTCACATACTACTAATCCGATGACTGGAAGCCTTCTTGATGTGCAAGGTTCCTTCGTAATCGGAGGAATCTTGATGCTGAGCCTGCTGGGATTGAACCTGACCATTTCCACGAGTCATCATGAGTTGTCGCTAAGTCATGTGTCACAGTCCACCGCTGATGAGGTGATCGCTGTGATTCAGAATGACTTTCGGAAGATCGGTCATCGGGTAACCGGTCAGGACCCGATTGGGGTGTTCACCTCCAACCGGATTGTGTTTGTCGCGGACCTGGATAACAACGGCGACATCGAGAGAGTCGAGTATTCTCTGTCAGATACGACAGCTGTTACACAAACCACCAACCCTCATGACCGGTATCTGTATCGAATGATTGATGGATCACTGCTCAAAGGTGTGGCTCTCGGAGTCGTAGAATTCAACTTGCGCGGATTTGATGCCATGGGAGACACAACGACCACACCCGCAGGTCTCCGGACCATCGAGATTGATCTCGCCGTTGAAGCTACGGAGTCCGTCAGTCATGTCTATAACCGAGCCGTTCGCCGTGCGAGAGTCTCGCCGGTTGCTCTAAGGCTAGATTGAGAAAGCCTATCTAGGCAGTAGACGTGGGTTTTCTAAGGAGGTCAACGCGTGGGCAGGGTGGCCGTCGTGCTCGTTGCCGGCGTGATTCTCATCGGAGGAATCACACTCCTCTCGATGAACAAAACGAGCACTGAGTATATTGCGCGGTGTGTTGACCAATACGATCGCGCTGTTGCACACAGCAATGCGGTCAGTACCGCCAATATGGCCATTGGCTCCCTTGTACGCGGTGTGGACTTTCAGGAGTATTCAAGCGCTCGACTATTCGGCGCTTGGGTCTCGCTTGATACCTCTCGAATGGGTGACAGCTTGGTGAAGGTTGTCGCCCGTGGGTATGTCCCGGCGAAAGACACGGCCGTCGTCGAGGCTCTCGTGGATGTTCGACAAGGCGGCATGTCTTTCGTACCGCGAGCCACTGTGGTAGCCCACACCAGTTTCACGACAAGAGATGAGATCGTCATCGATGGTCGAGACCACAACGCTTGGGGCGGTCTCATTCCAGAAACCGGCACTCTGGCGATTAGTACGACAGAAACCTTCCGGCGGAGGAACGATTCAGAAATCGGGGGGACCTGTGCCGGGCGAGATTACCAACCTACGACGAATTACCGTTCATGTCTTGTCGAGGAAGGAGCTGTATGGCCGAACGGATTTCCCGACACGCCCGACCAAATTTTCGGCGGGCAACAAGCTGGATTCCCGGAAGGGCATCTTGTGGAGATTGCACAGAGCGGTGTCGGAGGCAGTCAGTATGTCACGAATCCACGTGACTTGAGATGGCCATTGAGATCTCTCACCTATGCGAACCTGCCGTCGAGTGCAAACTGGACAGACATCGACTTCGGGCAAAGCAGCGGGATTTTGGTCGTCCACAATACTCATTCGAATGCCCGCATGGGGACTCTCAGATCAGGGCGATTCTCGGGGATCATCATCGCAGACAGAATTGACCAGATCGATAACCAGATCATCGGCGCAATGACTCTTCTTATCCAGGCGTCCGCCACTTGGAGAGGCTCAGGCACGATTCTCTTCAGCCGTGACGCAATTGAGGCCGGTCTGTGCGTTCTCGAAGCGGAGAATCCGCAGTTTCCCCATGTTGTATCGTGGTACGAATAGTCCCGCCATCTTTCTTCACAGACGCCGCTATCCATCCTGCAGTCCTGTAATTGGCTGTCGTGGTTCAAGTTACTGGAACCTGTGAGCCGGATGCCTGGCTCGCAACAAATTCCATGACCATGCCGTCATATTCTCAGACACCACCAGATGAAGCATTCAAACAGACGCAGGAGTACTCCCATGAAACTTCCGCCTTCTGTAACCTATTTGACGATTTGCATCATCGCTATTTCACCGGTAGTTGTCCAGTCAGCTGACTGGCCTCTACTGACACCGGAGGATCGTGCTGCAATCATTGACACAACAGCGAAGCTCTATGCCCGTGAATATCTTTTTCCCGATGTGGGAAATCAGATGGCTGAGCACATACGTAAACAGTTTCAGGAAGGGAAATATGATTCGCTGGTAACGCCTCCTGAATTTGCCTCTCGTCTAACAGATGATTTGCGCTCGATTTCCCACGACAAACATGTTTCCGTAAGACTTCTTCTGCCGGAAGTGGGAGAAGTTGCCGATGATGATTCCGCCCGAACCGCTGCGAAGGAAGCGCAGGAACTCGAATACGATCTCTACACCAATTATGGATTTGAGAGGGTCGAACTACTCCAAGGAAATGTGGGCTATGTCAAAGTGAACCAGTTTGCCCCAACTGAGATTGCAGGAGCGACCGCTATCGCCGCGATGAATTTCGTGGGTCATTGCGACGCGCTTATTTTCGACCTGCGCGAGAATGGAGGCGGTTGGCCATCGATGATTCAGCTCATCACCAGTTACCTTTTCGATTCGCCACAACATCTCAACAGCTTTGAGATACGCGGAGTAGAGACTCCCAAACAATTCTGGACGCAAGCCTATGTTCCCGGCCCGCGACTTTCAGATGTGCCGGTCTATGTCCTGACCAGTGGCACAACTTTTTCCGGCGCTGAGGAGTTTTCGTATAATCTTCAGAATATGAAGCGCGCCACGATTATCGGTGAAACTACCGGCGGTGGAGCGCATGACACCGACGCATACAACCTGTTTGATTTGGGTATCGAACTTCGGATTCCTCACGCCCGTGCCGTCAATCCCATCAGCGGCACGAATTGGGAAGGAACCGGTGTGAAACCGGATATCGAATGTCCTGCCGCAGAAGCTCTGGATATCGCTTATCTGGATGCGTTGAGGAAGCTCCGCAGTCGTGGAAGTGATTCCAGTCGCTTCTATTTGTACAAGTACTTTCTTGATTGGGCGATTGAAGGTGTGGAAGCCCGTATGAATCCTGTAACCCTCTCCCGTCGGGAACTAAAAGTCTATGTCGGGACCTACGGTCCTCGCACGATTAGCTTGAAAGGGGATGCACTGTATTATCAGCGTGAAGATAGGCCTCAATACAGGATGATTCCTATCAGCAAGCATCGCTTCGCTCTGGATGGAGTCGGCATCATCAGGTTCGAATTTGTTCCTGATGCCAGCGGCAATATGATTGAAATTGTCGGCCACTATGAAGGGGGTTACACCGACCGTCACAAACGCAGCCAGTGACACGGGCACAGGATATTCCTGTATCGGCTTCTACAACAAAAAGCCTCCCATCCGGGAGGCTACGTTTTGAGGGTATTCTGGGACTCGAAGTCCACGCTGACTGATTAGCCGTCGATCAACACATCTTCCAGGAGCATTGTGTTCCCCTCGAACCCCGCCCGCCAATTCCGATATGTATTCTCCCCTGTAGAGTCACGGTCAAGCCTCCAGTATTTCGATCCCCTGCGCTACTGCTCATCTCCTGCGGGCAAGACCCGGTTGGGTTTGGTCCGGACTATTCCGACGGTGTGGGAATGCGCCCCGTCTGCTTGAATTCACGCGCCATTTGAAGATTCCTTATCACATCCCTACTTCCGGGTATTATCTGCAACGATGTCTGGAAGTGTTCAATTGCCGCGTCGGCATCTCCTAATCGGGCATAGGCCAGGCCCAGGAGATTATGAGTCTTGGCAGTCCCCGGATCTCTCTGCAACATCAATCCAACGATCTCCGGGTCATAGCGGGTCAAATCCTCTGCTCGAACGCCGCCTGCGAGCAGACTCTTGATAACGCGCAAATTCGTTGTATCATCCTCAAAAGCACTCGTGCTGTTCCGCAGCATATTCTGGTAGGAAGAGGTCAGGTTGGTCTCGGTCTCCAAGGCCATCTGGAAAGCCTCTCGCGCTTCTTCATACTGCTCCGCCTTGAGATAAAGGGCCCCGAGTTTTCGATAGATGTAGGCGGGTTCGGGTTCGACATCTATCGCCTGATGGTAATAGCGGATGGCCTCGTCCTTTCTGCCCTCTCTCTCGAGCATATCCGCGAGGTTGTAGTAGATCACACCTTGTTGATATGTCTCGATCTTCAGCGCATCCTTAAGAATCTCTTCAGCTCGGTCGACATAACCAGCTCGGCTGTAGGCGATAGCTTGATTCACGATCGCGGCTACATTATCAGGTTCGATCTGAAGGGCCCTTTCATATTGGGCGATAGCCAGCCGATATCTGCCAGCGCGGAGGTGGTTGTCGCCGTAATCCCTGAACCACCTGGATTCGACCTCGGCTCCGCTACGAGACAAATCCTGCAGCCATTTGGGATCTGAGAGTGAAATGATCCCGAAAGCAATAAGGATACACCAGAGTACTACCAGAGCCCAGGTGAAAAACCGTCGCTTACCCGGTATCTCCTCTTCTCGCTCCGGCTTCCTCTTCTTACTCTTACTCTTGTCATCAGCATGTATTGTGAAGAACAAAGAGAACATTCTTTCCTTCCCGCTTCAGTCTGTTGAAAGTCTCGCATGCCTCGCCATTCTTCAGAATAATCACTTGGGTTCCACGCTGGGTGAATGGATTGTAGATGAACTGATGAGGGACCTTTCGAGTAAAACCGTTGCCACCTTTGCCATAAGCGCCGCTCCCGATGACAATAATGTCCGCTTTCTGCATCATGAGGAAGGTTCGATCCCGGTAATTGAAGTCGTGCTTCTTATCCACTAATCGGAACATTCCGTTTGGGAATATCAGGACATCAAAGAAGACGATCGGAATCCCCTTATATATGGTCAATCCATACTCGTTGTGAACGATGTAGTCTTTGCGGTACTTGAGGTAGGAATAGGACTGCGTGATCAGAGCGAGAACGAAAACCGCCAACAAGCCATACTTGCCCCACTTGTACTGGCTGATGTGAAAGAGCAGAAAGACCAGCGGAAAACTGCAGATCGTCAGCAGCACGACGGTCGACCAGTACTCAAAACTGGAGAGGAGAGAGCTGAAACAAAGGAACATGAAGGTCAGGATCGTCAGAAGGACGACCAGGATAAACGGATGCTCGGTGTAGTCGCGCAGCCGCGGATAGCGGAGCCGCGTCCAGTTCTTCAGAAATTCGCGCGACTTCTTGCCACCAAAAAGAATCAGAACCATCCCAATCAATGTTCCCCAAACATCTTTGGCCACATCGCTCAGGTCGAAGGTGCGAGAACTCATGAACCTCTGAAAGGTTTCATCAAAGGAAGAATACAGCATTGCAAAGAAAAAAGTGAGCAACATGATTCTCGTGAGTAGTACGCGGCGGGGAGCCAGATCGCGATACATCATGAAAGCAAAAATAGCATAGGCGAAGTAGTGCCAGTTCTGTTGCAGATCGTAGAATTTGTGCCCGGCATAATGGTCGGTAATCTGCTGGGCAAGGGCGATCATCAGAACAGCGATGACGATAGCCAGAATCCGAAGTCTGGTCAGATAGGAACGATAAAATATTAGGAGCAGCAGGGCAATGATGAATGCCACGGCCGGCACGGTAGGCACCTCCAAGCCGCCGACCCGATAGGTGAATTTCGTGATCTGTCCAATCGCATCTTGCAGGAAGTTCGTGACCAGTATGAACGGAGTCGCCACCAGCAGCACACTGTACATGACAAGATGCAGCCGCGTGGAGTGTATTCCGTTTGAACGGGCTTTGGACTTTCGTTTGTGTTTTGCAGGCATTCTCTCTCCGGACAGAAAAGACTCTGCCCGACAACAGGCAACCTCGAGCCTGTAGGTCGTTTGTTTATAGGCCCTTATCTCAGTGCGCCCACTAGGAATCGAACCTAGAACCTACTGATTAAGAGTAAGACCTACTATCGAGTAAAATCAATGGTTTACAGACAATTTGGGACGGTTCCTGTTTCGCTTCCCCTATGAAGAGCACACTGATTTTTGAAGATTGTGCTAATGATGACGATGTTCCGGCCACCTCAAAGTAATGCGAAATACCATCAAATTCAAGTGGGCGTTAGGATATAGGAGCTGTTGAGTGGTTGATCTTGAATGTCTCACTCTCTGCATGTAAGATTTGTCTTCATTCCCATGTGTGGCTTCCTATCTCATCCTCCAATCTCGATCTCCACCTCGATTCCAAAGAGGACTGCCGTGCTTGCCCCAAGTAGACCCAAGTGATGACCAAGGTTACGATCCAAGACAAGAGAACGGAGATCGGAATGGATTGGCTTTTCAGTAAGTGTCACTGTTAAAACTGGAGGAGTGAGATCAAGCTTTCATAAGTCAGGCCATCTCAGCGCAGGACCTAATACAGAGACCCCGACCGTACATCAAGTCCGATCAGGGTCTCTCCTGACATTGGAAAAGCCGCCGGAGGGCCCGAGAACCTTGCCGGACCCTCCCCTCTCTACCTAATCAAATCACTTGAGTTCACGCTTGGGATTCGAGAACCGGTTACTTGATTACGAGGTTCCGGCGGCT
>CAZJAD010000043.1:0-17381 GCA_964543855.1 uncultured Alphaproteobacteria bacterium
GCGACGATACCCACCGAACGACCCCCGAGCCGTGCAAAACCGACAATGATATTCTGCGCCCATTCCGAGTGCACTTCGAAGAATGAATCTCGATCGACGATGCGCGTCACGACATCTTTCATGTCGTAAGGCTTGATCGGACTGTCCGGAATAATATCACCCAAGTCTTCGTCGAATCGATCCCGAGGATCATCCGTCGGCACGATCGGCGGATCTTCCAGATTGTTCTGAGGAATGTAAGAAAGCAGCCGCCGGATGCACTCCAGACCGTGCACCTCGCTTTCGCAAGCGAAGTGAGCGACCCCACTCTTCGTAGCGTGGCTCATCGCGCCGCCCAACTCCTCGGAGGTGATGTCCTCGTGAGTGACCGTCTTGACTACCTTCGGTCCGGTCACAAACATGTAAGATGTCTCCCGGACCATCAGCGTAAAATCGGTGATCGCCGGACTGTAGACAGCGCCACCCGCGCAAGGACCCATAATTGCCGAGATTTGCGGCACGACACCCGATGCCAGCGTGTTGCGCAGGAAGATATTCGCATAAGCACCCAGCGAGACAACCCCTTCTTGCACTCGCGCCCCGCCCGAGTCATTCAAGCCGATAACGGGAGCTCCAGCCTTCATCGCCATGTCCATGATCTTGCATATCTTCTCGCCGTGAGCTTCCGACAGAGACCCGCCGAATGTCGTGAAATCCTGAGAAAAGACAAAGACGAGGCGGCCGTTGACTTTTCCATAGCCCGTCACGACGCCGTCTCCCAGAACCCTTTGATCGCCGAGACCAAAGTCGGAAGATCGATGGACGACCAGCATGTCAATCTCGTGGAATGTACCCGGATCGAGCAGGATATCAATGCGTTCGCGCGCCGTGAGCTTCCCTTTCTCGTGTTGAGCCTCAATGCGCTTGCGACCTCCACCGAGCTGCGCTTCGTCTTTGACACTTCGAAGTTTTTCAATCTTCTCTTTCATGACCAACTCGAAATAAGATGTTAGTCCGATTCTATCTGTTTGCTTACAGCATACCGCTGCGTTTGCGAACAAACCATTCCAGACCAAGGACGCCAACAATCACCCAGAGCATCAAAGCACGGTTCCATAGGGGAATCTCGCGCCGCTGCTCGATTTCTATCGGAGGAGACTCGATGTGCGCCAGCATCGTATCAGCTCCTTCAGCAGGAACATAGCGTCCTCCAGATGCCTCGGCGATCTGCCGCAGGATATCGGCGTGCTGCCTCGTGTCCAGCATTTCTACGCTGAATGTTTCGACCGCAAAGGATCCTCTGTCCCGCCCAAGGGTATCTTCATTAACATAAGCGATGCCTTCAAACCGGTAGTCCCCTTCTCCCCACGGACGGAATGCTCCGTCGTAGCGACCATTTCCTCGACCGCGCAAGGGAACCACCTCCGAGTGCTCACCGTTTGTCACTTTGGCAATCACAGCCGCGTCGTCCCGAGGAGCGAGGTCGGTACCGTAAACCTGTGCCTGAAAGACCACGCGCTCACCTCCGCTGAACAAAGACTTGCTCGGAGCGATTCTTACGCGCTTCTCCTCAAGAGGGGAAATCAGCCATCGGGTCAGTCGGCCAATGAGGTCATCGTAGAACCCAGCTGCACGCGTGTCCTTCGCAAGCCCCAGCTTCCAGCGATAAGTCCCCCAAACCAGAAAGCCGACTCCCTTGCGCCCTCCTCCCGACCAAAGGATGATCGCCGGCTCATCTTCGGGAATGCCCAATGTCACGCGCGACTGAGCAACCGCAACCTCAGCCAAGGGCCCGGCAGAGAAGTTGTCATTGCCGCCGAATACGGGTGGCAATTTGTCCCACGACACCGGCAGCGGTGTCCGGCCGGTCAGAACCGGATTCGGGATCACTTCGCGGAGCGTAACCTCCGTCTCACGTGGGATGCCGCGCTTGGCTTCACTCGGGATGATCTCTGCGAGTCTGGCAAACTTGTCTCGGTGAGTCGCTGGTCCGGCGAAGAACATCACCGGGATTCTCTCTCCTGAAACAACTTCAGCAAGTGTGGTTAGCAAGTCTGCTGGCGTCTGTCCCGAGGGGAAGTTGATCAATACGAGAAGCGACGCTGAGGCCAAGTCACCTCGCGTCGGCGCATTGCCGAGCAGGTAACCTCCGCGCACGGATTCCACAAAGGTCCTCACCTCCAGATTCGAGTCTGACTCCAGAGTGTGGCGAAGAACGCTCAGTGATGACATCGGCGGCCCCGAAAGAATGACGACCTGAGAACGTGTCTCCAGTACCCGAATCATCACCGAACGCCGGTTGTTCGCGAGGCTCCATTCTCCGGAGATCGAATCGAGCACAACGCGGTAGCGCAAGTTCCCCACCTGCGTGGCGGTGAACCGGAGCGTGACAGGGACCTCGCTGACTTCGCCCGAAAATCGGACGGCGGCGCTTGCAATTTCACCGCCGCTACGGTCCAACAGACGGAGCTGACCTGTCTTGCCATCCAGCCCGGTTGCCCGAACGCGCACATCAATGGGAACAACACTATTCAAATAGGTGACATCGTTCGCCAGAATCTCACTCAGGGCTGCGTCGCGACGAACGGCCGTATCGCCAACACCGATCGTATGGATCGGAATGCTCGACTGTCCCGCAAGCCTTACGGGATTCGGTCCGAGGTTATTCCCTCCATCGGAAATGAGAAGGACCGAAGCCACGGATTGACCTGGAAAGGCTCGTTCGGCTTTCTCCCATGCGAAGCTGAGATTCGTGCTGGCGCCGGTCGACGCCGTCGTGTCGAGCTCTTGAGTTGTCAAAGCCCAGACCGAATCGGCAAAAGCGAAATATCGCAGTCGTGTTTTTGCCTTGAGGGCGGCCAGCCCGGGTCCTTCCAGCAACCGCTCCACGGTCTCGTCCCTCGAGCCGCTCGCATCATCGGCGGACATCGAAGCCGATTTGTCCACCAACACGACAACATTCTGTTTCTCTAGGCGATGCCGGAAGATGTTGAGCACAGGCTCGAAAAGAAGCAGCAAGATTGCCACCAGAGCCAGTGTCCGGAGTCCTGACAGAACAGCGCGTTGCCAGACAGGCACAGGGGGCAAGGTGTAACGATAGACAAACACGGCAAGCAAGAGGGCCACAAGACTCAGAAGGAGATAGAGCAGAAACTCTCCCTTGAGATTAAGCCCATAGCCGAGCAAGAGAAGTGGTAAATCGCAGAGCAATCGTGTCCCTCGTCAATTGGCTATTGTCAATCACCCGGAGCAGATGGTTCCCGAAGGTCTTCGAGAGGCCAGCGAGGTTTTGCAGGCGCATCGAGAGAACTCCGCTCACCGGCCGCCAGGCGCTTCTCACCGACATAGGCAATCATCGCGGCGTTATCGGGAATGAAAGACGGCGTGGGGCAAAAAACCGGCAGCAAGAGCTCCGTCCCCATTGCCTGCACCTCTCTCTGCAAGAGAGAATTCGCCGCCACACCACCGGCCAGAACCACGGCTTTTGGCTGGAAATGTTCGATGGCGGGTCGCAACCTGCCGAGCAGGGACGCAATTGCCGCCTCCTGGAATCCCGCAAGCAAGTCCGCGCGATGTTCTTCAATCTGGTCAGGCGAGAGTCTCTCCACGACGCGCAGCATTGCCGTTTTCAATCCCGAATAACTGAAATCAAAACCCTCGCCTGTCCTCACTCGAGGGAAGCGCTGGAAGGCCGGATCGCCTTCACGCGCAATCCTGTCCACAGTACCACCAGCAGGAAAATCCAATCCTAAGAGCTTGCCAACCTTGTCATACGCCTCTCCGACCGCGTCGTCACGCGTCGCTCCAAGCACTCTGTAGCAACCAAATCCCTCCACGAGCACGAGCTGCGTATGCCCTCCCGAAACGAGAAGCGCCAGAAAGGGAAGCGGCATCATTGTGCCGTCGAGCTCCGCCGCCCAAAGGTGAGCCTCGAGATGATGCACGGCCAGAAAGGGCACGCCCAGTGCCAGAGCGATTCCCTTGCCAAAATTGAGTCCGACGAGCAAAGCCCCCACAAGGCCCGGACCTGCCGTGGCGCAAACGCCCTCCACATCGTCAAGTGACTCGTCCGCTTCCGCCAAAGCCTGCCGCGTCAGGGGCATGATCTGCTCAAGGTGACTTCGACTTGCCAACTCCGGCACAACGCCGCCAAACGCCTGGTGGAGGCTTTGGGTCCGCGTGACATGGCCTTTCAGATGACCGCTATCGAGAAGCGCAACGGAAGTCTCATCGCAGGAGCTTTCGAAGGCGAGTACTTTCACCGTCACCTCCGTCTCCATCCCGCGATTTTCTGCACCTTCCAGGCAACATCCGGCGGATCCATCGCAACCAGTTCCACTTGAGACGGGCCTTCAAGGGTCGGCTGATAGGAGGATTGTTCGTCGCTCCAATCCTGCTCGTAGTCCAGCACGAGCCGTGGAGGCACCGTATCGAGCGCCGCCATGGTACTCTCTGGTCCCTCGAGGATCACGCTGACATAGGCAGGAAAAACGATGCTTCGGTGCCCTCGAGGAACATTTCGCACGTCGATGGAAACACTGTCGCGAGTGACTTGTGCAACGGGCTCGATGGTGGCACGCACCACAACCTGATGAGTCGTCAGCAATATCTTCGGTGAGAACGCCCCTTTCAGAGGTAGGCGTTCTTCAAACAGCCCGCTGAGCCGAGAGAACCGCCGACCCTGAGTTTCAACTTCGCCGACTTGCTGCACGAGAATCTGTGGGCCTCGAATCAAAATGCTGTCCGGTTCGCAACGGACTGAACCAACCAGCGCATAGCCGGCAGCGGGCGAAATGTCACAGGTGGCTCGAACGGGCACGCGTCGTTCTGCCAATCGGTCGATGTGAAGCCTGAGCGTTTCCGGCGAGACGATCGTAAGGTCCCGAATGGGAAACCCTGCGGGAACGGTAACCATTTCCGGCACGAGCGGAAAGGCGCGCTTAACGCTCAACCCGCTGATGTTCAGCTCCAGGTGACTGCCCAAGAAGTACCGCCACACAAGCAGGTCTCGACCCCGCCCTTCGCAGGCAATCTGCACGGTCTTTGGCGGGTCTTGAACGAAAAGACAGCCAGCCTCCAGGCCCTTGACTTCCAGCGGAATCGAGAAGTCAGCCTCATAATCTCGATCGCTGACAACAAAAAACCACAGCAGGATCGCCAATACAAACAGCGCCGCCTTGATCCGATTCTCAACAGACCACAACCTCTTCATGATCCATCTCACCGTCGTCTCAGGTCAGCGAGCTGTGCTTCCGTCAGAGGAATGGCACCGTTCAGTCCTTCGGCAAGCAAGCTCACCTGAGCCAGAAACTCGGCTCGCTCCATGCGGTGCAATGCTTCCTCAACCTCACTTCCGACGGCAACCGCCCCGTGATTCTCGAGCAGGTAGATGCTGGGACTGGTGCCACAAGCGATGATTTCCTTGCCGAGCGAGGCGCTGCCGGGTCGCGCATAAGGAACGAGGCAGATTTCACCGATCATGGCCTCTGCCTCGGCCAAGATGCTTGTCTTGGGCACTCGGTGCGCTGCGGCAAACGCGGTCAAACCCGGTGGATGAGCATGTAGAATGCAGTTGACTTCGCGGCGCTCTCCGTATAGCGCTACATGCATCGGCCATTCGGAAGATGGCCTGCCCTCACCCTCCGTCACGCAGCCGGAATCATCAATGAGCAGGAAATCGTCTGGAGTGATTCCACGTTTCTCGATACCCGACGGAGAAATCCAGAAGAAGCGAGGGCCAACGCGAGCCGACAGATTCCCGTCGGACGCCGGCAGCCCTCCAATCTCGCTTAGTCGCCGAGCCGCTCGAACCAAAGCGGTTCTCGGGTCCGCCATCAGCGGCCTCCCTCAGGAGTGATGTGCCCGAAACCGGTATACCTTATTAATGCCTCCGGGACACGAATCGTTCCCTCATCTGTCTGATGAGTCTCCATCAAAGCAACCATGAGACGGGAGGTCGCCAGTCCGGATCCGTTCAGCGTATGCACGAACTCCACCTTCCCTGTCGATTCACGACGGAAGCGAATACTCGATCGCCGCGCCTGGAAATCCTCAAAGTTGCTGCATGAAGATGCCTCGAGCCACTTCTCCTCGGCTGGCGACCAGACCTCGATATCGTAGCACTTTGAAGCCGCAAAGCTGAGGTCCCCGCTGCAGAGTTCCATGACTCGGTAGACAATGCCCAGCTCGTCGAGAACTGCTGTCGCGTCCGCAAGCAGGCTCTCGAGCTCGTCGTACGAAGTCTCGGGCAGCACGAATTTCACGAGCTCAACCTTGTTGAACTGGTGGACACGCAGAAAGCCACGAGTCTCTTTGCCGTAGGAGCCGGCTTCACGCCGGAAACAAGGAGAGTAGCCGCAGTAGTAAATCGGCAAATCCGCCTCGTGCAGAATCTCCTCACGGTGAATATTCGTGATCGGCACTTCAGCCGTGGGAATCAGGTAGAGATCATCATCGGGACAGTAATACATATCGTCTCCCAGCTTCGGGAGTTGACCCGTCCCTATCATTGCGGCGGAGTTCGCAACAAAAGGTGTGATGACCTCTCGGTAACGACCGGTGGACAGATGGCGGTCAAGCATGAAATTGACAAGCGCGCGCTCGAGAGTTGCGCCCGCACCGCGGTAAAGCGGAAAGCCCGACCCGGCGATCTTCGAAGCCCGTGGGAAATCAAGGATGCCGAGACTTTCCCCCAATTCGACATGATTCTTCGGCGCGAAGTCAAACTCGGGCCTGCTCCCTTTCTCGCGGACAAACCGGTTCTTCTCCGAACTCTGGCCTTCGGGAACCGACGCATGAGGCATATTGGGGATTGTCAACAGAAGCTCGTGCAGCTCGTTCTCCACCGTGCGTCGTTCCTCATCCAGAGCCGCGATCCGTTCACCGACTGCACGGCTTTCATCTTTCAGGTCTTCAACTCTCTCCCCCGCCTTGGCTTTCTTGGCAATCTCCTTTGACAGGACATTGCGCCGGTTTTTCTGAGCGTCTCCTTCTTCAATCACCACACGCCGCCGCTGATCCATTTCAAGCACAGCGTCCAAATGGTCGGCTTCACCCTTGAGCCGTATTCCCCGACGGACAGCCTCGGGATTCTCGCGAATAATCTTCATATCAATCATAGGTAATCACCTTGGACGAAACCACATCTGAAAAAGCTCGTGCACTATCGTTGTCCTTCTCCTCGAAGAACCACAAGAAGAGTCATGAGCAAGATTCGAAGATCAAGAGCCAATGAAACATTCTCGATATAGTAGAAATCGTAACCCAGCTTCAGAGCGACATCTTCACTGGAAGTGCTGTACCGCAAGTGTACCTGTGACCAGCCAGTGATTCCCGGTGTGATATTGAGACGCCGCTCATAGAGTGGAATCTCTCGGGCGAATTTGTCCACAAACTCCCGTCGCTCAGGTCGCGGCCCTACCAGACTCATCTGCCCCGCCAGTACATTGAGGATTTGAGGCAACTCGTCCAGACGACAGGCGCGGATGAAACGACCCACCCGCGTGATGCGTGGATCGTCCACTTTCGCCATCACCGGCCCACTCTCTGACTCGGCGTCTCGTCTCATGGAACGGAATTTCAATAGTGGAAACTCTCGTCCCTTCTTCCCGACACGCCTCTGCACATAAAAAACGCGACCGGGTGAGTCGAGCGGGATGAGAACACAGAGCACAAGCCAGATCGGCAGAGAAATCACGAGGAGAAAAAGGGATGCAATGATATCGATCACCCGTTTCAAGGCGCGCTCGCCCAGTGGCAATATCTCCGGTTGAATTGCCACCAAAGGATGACCATAGACCCACCGCGGTCGAACGCTGCCGAGCAGAATGGGATACTGGTCCGCCGGAACAAACGCTCTCATGCCCTGCGGTGGAAGTGACCGCACCAGCTCCGGAAGCATGGCCTCATCGGATGGGTCGAGAGCAAGGAGAACCGTATTAAACGAATGCTGATCGCGCAGCACGGCCACATTTCGCGCAGAGCCCACGACCGGAAGTGATTCCCAGGTTGTCAGAGGATTGTCCTTTTCCGAGGCCACCCCTACCAAACCGAAACCCAGTTCAGGGAAATGCTTCACATGACTAAGGAATTCCTTGGCCCGAGCGCCCGTGCCAACCAGCACGGTCGGCGAAAGGCCGATACCGTGGCGGCGCAGAAATTTCACAAGGGTGAGCAGGAGAACCCGATCCCCGGCCAGTACGAGGTAAGTCAAAGCCCAGTAGCTCAGCAACACGACCCGCGTGCTCGGCAAAGGGTCGCTGTACTCGAAGGTCACAAGAAAGAGCAAGAGAATTCCAACGACGGTGGTCTTGAACACATAGGTGACAATCTCACCTCTCCCCTGCGTGGCATCGAACCGGTAAAGGCCAAAGAATGCACCGATGAAAACCCAGTACGCGCAGAGGACGAGACTGGGAACAAGAAGCTCAACGGCGTACAAATGCAGCGGATTCACAAAGAGCCCGGTACGAAACCGAAGCAGGAAGGTCGCAAAGAAAGCGAACTCAAGCCCAAGTCCGTCCAAAACGAACAAGATGAATCGTAGTCTGGCTCGCTCATCCATGGCTGGGCATGCATTTCGCAACCGACCCTTGAGGGGCCAGCACAGCATGGCAAAGCTGTTCGTATTCCTCGGCGCAGCGCCGAAGCGTGAAGTAATCCTGCACGCGCACTTGAGCCGCGTGCCCCATCGACTCGCGAAGCTCGCGATCATCAATCAACCGTTCGATGGCTTGGGCCAGGCTTTGGACATTCCCTGACTTGAACACCAATCCTTCAAGTTCAGGACGAGCAGCCTCCATGCAACCTCCTGCCGATGAAACCACACTCGGTTTCCCGTGCTTCATCGCCTCCAGAAGTGAAAGTGGCAGGCCTTCCGTTCGCGACGAGACGACATAGATATCCAGAGCAGAGAGGAAACCGCCCTTGCCATCCGTCGGCCCCAGGAAGCGGACGCGACCGGACACACCTAACCGCTCTGCAAGCATGTGAAGGCTCCGGCGGATGGAGTCTTGGCCCAACACATCGCCGCCGGCAATGGCAAGGAGAAGCTGAGGGTAGCGCGGTGCCAATAGAGCGAAGGCATGGATCAACAAGTCGAAGCCTTTGACTGGGGCGAAGAAGCCAAGTGAGCCGATGACAAGGGCGTCCGCGGGAATGCTCAACCGTGTGCGGCCCGCCTCGGCAGAAATCAAGGGATTGCCATTGGGGAGTCCGTTATGGATCCGCACGATGCGCCGTGAAGAGATGCCTATTCTCTCCAAATCCCGGCGTACAGAATCCGACACGGCGACCACTCGCGCCGCTGACCGCGTCGTCCAGAAGGCTCCCGCGCCGTGCCGCAGCCAGAGATACGGCTTCAAGTAGGGTCTGTCCTGCGTTTGGGGCGCGTATCCGAACTGCCTCCAGGAGCCGTGAATCGTCGCGATCCACGACGTGGACGATCTGCTCAACGCTCGGTGACACATGAGATTCGTCAGCGGAACATGGGAGTGAACGAGGTCGGGTCCAAACTGTCGAGTGGTCGCCGATAAGTCCGCGGTCGCGGTCTCCCAGCGAACTCGCCGCGGCAAACGGCTCCCTCCTTGCCCCATATCGGAACAGAATGTCGGAATTCCCGCTGCCCGAGCGGCTTCCGTGACCCGCCCGTCGATGAGTACATGAAGGGCTACCTCATGGCCCGCAGCCAGTTGGGCTTGGGCAAGGTACAGGCACACTTGCTCGGCTCCGCCGAGGTGAGGTGACGACAGTACATGGAGAATCCGCAAATTCATGTCGGCAGACCTCGGCGGTACACAGCTCGCTCACGCGTTGCTGCTTCCAACCGTATCCGGGCATCTTCCCCAGCGCCGAGCATTGTAGCCAACCTCATCTGACATCTGCGAATGAGGAGAGCCGCCCTCATCCATCGCTGCAGCCGCTTCAGACCGGCCTCACCCTCGTACTTGTGGAAGTATCGCATAGCGCTTTCAGCGTGCGCTGTCCGCGCCTCGACGAAGTGTCGCGACACGATGGTTCCTCGATGATGGCGCACCACCGCATCCTGAACCACATGAATCTCAAATCCCGCGTCCCAGACCCGGCGACACCAGTCAACTTCCTCAAAGAAGAGAAAAAAGCGAGTGTCCAGCTTTCCTACGGCCTCTCTCGCACTCTCGCTGATGACCAGCGCGCTTCCCTCCACCTGATCCACAGCATCCAGGGTCTTGACATCCCTGTCTCCGTAATAGTAATCGGCGAACAGGCATGACCGAGGGAGAAACCATGACAGGCGTGTATATTCGCAGAAGAGACGCCAGGGTGTGGGGAAGCGTCGTGCGGCAGGATAGGGAGAGCTACTCTCATCCACCATGCGCGGACCCACCACTCCCCAACTCGGATGAGCGTCGAGGGTGTCCACCAGCGTTTTCAAGGCTCCAGGCAGCACCTCGGTATCGGGGTTCAGCAGCATCGCGTGTCGCCCGCTCGCTGTCGCAAGGCCAAGATTGCAGGCGGCTGCAAATCCGATGTTCTTCCCCGCCCGGAGAACGCGAAAGTCCGGGTACTTCGCTTCCACCTCCTCCAGACTCCCGTCGGACGACCCGTTGTCCACGACGATGACCTCAAAGGCAAGCTCGTGCCCCACATTCCCGAGGGCCTCGAGGCACCCGAGTAAGACCGGCCCTCCGTTATAATTGACAACGATGACTGAAAGATCCAATGGCTGTACAATGCTTGCATTACCCAACGGCCGGCTGCTCTGTACTAACGCACCGGAGCCAATGCACCCATCTCCTGCTCAGCAAGCTCGCGGTCGTGCGACTCCTTCGCCGCGACCAGCCCTGCTAACCACCACAGCGGCACGAACGCCGCCGCACTGAGAAAAGTTGCCCCGAGAAGAAACGCTATCAAGCTGATGCGCAAGCCAATAGCGAGGTTGTCGGTGAACTCCACGGGTACGATGCGGCGATTCCGAGAACGGGTCGCCTGAAAAAGCGTTACGACAAAACCACCGAAGAACAGGAGTGACATGACTCCTCCCTCGGCGGCCAAATCGGCGTAGCTGTTGTGGGATAAGGTAGGGCGGCTCATACTGGTATAGTAAGGAGAATGGTAGTAGTAATTCCCCAGACCCACTCCAAAAGGAAACGCGTCCACGGCCATTTCAACGGCGCCCAGTAGTTGACGCTCTCGATTTCGAAGCGATGCATCCGCCTGACGAGAGGTCAGCGACTCGACTCGTTCCGCCAGATCGACGGGGAAGAATATCAGCACAAGACCTACAACGGAACCCACGACAAGAAGAATCCGAAGACGCCTGTGCTCATACCAGAGGCAGGCAACCAGTCCCATGCAAGCGGAGAGCATGGCCGCGCGCGACAGACTGAACACAATGCCGGCAACGACCGCGGCGAATCCGACTGCGGCAATCGCTCTCACTGCGCCACTCAGACGCGTTCGCCACAGCGCAAAGGTCAGTCCCATAAGGGCGAGAAGAGCCAGGGCGAAGTAGTTCGGATCGAACCAGAGGCCGTAGAGTCTGGTTTTCTCGACAGCCACGACTCGAGACAGCTCCGCAGCGGCCCCGGTGAAGAAGAAGCGATAACCCGTGACAGCAGAAACCGCCACGGCGAAGACAGCTCCGGCGACGGCGGCCGAGGTGAGGTGCACGATCCTGCGATGATCCCGCGCTGCCTCAAGAATCAGGACAAAAACAAGGAAGCTTTTCAAGTACAGAGTGAGAGTGTACAGAGCAACTGCGCTGTCTTCGGCCCATACGATGCTCGCCACCATCCAGGCAAGCCATAGCCCAGCCCAGCGAAGCGCTGGCGGAAATCTCCAGGTCGGCTCCCAAGACAGCAACTTCCTTGCGGCGTAGGCCGACAGAGTCAGAATGACAATCGCCGTGTCAATGCCGGGGAACAGACTTGCCAAGCGGCCAAAGGTTGAGAAACTGACATAGAAGGCCCCGAGAATTGGCCACTGCACAAGAGCCGCCGCCCCCACAGCTCCTGCCAGAGCAAGGCCGATCAGACGGGCTTGTGGCGCGAAACGCCACACGATGAGGGCAGCCAGAAAGGCAACCGCCAGCCCCACAGCCAGGCCGTATTCGGTCTTCAGCCAGCGGCGCGGAAGGTCGCGCCAGTCCCGGAGCAATTGTCGCGTGATCCTTCCCTTTCTCCAAACAGATGAATCCACCCTCTAACCGTGTCACGAGGCACACTTAGGATTCGTCCGTGCGCTTTCGCCGTCGGAGTGATTCCTTCAACGCCATCACCTTGGCATGTTGAGAGTGTTCAGGCTGGTCACTCGCCTTCCGGAATCCCTCGATAATCATCGCAATCGCCAACGCGAACACGAAAGCCGCTGCCCCGGCAACGACAACCATCAGTCCTCGTCGAGGCCACGACCGCTTCGTCGGAGGCACCCCCCAGTCGATCGCCTGCATTGTGGGAGTTCGTCGCACCTCCGCAATCCGTGCCTGCTCATATTGCTGCATCAGATACTGGTAAAGGAGTTCCTGAACCGTGATATCCCGCAGGAGTCGCAGATAGGCTTCTCCATAGGAAGGAGCATCGCCAAGTGTTAGAATCAGCTTGTCCTCAGCCGATTTCTGGTGGCGGTTGACGAGTCGGCGCATCTGCGCCCGGACCCCCGCCAACTTGCGCTCCAACTCATCGACCAACGGATTGCCGGGTTCCATCATCTCCTTGGCAAGTGTTAACTCCAGCTCCGTTGTCAAGCGCAAAGCTTCGAGCTCTGCAGCCGTCTTGATGGTTGCCCTGACTTGCTCCTCCACATCGACAACGCCTGTTCGCTCTTGAAAAGAGCGCAGACTGTCCGCCAGCAACTCCAAGCGCTGGCGAGCGTCTTCCAGACGAGCCCCAATGAAGAGCTTGTCATGCGTGGCCTTCTGTGACTTCAATTCCTGGTTGCGCCGATCGAGTTCCCGCGCGTAGAAGTTGGCCATGTCGGCAGCCGTCTTCGGATCGCCGGCACTCACGTCAATGCTGACCGTACCATCGCGCAGTTCGAATCGGAATGTGGCGCAATTAAGAAGTACGTCGATAACGTCCTCGATGGGCGCCTTCTCCATTCTCCACACCTTGCGCAGGCCGAAGGTGTCAATCACCGTTTCGCTCATCGAACGGCTTCGCAGAATCGTCAGATAGATTTCGCCCGGGAGAGCACCCATCTGCGCGGCAAAACCCGCGACGCCCGGCAAACCCGCCAGTTGTGAAGAGATGAAACTCGTCACATCCAGCGGCTCCTCCTGACTGGGGAAGATGGTAGCGGTTGCGGTGTAGCGCGCGGGCACCATGAGGGACACGATGGCAGTTATGACGACGACGAGTGCCACTGCCAATACGATGAACCGTCGCCATCGCAAAACAAACGCAATGAAATCAAGTAGGTTTATTCGGTCAGAGATCATTTTGTGCCCCGGCCGTCTTGTTCAAGTAACGCCTCAGTATTAAGTGAATACAATTTTTTAACATACGAATTCCGATGTTAAAAGTCAACAGGTACCCAACCTCTCTGAAAAAAGAACCGCCCAGCCTTCATCTTGGCCGCGCGGCACATCACCCCTACTTCGACCGCAGTCCCTCCCCAAAACGCGATCAGTATTCGCTGAAATACAGATACCGATTGTCTCGAAGGCCGGACTCTTCCTTCACACTCGAGAGCCAGTCGGTCCAGGCGGTGTTTCGGTCCGTACTCGTGAGCCTGTCCCTTATCTCGTCTCTCTTGCTCCTGAAGAGCACACTGTCGAACGGCGTCTTCTCCGTCAGCGCGGCCAGAAAGGCTCCCCGGTCGGTTTTCAAGACGGGCGACAACTGTCCCCCTTCCATGGATCGAAGCTGGCGGCCGACATATTCATTCACTCCCATCAGAGCGAAAAAGCCCGTCGACAACACAGTCTCCGCCGTATCGACCGGCACGCCTTCGCTGACCGCGACCGTCACAAGATTCCCCGCGCTGCCGACTCTTCGTCTGAAAGCCTCCGCGCTGTCCGCCGCGATCTGGAGTTTTTTGTCCTTGGCCAATTCCTGAACAATCGCGTAGCGCGCGTCTCCGATGGGCGGCAGGCCTTCGGGTTTCATTTCACGACATTGGAGAACCGCATAACCCTGCCGGGTCTTATAGGGATACGATATTTTGCCAACCGGCTCGGAGAAGATAAAATCGATCGCTGCTCTGATTCTGCCAATCCCGGGAATCTGGCCGGACCGCCGCGCGAACAAATCCGAGTCCACGACCTCGAGTTCGAGCCGCTGTGCCGCTTCTTCAAAGCCAACCTTCTTGGCAAGCTCTTGAAACTCGCGGGCCGTTTCTGATGCCCGTTCCTCGGTCTCCGGCGAGGCCTTCCAAGAAAACAGGATATGGCTGGCACGAACGGAATCCACATCACCTTTCGTCTTGCGATCCACAACCTTGATTATATGCACGCCATACCGAGTCCTAATCAAGTCGGATAGCTGTCCTACCGGCGTTTCGAACGCTGCTTCGTCGAACTCGGTCACCATGCGTCCGCGGGGAAAGAAGCCCAGGTCCCCACCCTTGGAAGCAGATCCCGGGTCGTCGGAGAACTCCGTGGCTAACTCCGCGAAATTCTCTCCACCACGCAGTCGCTCGAGCACCTCTCCGGCCTGTTCAACAATGCGCGCCGAATCCTCGGCGGTGGCCGTATTAGAGACCGTCACAGATCGCACCGCTCTCATCTCAGGGCGGGTATATTGATCCTTGTGGCTGAAAAAATACTCCTCAATCTCCTTGTCCGAAAAAGCACCCGTGTCCACTGCAATGTTGGCGACGAGGTAGCCGGCGATGATGGCGGAGAAACGGATATACTGGTTCTCGAATTCGCGCCGGATCTCCTCTTCCGTCACAAAGACTGGTGACACTATCCGCTCCACGACCTTCTGGTTCCCCAGGCTGCGGCGATAGTCTTTCTCAAACTCCACGAGTGTCGAGGTCGACTGTGGATCATCGAGATAAGCGTTCCATTTGGACCTGTCAAATTGACCGTCTGTCTGGAAGTACTCCATCCGTACCACAGTCTCCGGCGGACTGTTGCGCACAGCCCAGGCGACCTCCCTGTCCGCGGTCTTCAAGCCCAACTTCTTTGCTGTATAGGCCATCAGCTCGTTGCGCACCAGCTCATCCCAAACATCCTGGCGGATCTTCGTAACCTCGTCTTCCGTAAGCTCGAGGGTTTCGTCTTGCGAGCGCCGATTCGCGATGACATTCTGAACACCCTTCGCAAACGCCTCATAGAGGATCTCTCGGCCTCCAATATCCGCAATCACGCCTGGTTTGGGTCCGCTGCCTCGAAAGCCGCCCGCTCCCCAGCTCACGACGATTGTAATCAAGAACGATATCACGATAATCCACATGATCAGTGGCATGTTCTCGCGCATCTGTCTCATCATGGCCGGAAGTTGCTCCTGTGCTTGAAATGGGTGTTCGTTTTAACCACACAATATAGGAATTCATTTCCTAAAAAGCAAGGTAGCCCTCCAGGCCCCCTCGTGCCCCGGCTCTGGGATTGTGCTATGACGTATCCACACATCAATTTCCCTAATAACAAGATGATACACGCAATTTTGCCGACCGAAACCGCCGCCACTCCTCCTCGCGTCTCCACCAGACATGCGTCCCCCTAATCCTCTGCCACGGATTTGCATTTTTGGCAGACCTGAAGTAAATTGTCACTTGATGGCATCATTCCACCTTGTCTCCTCATACCAGCCCCGTGGCGACCAGCAGCAGGCCATTGATGAGCTCGCAGCCGGACTGCGCCGCGGAGAACGCTTCCAGACTCTGCTTGGAGTCACCGGGTCAGGCAAGACCTTCACGATCGCCAATGTCATCGCAGAGGTCGGCTTGCCCACAATCGTCATGTCGCACAACAAGACGCTGGCCGCCCAGCTCTACGGCGAGTTCAGAACTTTCTTCCCCCACAACGCTGTCGAATACTTCATCAGCTACTACGACTACTACCAGCCCGAGGCGTACATCCCTCAAACGGATACCTACATCGAGAAGGAAACGGATGTCAACGAGGAGATAGACCGGCTGCGCCTCAGAGCCACCACCTCTCTCATGGAGCGCGACGATGTGGTTGTCGTGGCCTCTGTCTCCTCTATCTACGGCCTCGGCTCTCCCAAGGACTATCGCGAGCTGCTGCTGTTCTTGGAGAAAGATGAGCAATATGACCGGCGGGTGATTCTGCGGCGGCTGGTCGACATGCACTATGTGCGCAATGATATCGAATTCCCGCGCGGCTCATTCCGACTTCGCGGCGATGTTCTCGAGATTCATCCCGCCTATGAGGAAACAGCGATCCGCATCGAGTTCTTCGGCGAAACCGTCGAGCGAATCGGGATAATCGAAATCCTCACGGGCAAGATTCTGCAGCAACGCGACCGGGTTGCCATCTACCCTGCCAAGCATTTCATCACGCCCGAGCCGAACCTGCGGCGGGCCATGGCCGAAATCCGCAAGGAACTCGACGAGCGCCTCACGCACCTGCGGGCAACGAACAAGCTCCTCGAAGCACAGCGCCTTGAGCAGCGCACGCGCTACGACCTCGAAATGATGGCCGAAGTCGGCTACTGCTCGGGAATCGAAAACTACTCACGCCATCTCGCCGGGCGAGCGGCGGGCGAGCGTCCCGCCAATCTGTTCGATTACTACCCCGGTGAATTCCTGGTCATCGTGGACGAATCCCATGTCACCGTGCCGCAAGTCCGAGCCATGTATCGCGGCGACCGCCATCGCAAAGAGACTCTGGTGGAATATGGCTTCCGGCTGCCGTCGGCTCTCGACAATCGCCCCATGTTCTTCGAAGAATGGGAATTCATCATCCACCGCGCCATCTTCGTCTCCGCGACTCCCGGCGACTACGAAATTGAGAAGTCAAAGGGAGTCGTCGTCGAGCAGGTCATCCGCCCCACCGGACTGATGGATCCGCCCATCGAGGTTCGCCCGCTCAAAGGTCAGGTCGACGACCTCGTTTCGGAGATTCGCGAGACCGTCGACCGAGGAGAGCGCGTCCTCGCCCTCACGCTCACCAAACGCATGGCCGAGGATTTGGCCGAGTATTTGAAGACTCTGGAGATCCGCGTGCGCTACCTGCACTCGGAGATCGAGTCGCTCGACCGCGTGGACATTTTGCGAGACCTGCGCCTCAAACAATTCGATGTGCTGGTGGGGATCAACCTGCTGCGCGAGGGGCTGGATTTGCCCGAGGTATCGCTCGTCGCGATTCTGGATGCCGATCAGGAGGGTTTCCTGCGCAGCGCCCGCAGCCTCATGCAGGTCGCCGGACGAGCCGCACGCAATGTCGCGGGCCGGGTCATCTTCTACGGCGACAAAATCACCGACTCGATGAAACATGTCATCGACGAAACGAATCG
>CAZJAD010000044.1:0-4760 GCA_964543855.1 uncultured Alphaproteobacteria bacterium
TGTCGAGAATCATCTGGAGCAGGATGTTTCCGGCGAAGTCTGGATCGCTTACGAGCACTTTACTACCAAACAAGCCGTGCAAGACAGTGGTGGCGTCCGCATCTTCTCCGGAATCGCGTTGGGACCAGCGAGCAGCCCGACGGGAAAGCGCCACTTTGGCTGTGGAGATGTTCAGGACATTCTGGAAAATCCCGATGCGTTTGAAGATGCCGTGCGAGTTGGAGACTTCTGGGTCTACGGCTTTGGCAACGAAGATGAGTATGACGTGACCTTCTCCCACATCGTCCTTATCCTTAACATCGCCGCTGGCCTGTAGCATTTCAGATCTTCACGAAAAAATGAAGGCCGAGGATTTGCTCCTCGGCCTTTTCTTGTTGCCGCCAATATGACAAGAACGCCGGGTCTACGGCGAAACGAGCTTGAACGCTGCCCCGGCAATGGCAATGACGGGTGACCAGTAAACCCCCATGACCAGGATCGGTATCACGAGAATGAGCAACAGGGCACGCCCACCGACCCCTTCGGAAATCGGGGTCTCCTTCAGCGGGTCACGCAGGAACATCTCTCGGATGATTTTCACATAATACCAGAGGGACACGACGCTGTTCAAAACGCCGATCACCGCCAACGGAATCATTCCCTGATCCACGAGGGCCGCAAAGAGATAGACCTTGCCGACAAATCCCGCCAGCGGCGGCAATCCGACCAGCGAGAAAAGGAAAATCGAGAAAGTCACCGCCACATACGGCGCACGAAATCCCAGCCCCCGGAAATCCCGCAGCGTTTCCCCGCCTCCCTTCCGGCCCACGATGTCCACAGCGAAGAAAGCGCCGAAGTTCATAAAAAGATATATGACAAGATAAAAGAGCACCGCCTGAAAACCAAGGGCGCTGCCCGCGGCAAAGCCCATCAGAATGTAGCCCGCGTGCGCAATGGAGGAGTAAGCAAGCAGACGCTTCAGATTCAGCTGCGCGATGGCCGCCAGATTCCCGAGAGTCATCGTGGCCGCGGAGGCAAGGGTGAACAGCATGGGCCAATCCCAGCCGACCTCCCAGCCACGCGGCAGAAGGGTCACGGTCAGCCGCAGCAGCGCGGCCAGTCCCGCAGCCTTGGGCGCCACCGAGAAGAACGCGGTGATCGGCGTCGGCGCTCCTTCGTAGACATCCGGACACCAGAAATGAAAAGGCACCATCGCGACTTTGTAGCCGATGCCCGCCACAATGAGCAGCATCGCGAGAAAGAGCGTGATGGGTGATGTCGTCGCGTGAAGGAAACGCTCCTGAATCACCGCAAAGTCCGTCGACCCCGAAAGGCCATAGAGCAGCGACATCCCAAAAAGCATGACGCCCGTCGACACCGCGCCGTAAAGGACATACTTCAGCGCCGCTTCTCCCGATGAGCGCTGGTCGCGATAGACCCCTGCGAGAATGTAGCTGGGAATCGAGACCATTTCAATGGCCACGAAGAGCAGGATCAAGTCATGAGCACCCGAGAGAATCGACATCCCCAAAGCCGAACCCACGAGAAGCAGGTAATACTCGGCGTCAACTTTGAAGGAAGGCAGGCTGAACAGCACCGCCACACCCGTCGCCAGACAGAAGAAAACCTTGAAAAAGATGGCAAAGGGGTCGTATGAGTAGGTGGCGAAGATTGTCTTCGAGGTTCCCGGCCAGCCGAACACCGCCACCGCCGCAGCGACAATGAGTATCGCCAGAGCGAGAAAGCCTGCGGAGCGGCGCAAGGGCCGAATAAGGTCAACGATCATGAGCACCACGAAGCCGACAATGAGAATCAGCTCGGGTGAAAAGTGCAGAAGGTGCGTGAGTGGAAAGGGCATCTTTAGCTTTAAGATTTACTTCTTGTCCATTCCCCGCTTCGGGGCCGCGTCATCCGGTGAGCCGTGCAGGTCGTCCATCGTGAAACGGAACCCGGAAACATCCGGATACGAAACTTTGACGCCGGTGCGCTCAAAGACCAGCCGGGACGCCTCATCGCCAGGGTAGTTGCCAAAAACCTTGACACTTCGAATTCCCGAATTCGCAATCATGCGGGCGCAGATGGGGCAAGGGTAAACGGTGACATACATGTCGGCGCCTTCCACCGAAGTCCCGTGCCGCGCCGCCTGCAACAGAGCGTTCTGCTCGGCATGAAGGCAATAGCAAAGCTCCAAACGCTGCCCCGGCGGAATCCCCAGTTTGTCCCGCTCGCAGCCACCCAGCTCTTCCGGATGCGGATGCCCCGCCGGCGGCCCATTGTAGCCCGTGCAGAGAATCTGGTTGTTTCGGACAATGAGCGCGCCAACCTTGCGGCGCAGGCAGACCGAGCGCTCTTTGATGAGCTGAGCGATGCCGTAGAAATATTCGTCCCAACTAATGCGGTCGGTCATGGTGTTCATCCGCGACCGGAGGTCGCGACTTGTAAATGAGTTTTGGGCATTTCATCTATAGGACTCGGTGAAAACGATTACATCACTCCTGCCGCGCGTGCTCCGATTTGAACGACTTCGTTCAAATAGTTCAAGGTGGCATCCATCATGTGCAGCACCGGTTGCGGATAGACTCCGAGGAAAATAATAATGATCGCCAGCGGGATAAGTGTGAAGAGTTCGCGACCATTAATCTCCGGCAGTGTCTTCCAGCGCTCCGGCAGCTGACCGAGAAACATTCGCTGGATCGCCCAGAGGACATAGCCTGCCGTGATGATAATTCCGAAAACGGAAATAATCGTGAAAGTCCGCCATACGGGAAATGCGCCGATAAAGCAGAGCGCTTCCGAGATGAAACCGGACAGCCCGGGCAGCCCCATCGCAGCGAAGAACGCGAGCGAGAACACGCCGCCGTAAATCGGCATCTGATTCGCCAGACCTCCAAAACCCAGCTTGCCGCGCAATTCGACTTCCGGATAGTCACTCGGATACACGAGGTAGCGGTGGTGCGCCCGGTCGTAGATGACGCCGACCAGCAAAAAGAGCATGGCCGTGATCGTGCCGTGATTGAACATCTGGAACACAGCGCCGTTGATTCCCGCCGGAGTAAAACTCGCCATCCCCAGCATCACGAACCCCATGTGCGAAATGGAGCTGTACGCCACCAGCTTCTTCAGGTCTTTCTGCGCCATCGCGCAGAAGGCTCCATAGATGATGTTGACCATCCCCATAAACGCGATGAACCAGGCGAACTGCATCGTCGTGTCAGGCAAGATGGGATAACTGACGCGCAGGATGCCGTAGGTTCCCATCTTCAGCAGGATGCCTGCAAGAATAACCGAAATCGCCGTCGGCGCTTCCACATGCGCATCCGGAAGCCATGTATGGAACGGAACCATCGGGATCTTAATCGCAAAGCAGACAAAGAGGCCAAAGAACATCAGGACGCGAATGGTCTCACCCTTGATCCAGTTCCCCTGCAGACCCTGATTCATCATGTGAAGCATGTTGAAGGTATGGCTGCCCGTCACCGGATCGCTCGTGTTCAGATAAAGAGCCAGCATCACCAGCAACATGAGGACGGATCCGAACAGCGTAAACAAGAAGAACTTGATCGCCGCATATTCCCGCCGTGGGCCGCCCCAAATACCGATGAGGAAATACATCGGCAGCAGCATGATCTCCCAGAAAACATAAAACAGGAAGAAATCGAGGGCCACGAAGGTCCCCATCATGCCCGTCTCCAGCAGGAGGAACATGCAGAAATAGCCCTTGACCGCCTTCGTAATGCCCCATGAGGCAAAAATGCATAGGAATCCGAGCAGGGCGGTCAACCCCACCATCGGCATCGAGAGTCCGTCCACACCGACGAAGTAGTCGATATTGAACGCGGGAATCCACCGAACATGCTCCACAAACTGGAAACCACCTTCAACATTGATGCCCGTCATGGACGGATCAAACCGGCTCCAGGTCACCGCGCCGATGATCAGCACGAGTCCGGTAAAAACAGCCGAGGTCCATCGGATTGCATTGTGCCGGTCGCGAGGTATGAAGAGAAGCACAACCATGCCGACAACCGGCAGGAAAGTCATAAGAGTTAGAGGGCCCATAATCCGTCTGAATTGTATGGATGAAATTTAGACAACTTGCCAGATTAAAAGAACAACAACGACCGCCACGGTCAGCCACACATAATTCTGGTACCGCCCGGTCTGAAAACGCCGCGTGATGACGCCGAATTGGTCGGTCAGCCACGCCGTGAAATTGACGAAGCCGTCAACCACATGGTCGTCGAACCAGCCTTGAATTGCTGAATAGGTCGCGGTGAGTCTTGCGCTGCCGTCGACCAGTCCATCAATGACATACTTGTCAATCGCCGCACAGAATCGGGCAATCAGGAGTGTGAACGCCACGACGGTTGCATCATAAATTTCGTCGAACCACCATTTGCGCTGCATCCCTCGGGCAACAACCCCCAGGCGCTTCTGCCACGCCGCGGCCGAAATCTTCCACCGGTAATAGGTTTGATATGCGATGAAGATACCTGTCAAGGCAAAGAGCACCGAAATAATCATCGCGATGTAGTGCGTGGCATGTCCGCCACTGTGGGCCGCCGCGCCGCCCTCGTGCGCCAGCGCGTGACCTTCAGCCAACTCGAGGTGAGCTTCGTGGCCACCGTGCGGCGTCGCGCTCATCACTTTTTCCGGCGTCGGCAGCAGTTTGGCAAACCACCCGGATTCGGCGGAAATGGGATTCGGCGAATAGAAAATGAAAACCGAAAGCGTCGCCAGAACGATCAGCGGAATGGTCATCACTTTCGGCGATTCATGCA
>CAZJAD010000044.1:4860-16865 GCA_964543855.1 uncultured Alphaproteobacteria bacterium
GTCGCGTGGTCACCGATACGATGCAGCGCGTGGTGCACCGCATGAATCACCGAGCCCGAGCAGAGAAAGAGGCATGCTTTGAACATCGCGTGAGTCGTCAGATGAAAAAAGCCCGCCGTGTACGAACCCACACCGATGCCCAGAATCATATAGCCGAGCTGCGAAACCGTCGAATAAGCCAGAACGCGTTTGATGTCGTTCTGCGCAATCGCAATCGTGGCGGAAAGGAAAGCCGTGAAGCCACCGAACAGGGCAATGATAACCGCGGCATCCGGCGTCAGAATCGGAAAGAGACGAGCGGTCATGTAAACACCGGCAGCCACCATCGTCGCCGCGTGAATCAGTGCACTGACGGGCGTGGGGCCTTCCATCGCATCAGGCAGCCACACATGGAGCGGGAACTGCGCCGACTTGCCGATGGCGCCGCAGAAGAGACAAAGGCACGCAACCGTCAACGCGGACTCCGACACTCCTCCCGCCGCCACGGCGTGAAAAATGCCGGACAGGTTCGTCGTTCCCGTGTGCACGAGGAGTATCATGATCCCAATGAAGAATCCCGCATCGCCAATCCGGTTCACGATGAAGGCTTTCTTGCCCGCATTGGCTGCCGAATCCTTCTCGTACCAGAAACCGATCAGCAAGTACGAACAAAGGCCGACGAGCTCCCATCCCACGTAAATGAGAATGAGACTGTCGGCCAAGACGAGCTCCAACATCGAGAAGCTGAAAAGAGACAGAAAGGCGAAAAAGCGGCTGTACCGGACATCGCCCTTCATGTAGCCGACACTGTAGAGATGCACGACGGACGAGACAACCGTTACCACCATCAGCATCACAAAGCACATGTTGTCGAGATTGATGCCCACATCAATCCGAAACGGCCCGAGCTCAATCCAGCGCGCACTCCAATGATAAGCCAGGTCGGGATCTCCACTGGCCAGCATGCGGGTGACGAAGAGATAGGTCGAAATCCCCAATCCGGCGAAGATCGCCGAGAGGCTCACCCAATCCCCTCCTCGGGGAAGCCGCTTTCCGACAAGAACTTGAATCGCGAAAGCGACCAGAGGAAGAAGTAAGACGATGACCGCAAGAAGAATTTCAGTCGGCATGGAGCACTATGTATTTATGAGTTAGCTAACAAGCGCTTAACGAATCAAGAGATGAGCGATATCAGTGGAAACCCTCCGAATCGGGCCAGCAGTTTATCCAGATGACGAGCGGTCCGAGAAAGGCCAAGATAATGCCGAACGCGGGCCGTTCGCGAAATCGTTCGAACGCGAGGCTGATCCGGGTCAATCTCCCAAGGGTGAAGGTAAAAAACGAACGGACGACCCTCGCTCAAGATTCGCCGCACTCCCGCCTGAAAAAGACCGCTGGGAAGAATCCGAAAATAGCCTCCGCCACCCCACGGCAAATGCCTGCCCGCTACCCGAAGCGACGATACCAGAATTTCCTGCAAGCCACATTCCCAGCGAAAGGTGTACTTGCCCTTCACATCCGGCGGAACGGGAGTATATCGGTCATGAGCGACCGTCGGGAAATAGCTCGAACTGTAAACGAATCCTTCTTCGGCGAGAATCTCCGGAATCCACGGAGGATAATTGAAACTCGGAGCCCGAAATCCTGCCACCGGCTTCCCAACAACCTCGTTCAAGATATCACGACCACGGCGCACATCTTCCCGGAATAAGCGGGGCCCAAGACGACTGGGCAATTGATGAGCGTAACCGTGACAGGCGATTTCATGACCAGCGTTCGCAATCTGGGATACAAGCTCAGGCTGTCGCTCCGCAATCCATCCCAAAACGAAAAAAGTAGCCTTTGCCTGATACTTCGCCAGGATGCCCAGGATTCGGTCAATCGGTTCGGCCAAACGCAGGTCGAGCGTCTCCCAGGTTTCCGGCGGGAAGGCGGGACGCAGGTTCTCCACTTGAAACCAGGCTTCCACATCAAAGCTGATGAGGACTCTTGCATCGTTCACAGAAGTTCTTCCCTCCGAGGGCAGCGCGAAAGTCCGGGGCCGACCCGGAAGTCCTTTCACTCAAGTCGTGAGGCCTTTCCGATCAAGACCTCAGCCCGTGGCGCATAAAGAACCGTCTACCGCGATTGCTTTTGGGTTTCTTTTTGCGTAATTTGTTGCGTTGATGCGAGAAAAGGTACCGAGAACCATGAACGCCACTGGTCAACGCACCGAGAAGCAGCGCGATTACTGGGACCGAACCGCCGAGGAATTCGACTCCATCTATACTCGCACAAAATCCAAGTTCGCCCGCTGGCTCGACCGCACCTTCCGCACCGACATGTTCGAGCGGCTTGACTACACTCTTCTTCACGCGGCACCCATCGAGGGCAGGACATTCTTAGATGTCGGCTGCGGCACGGGGCACTATTGCCTGGCCCTCGCTCGGCAAGGAGCGCGGAAGGTTGTCGGGATCGATTTCGCACCCAATATGATTCAAAGAGCTGTCCACCTTGCCACCGAAGCGGGGATAGACCAGATTTGCGAGTTTCGAGTCCAGACGATCGAAGACATCCCGGAATCCGAGCAGTTCGATGTTCTTATCGGGATCGGACTGCTGGACTATTTCCATGACCCCAAGAATCTGCTCCGGCGCATGCACGAACAGGCCCGCGACAAGGTGATTCTGTCATTCCCCCGGTCGAACACCTGGCGCGCCCCGGTGCGCAAGATGCGTTTGGCGTTGCGCGGCTGTGATGTCTATTTCTACAGCGAGGCCGAGGTTCGCCGACTGATCGAGGAAAGCGGCGGACGCCTCGTCGATCTCCGCGTCGTCGGAAAACTCATCTGCACCACTTCCCAACTGTCTCGGAGCATCTCATCGGAAGCTCCGGCACGCTGATCACCTCCCCTATCCCGACCATCTCATTCCCTCACGGAGACTTCAGCGAAGAACTCCGATCCGTGCGTTCCCAAATCACCTGATGCTCCCCCCGCAACCAGTTGAAGAATCCCAGAAGAAACGCAACATTGAGAAGAGTGAAATGATAGACCAGGATAGCCCCCGGCAGACTGATCCCACACCAGCTTAAGAGTCCGCCCAACGCAGCGATCCCGTACCAGACGATTTGCAGCCAAAGAACAACTTTGTACAATAGAATATGTCGAAGCAACAGGCTTCCCAACAGGACAGCTATCAACAGGAAAGGGGATACCCATCGCAGAAGCTTGTGCGAAAAGAGAATGTAAGCGGTAGCCCCATGGCGAGGATGCATCATGTGGCCCAGCTTCGCAAGCGTCTGGAAGTTGGCGGCACCGATCCGCACACGGCGACGAAATTCTTCACCAAGAGAGGGCCCCGTTTCTTCGAAAGAGAGAGCCTCCGGGTCAAAGATCACACGCTTGCCTTGCTCGATCGCGTGGAGCAGCTGAACCATATCATCATCCAACCCATCCGAGTAAAACGGAACGAACTGCTCTCGACGAATCGCATAGAGACCACCGAAAGCGCCACAAGTCCCCCCCGCATTGCTCTCAAGAGTTTTTAGAAGAATCTCGTATCTGCGATAGAGATTCTCTCCTCGCACCTCGGCGGCCCCCGACGGAGGAATCATGTCCATCCGACCGGACACGGCCCCTACGGTTGAATCCCCAAAATGCCGGACAAGCTTGCGGGCTACTCCACGGTCAAAAACAGTGTTGGCATCTGTGAAGATAAGAAGGTTGCCCCGCGCTTCCTTCGCCAGACGATTCAGAACCTCCACCTTGCCCACTCGCCGTTCCATTTCAAAGAGCCGGACGCGCGGATCGCTGTAACCTCGGACAATCTCGCCCGTGCGATCCGTCGAACAGTCTGAACCTACCAGGACCTCAATCTTCTCCGAAGGATAGTCTAACGCGAAGCAGTTCTCGATCTTCGCGGCGATGTGGGCTTCTTCGTTGTAGGCCGGAACCAGAATTGAGACCTCCGGCCACTCCGTTGGCTCCGCCGGAGGAGGCGGCGACCGTCGCGCGATGAGGAGCAGGCTCAGCGGATAAAGAACATAGGTGTGGGCAACGCCAATCAGGCCAACCCAGAACAGAACCCCGCCGACGATTTCGAGCACTCACCTACCCCCGCAGAGTATCGGCGATATCCACATCAATCGAGCGGAGCTGACGGTAGAAGTTCAGGATAATCGCGAGCGCCACCGCCGCCTCGGAGGCAGCAATAACAATGATGAAAAGGGCTGCAAGCTGTCCGTCGAGATTCAAGGTCGTGAACCGGCTGAAGGTGACAAAATTCAGACCCGCGGCATTGAGAATGAGCTCCACACCCATCAGGATCTTGACGAGGTTCTTGCTCGTCAAGACAGCGATCAGTCCAAGTACGAACAGAGCGACGCCAATCGCCAGATATATCGTCAGACTATTCATGGCGTCTCCCCCGCGGTCGAGCCAGCCAAACGGCTCCAATCAGGGCGACGAGCAGCAATACTGAGGCCATCTCAAAAGGCACGAGATACTGCGTGAGCATCGAAACACCAATCACTTCCGTCGTCGGCGTATCCGGACGCAGCGCGAGCTTCCACGGCGTCCCGACGATAATCCCGATGAGCACGGCCGTAAACAGAATCACCAGCAGAATCGAGGAGCCGCGCTGATGTGACTCATCGGTGAATCTCGCGTCCATGACACGCTGAGTCAACAATAGACCGAAGATAATCAGAAGAAGGATGCCGCCCACATAGATGAGAAGCTGAGTGATTGCCAAAAAATCAGCGAAGAGAAACACATAAAGAGCGGCCACCCCACAAAAGGTGAAAAGCAGCGCAAAGGCGCTGTGCAAAATGCGCCCGGAAAAAACAACAAGCGCTGCCGACACAACCGTCAGCAGAGCAAAAATCACAAAGAGAATCTGGGCAAACAAGGAAGGAGGGGATTCCATCATGAGTCAGTTGATTCGCTTTTGGGAGGATTCTTCGCGTCGGCTTTCGACGCGGCGGCCTTGGCGGCTGCCGCTTTCTCTCTCGCCTCGCGGTCGCGCTCTCGGATTGCTTCCACCTGATCCTTCGTCAAGATTGAAAAATGATAAATCAGATTTGCACGCGCAAGCTGTTGCGCCTCGTAGTCCGGTACAAAATAAATCGCGCCCGTTGGACAGGGAGGAATGCAGAGTCCGCAGAAGATGCACTTCGCGTTGTCCACATCGAACTTCAGCACATGAAGGCGCTTCTTGGTGCCGTCTTTCGTTGTGCCCAAGTCGACATCAGCCTGCGCCTTCAATGTTTCAATCAAAATCGCGTCGACCGGGCAGGCTCGAGCGCACGCCGCGCATCCCGTACACTCGCTGAACTCCATGTGAATTCGCACGCGAGCTCGCTCGGGCATCGTCCACCGCTTGTGGGGATACTGCAGCGTCACCGACCCTTTGAACAGATGACGGATCGTCACGCTCATCCCAACCAGCGTCGTCCAAATGCCTTTCCAAATCTGTCTGAAGTAGTTCTCTTCGAGTGATGTTCGCATAGAATCAGCTTTTCGAGATGAATCCCGGGCGGGTAACACACCCACCACGGCGAAATCTTACTACCCGCGACCTCCGGCAAAATCTTGCTGTCCACAGCCTCCGGCTACATCCTACTACCCGCGACCTCCGGTCGCGGATGAACATGCAAATCTTTCTCTCTGCGATCTTAATCGACCCAGAGCATCCAGAACGAGATCACAATGAGGTTGACAAATGAAACCGGCAGAAATACCTTCCAGCAAACTCCCATGAGCTGATCCACACGCAGGCGCGGCAGAGTCCAACGCATCCACATCTGCACAAAGACGAGCACCATGCACTTCCCGATGAACCACACAGGGCCAGGGATGAAAGCCAGAGCGGGAAGCGGAGGACTCCAGCCGCCCAAAAAGAGCGTCGCCGCAATCGCCGAAACGACAAACAAGTTTGCGTACTCAGACAGAAAGAACATCGCGTAGCGCATCCCGGAGTACTCGGTCGCGTAGCCCGCCACAAGCTCGGATTCCCCTTCGGGAATGTCAAATGGAATCCGGTTGACCTCCGCAACGCTCGCCCAGAAGTAAATCAGAAACGCGAGAAGGCCAAAGGGAGGAGCTTTCAAGACATTCCAGTTCCAGAAACCACCGTCCTGCCCCAAAACGAGCGACTGCATCGAAAGCGTCCCGGCAATGACAGCCGGAACCAGCAGCGACAGGCCGATAGGCACTTCGTAGCTGACAATCTGAGCCGCCGACCGCATCGCACCATAGAGCGACCACTTGTTGTTGGAAGCCCAACCCGCCATCAGAATTCCGATTGCCACGAGAGACGAAATGGCAATCACATAATAGAGACCGATGTTCAGGTCGGCCCCGACGAGCTGCACTCCGAACGGGATGACCGCAAAAGCTCCCAGCGTGCCAACAAAAACAATATAAGGAGCCATGCGGAAAAGCGGCCGGTCAGCGACCTTCGGAATAATATCCTCTTTAAGCAGGAGTTTGACCGCGTCGGCGACGGTCTGCAACCAACCCTGGAATCCCCCCGTTTCCATCGGCCCCAGCCGATCCTGCATCCACGCCGAGACCTTGCGCTCAAACCACACAGCAAAGAGCGCGAAGCCAAAAACAAAACCAATGACGCCGACGAGATAGGCGATGGTCAGCAATGTTGCAAGCATGGGCGTCTCACGCGTGAGCCTGAGCGAAGTCAGGCGCGTTTGGATAGATCATAGTACCGCTTCCCTGCAGGGGTCTGCGGTGCAAGTTTCGAGACAACATCCAGAACCGGATCCCCCGCCCCCAGACGACTGAAGGCATGACGGAACATGTCCGGAGCATTCGCTCGGGGATCGTTGTGATCGTAGACGAGAATGAGCCCCTGCAAAGCACACAAGAAAAGCTCCGTGGGCATCCCCGCGGTTTGATACATCGTCATAGGACGCGCAAGCTCAGCATCGCCGCGCTCCCGGAAGTACCGGGGAAACTGACGCTGCTCGAAGAGCTGCGACGGAGCGACACCGCTACTGATCTGTTCGCAAGCCTCCAGAAGCGACAGTCGCAGGTCCGGGCGCGCTTCCGCTTTCAGCAGCAAGTCCGCAAAAAGATCGCTGTGCCGTGGCACCCGGTCAAAGTCACTCCACCGGACGACCAACCGATAAAGCGGTCGGTCCGGCGACTGCGCCTGCCCCACGACCTCAACGAAGACCGCGTCCGGGCCGCGCTCATAGATAAGATGCCTGCCAACAGGCAGGTTTGCCGTCTGTATCTTCAAATCCGAATAGCGCATGCCCTTACACCGATCCGGTAAACACAAAACGAGGGATCAGACTACCGATCCACTTCTCCCAGCACAATATCAATGGAGCCGATAATAGCGACAATATCCGCGATCATCGCGCCCACGGCAATCTCGGGAACTGCCGAGAGGGAGGTGAAAGTGTTGGCGCGGCATTTCACACGATACGGAATCTGCGTCCCATCCGAAATGACATAAAACCCGAGTTCCCCGCGCGGCGCTTCCGTGCGCATGTACACTTCGCCTTCCGGTATCTTGCGGAAGTTCTTCGGAATCGCTTCCTTGACATCGCCGTCGGGCAGACGATCCAGCGCTTGACGCACAATCCGCGTGCTCTGTTCCATCTCGCGAATGCGCACCATGTAACGATCCCAGCAATCTCCGACCGTCCCTTTCTCGCCCGTGCCGATGCACATGTCGAAATCATAAGTTTCGTAGCCGCAGTAGGGTTCGGTCTTGCGCAGGTCCCAGGCCACGCCGGCGCCGCGCAGGTTCGGCCCGGTGGCGCCGTACGCGATGGCCTGCTCGGCATTCATCACCCCGACATCCGCCGTGCGGTCGATAAAAATCTGGTTGAAGCTGAACAGGCTGTTGTACTCGTCGATGTTGGGCGGGAAGTAATCGCAGAAATCACGGCATTTTTCGACCCAACCCGGCGGCAAATCGTGAGAAAGGCCGCCTATCCAGATGTAATTGTAGAGGAGGCGCGACCCGCACACATCCTCAAAAAGATCCATGATTCTCTCACGCTCGCGGAACGCATACAGGAATGGGGTGAACGCACCAATGTCGAGGGCGTAAGTGCCGAAGGCCACGAGGTGAGACGCGATGCGGTTCAGTTCAGCCATGATCACGCGAATCGTCTGGACGCGCTCATTCACCTCGATGCCCATCAGTTTCTCCACAGCCAGTGCGAACCCGAGGTTGTTGTTCATCGAAGCAAGATAATCCAGACGATCCGTATAAGGAATGACCTGATTATAAGGGACCGATTCGGCGATCTTCTCGAAACAGCGGTGCAGGTAACCAATATGCGGCGTAATCTTGACGCACACTTCTCCGTCGGTGAGCAGTTCCAGCCGCAGAACGCCGTGGGTTGAAGGATGCTGAGGCCCCATGTTGAGGATCATGTGATCCCCTTCGATGATGTCAATCTCCTTCACCCTCGCGGCGTCCAGCTTGAACACATCCGGGCCCAGCGGAATGTCCATGTCCCGCGTAGACAGCGAGGCGGGGTCAGTCGTTTGGGAAATTTTGCGATCCTTTTCCATGTCGCTGGTCAATCTGCTAAAATGCTTCCGGGGAACCGTGGCCGTGGGCTATTCCCAATCCCGGCTCGGTGAATCCTCGAGATTGTTGTAAGCCACCTTGAGGCCCTGGTACTCTTCGGGCATCACATAATCCTTGCGCAACGGATGGCCCACCCAGTCGTCCGGCAAGAGAATGCGGCGCGGGTCGGGATGGCCGACAAATTCGACGCCTATAAGGTCAAACGCCTCGCGCTCATGCCATTCGGCGGTGCGCCAGATATGAGAGACCGTCGGCACCTGCGGCTTATCGCCGGGCAATGAAACCTTCAGCACACTGCGATGATTATGCTTCATCGAGTGAATATGATAGACGACCTCAAAACTTCCCTTCCGATCCACCGCCGAAAGACACATCAAGTAATCGAAATACAGCGTCGGATCATCCTTCAGAAAGGTGGCAACTTCGGCGATTCGTTCGGCGGGAACCTTGATGGCCGAATCCGGCGTCGTCGCGACAAGCTCGAAAGTGAGCTCAGGGAACTTGCCTTGCAGGATTTTTAGGAGCTCTTCAGTTGTCATATCAGAAAGGAAATAAGCTGTGGAAAAATTGAGTTCGTTTCCGCTGGCCGCACTACATTAGGGCCGCTCCCGGATTGCCGCTCCCTGGCGTTGCAGGTTGGAAAGCGCCATATCAATCAAGTCAGCGAGCACCGACACATGCGTTGTCTGAAGCTCCTGCCGCTGTTCTTCATAGGGTGCCACGGCGGGAAAATGGAGTTCAATTCGCTGCTCCGTGCCCCGCTGACTGAAGAGAATCTCCCACTCGTTCTTGCCGCGGAAGAAAATTTGCGTGTCCGTGCGCTCGGAATGCCGGATATTCTCCGCCGTCGCCGCCAGGTAGCGCAGCGCCTCCCGGAACGGCGTCAGCTCATCCGGATCCAGAATCGCCAGCGCCAGCGGCTCATCCTTCGCTGTCAAGACCAGGTTGGCGCCGAAGTAACGGACGGTGTCGCCGGGCACAAAAGCCATATCCGTGTAAACCGCCAAGCCCCGAAGTGTCTTGACTTCCGATCTGCCCAGCAGGGTCCTGTGTCCACCCTTTTGTTCCAGCGGCACGGTTCCAATGAGCGTGCGATCGCGAAACATGGTGCGATCCGGAGTCAGCAACTCCCACTCGTAGTCCGTGGCAGGTCCGATATCCTGCGACAGTGCCGACACTGCAACAAACAGAAGACCTGCCGCCGCCACTCCGAATCGTCTCACGCTCCGGTCATTTCTCGCGCTTCCCATAATTCTGGTGCTGCCAGCAATAGCGCGAGCCTTTCATGGCTCGGCGTGTACACCGCGTCCCTTTCAGGGTGATGGCCTCGCACTGACGAAACTCCTCGTCGACCGAGGCGCCGGCACTCTCCGATGCGGCACCGGTATCGACCGGGAGATAACGCAGTGCGGTAAGGACCGGCACCCAGCCCTCGACGGTCACTTTCGCCCAACCCGCCACCGTGTCCAATACATCGACACGGGCGCCGGGCATCATCGTCCCCACCATGGGGCCACAGGGAATTGCCCAGAGAGTGTCGGGAAGTGCGCCTCCATCCTGCGCCAGCACACTCCCGGCCAAAATGAGAATGAGAAGGAGAACGAGCAGACGAAGGGCCATGATTCACGCAAACTGACTCGCTGTGGACCTGGCCAACACCTTTTCCTTCATAATGACCTTTTCACGCAGTTCCAGAAGGCCCGCGATCAATGCTTCGGGCCTGGGAGGGCAACCCGGCACATAAACATCCACCGGCACAATCTGATCCACACCCTTGACCACGCTGTAGCCATATTTCCAGTAAGGTCCACCGCAATTGGCGCAAGACCCCATCGCGATCACCCATTTTGGGTCCGCCATCTGGTGATAAACGCGCTTGAGCCGCGAGGCCATCTTGAAAGTGACGGTTCCCGAGACAATCATCAAATCCGCCTGACGCGGACTCGGGCGGAAGAAAGTCCCGAACCGATCAAGGTCGTAACGCGACGCGCCCGTGCACATCATTTCAATCGCACAGCAGGCGAGACCAAAGGTCACCGCCCACAGTGACCGTGACCGGCCCCAGTTAAAGATCTTGTCAACCGATGTGATAATGATGTTGTCGCCGAAGCGACCTTCAAGAATACCCATAGTTGTCTCGCATGAATAACTTCGGGTCCCGGTTTTGGCCTACGAGCTGGCCGTCACTTCCGAAGTGGCAGACGCGGGAGCGATCTCCGCGCGCGACCCTGCCTGCATCTTGGATTCCAGCTCCTCTTGCGGCAGGCGAATCCACTCCAGGTCGCCCTTAGCCCAGACATAAGCCAGCCCGGCCAGAAGAATGACCAAAAAGATGACCATTTCCACCCACGCCCACAGCCCGAGACGACGATAAACCACCGCCCACGGATAAAGAAAAACCGCCTCGACATCAAAAATGATGAAAATGAGAGCGATAATGTAGAACCGGCTGTTAAACCGAATCCACGAAGGGCCGCGGGTCACTTCTCCGCATTCGTAGGTGGCCAGTTTTGTCGGGTTGGGCTTGGAAGGAGCCAGCAGCCGGGAGATAAGCAGCACAACGAAGACCAGAATGGCCGCTGCCAGCAAAAAGAGGATCACGGGGAAAAAGGAGGCGAACATAGGATGCGTAGTAGGAAGACGAGGCTAAGCCGTTAATCCAAAGGTTTGTAGATGGGACCTGGAACAAACTCGAAGTTCTTAATATAGAAGTTTTTTCTCAAAATGCAACATCAAATGCCGAAATTTGACCGGCTTATTTTTGTGAAATTTTTCTTGACTCTAAACTGATGGGATATTATATTAGGAAGCGAAGAGGACATTCTACATAAGCTCTTTTATAGACTTTTGCGCTCAAACGAGCGGACTTCCCCGCTTATTTCGCTTAGAAACAAGTGCTTCGTGCAATTCTCACCTCGTCTTACGCACCTGGGGAGCATGATTGCACTTGGGGGATAGCTGGTACGGGACACCCCTCCCTTGTCCCTGTTACCATCTTGCACCTGGGGGAACGGCACATGGCGTAAGGAGTCGTTACGAGTCCTTATGTCTGCCAAGTTCATTTTTGCCTCCCGCCGAGGTGGGGTCCGGCCCGCAAGGGCCGGACCTTCCGCGGCGTCCGACCCTTGAAATCCCTACCCTCGGCTCATCCCCGCCTGACCGAGGGACTATTCCCTCCGACCTTTCTTCCCCACCCAAGGGTCGGAGGGGAATGCATAGCCCCCGCCCATAGGCGGGGGTTTTTTCTCACCTCTGTTGAAACACCCTGAAATCTTTCCTATATTGTCGGAAGCGATACGCCTCGTGCTTCGCAACCGCGCAGCACGACTTCGACCCCACACAAGCACTTTCCTGACGGGCACATTCCTCCAGAGAGCCTGAACATCCTTTGAAAAACACCGCCAAACCGATCTCACCGTCAGCGCTTCGGCGACTGATTCGCTGGTACAGCACTCACAAGCGTGATCTGCC
>CAZJAD010000045.1:0-4099 GCA_964543855.1 uncultured Alphaproteobacteria bacterium
CAGCACAACAACGAGATCTACCTGCGCATTTCGGAAGACGGCGGGCTGAATTGGGGCGAGCTCATCAATGTCACCAATTTCATCCCATGGGATCCCGAGTGCTACTATGGAGGCGGCGATCCCCTCGATTGTGATAATGACACGCTGCGGGCCTACACGGATGTCAGCATCCTCTTCGACGAAGATGACTTGATTCACATCGCGTTCACTACCTTAGGGTTCTGGTGGTATCTGCCGGGCGAGAGTGATTCGGGTTGGATCTCTACGCGCCAGTCCCTCATCTGGCACTGGGGAGAGGAAGATTGCGACTTTAGTCTGCTTGCCGATGGCTGGTACCCAGCGTATGATCCTGGAGCCTGGCAGCGCAATGTTCAGCGCCCCAGCCTGGCAGTTGATCCGGTCACGGGTTACCTCTATTGCTCTTACCAGCAGTATGACACGACCACATATTCCGAGAGCGGCTACCCGATGGCCGATGCCTTCGTGACCGTCTCGACGGACAATGGCAATCACTGGGCGGTTGGGACAAATGTGACCAACACGACTCCGAATGTGGTTCCGGTTCCGACAGGCGAGAGCATGCATGAACGCGACATCACGCTGGCACCGCTCGTGACGGAGTACGGTGGAGTTCATTACATCCACATGGAATATATTCTTGACAGGGACGCCGGCGGCTTGCCGCAAGAAGAAGGATGGGCGACTCTGAATCCTGTCATTTATCAACGCATCTCAACCGATGAAATCGCCACATGGCCGCTGATGCCCGAGCGCACCTTTCACGCGGGCGAAGAGGATGATGAAAATGTTGGGTATGTCACCCTGATTTCACCGGGGCCGCCGGATTGGGGCTACCGCCTGCATTGGGTCAGCGGTTCCCTCTCGCGCCTCGTCTTCACCAACTTCTGTTCTGGCACCGAAGGTTCTGTAAGCGGAGACGCTGGTGCGGCAGGGTGGACGGCGACGAACTACGGCGATTCGATCGCCTTCACAACGGCCTTGCCGCTTACTTCAGGCAGCATTGAGACCTTTTGGCTCTCGCACCCCTATTGCAGCGATTATGTGACTTGGCAAGCAGGCGATAGTTTAGGCACGGTTGAAGGACCGCTGCCCGTGGAACTGACCACCTTCCAGGCTTTCGCAGGTGATGGGCAGGTGACGCTGCGCTGGCACACGGCAAGTGAACAGGACAACGATCACTTTGTCCTCTACAAGCGCAGAAGCGGACAAGAAGATTTTAACATGCTGGCTGAGATTCGCGGACAGGGAACGACCACGGAACCACATGATTATGACTATGTGGATTGCTGGGTGCAAAATGGCGTGACCTACGAATACCAAATCTCCGATGTGGACATCGCCGGACACGAGACTTTCTACGAACAGATCATCTCCGCCACCCCCAGGCGCGACGCCGTGCCGCTCGAGTTCGCCCTTCATCCGAACTGGCCCAATCCCTTCAACCCCACAACCACGATTCGCTATGATGTGAAGGAGACGGGACTGGTTTCTCTGAAAATCTTCGACCTCTTAGGGAGGGAGGTAGCAACGCTTGCCGACAGGGATCACACACCCAGTTCTTATACAATCACCTGGGATGCGACCGGCTTCCCATCAGGGGTTTACCTTTGCCGGATGGACGCCGAACGCTTCGTTCAGGTCAGGAAGCTGTTACTGGTGAAGTAAGCAATTTCAACCAGTCCGAGCAACACCTCACAACAAAGAGAGAAAAGCCGCGTGGCGCTCCTGCCACGCGGCTTTCTCTATATCCACGCTGCGCGGGGTGCCCTCACCCCGCGCGATGACGAAACATCAACTACTTCAGCAACACCATCTTCTGCTGTGAAACGAACGCGCCAGCTTCCAACCGATAGATATAGACTCCAGATGCCAAATCGCTTGCGTCAAAAGTGACGCGATGCTCACCAGCGCTCTGGTCCTCGTCGGCCAGCATTGCGACGAGCCGACCCGTCAAATCGTACACACATAGACGGACATAACCGGGCTCAGCGATCGCATAGACAAGCTCCGTCACGGCATTGAACGGATTCGGATAATTCTGAGCAAGATAATAACCGGAAGGAACCAGTCCTGAAAGCGGGATTGCCGCGACCTCACCCAGATCCTCAACCACACCGGCGAAGTCTACGCCTTTCAGACGGTAGTGATATTCCACCCCTCCACGAAGCCCATCATCAAGATAGGTGTAATGGGTTGCTGTCGCACTGTTACCCTGCCCATCTCGCCGGGCAATTTCAACCCACGGAGCGCCGGTGGCGGATCGCTCAATAATGAAACAGTCGTTGTCCTGCTCGGAAGCTGTGATCCAATTGAGACGCACCGCACCAACCAGCGGCTCGGCCACAAAGCTTCGCAGCTCAACAGGCAATTGCCATTCAAAGAAATAGCACCAACATCCCGGTTGAGTCAACCCAATGGGCCAGAAGATGCGACACCAGATGTTCTCCACCGGATTGAACATTGACGAAAAACCAATGTCCGCATATTGAGCCGGCGGGCAATTGGGATCATCGCATGGATCATCGCAACCGGCATAAATGTAGTATACCGGCTCAAACGGCCCTTCACAATACCAGAGAATAGCAACATAGTCCACGATGTCACCAGTGAACTCGAAACACGCCGCTTCCGGAAACACGAGCACATCCCTGTTCGATACAACGGCAAATCCACCGTTTTCCTCCGGCATTCCCATGGGCGGATTAATCGTCCCTCCTGGACTGGGACACGGCAGATTGAGCGGTATGTGCCAGCGGAATTCACCGCTCTGAATCACGACCTGCGTCGGATCTCCTTCATCGGCGATATAATCGCATCGAAAACCGTCGATCTCCAGAGGAGTACTGAATGAATAGAGTATCGACGCTCCGCCATCTGGTCCGCACATCATCGGTGGGTCAGGATCCTCGAAAACCACTGTCCCATTCCAAGTGAATGCGATGTAGGTCATCTCCATCGCATGCGCGCCGCAGTTCAGAGTCACCCGAGTCTCTTCGACTGCACACCATGTCGTGCCCACGCTGCCAAACAGAAGCAGGGCCGCAATGAGTCCGACCAGCAATAGGATTCGTGGAACATCGGTTGTCATGACTTCCCTTGAACCACTGAACAATATCCCCTGTTTCATGCTTCACATCCCTCCATGTATCCGAAAGATCCCCCACTTCTGCATCGAGCACCATGCCAACAAAAGAGGCGCGAAGGAAACCCGCTCTGTACCAAAGTCAGGGGTTTCATTGCGCCTTCGACTTGCAGGCCTCAAACAACCGCTAATCCTGCACGACAAGGCAGCCCACATCCGTCACGCCGTGGGCCACTCCCGCAATGTTTGCTGTCTATTGGTCTTCTACCCTGCCGCGCGCTCCTCGTAGCCACGTCCCGCTGCCGTTCATCCAAGTAAAATAAATATAACCAACGAACCCAAAAAAAGCAATACCCACCAGCTCGCCTAATCAAATGTTATCTCCCCACCTGTCGGGAGATTGCCCGATTTCTGACGAGAAATTCGCCGCTCTCGGAGCATGCCTCCGATAGCATAGAAATCAGCACCTAATTGTCCGATTTTGTCTCCGCGTTCAAGCAAGTGCCCCTGCCAATGGCAGGACATAGGGCCCTTGCGGGATGACCGTCAATCGAGCCTCGTCTCCGGCCTCAGCTAACACACTTACCAGCTCTGGCCCCAGTTCATCCACCATCAAGAACAGATCACCGGCATATTCCTCGCGGAGCTGCGGGGAGTAGACGATGACCTTCCCTTTCCGCAGCACCTTACAAAGCTCCTCCAGTTGCCACTGATCAATCTCAATCTCAGAGCGATGGGCGATACGATTCAGATACTCATCAGCATCGTTAATCGTCGCCAGTTCGTCTCGAAACGGTCGGCTTCCCAGTCCCTCCCAGCACTCTGCGACGAGAACAAGCGTTCCTCCGGGTTTCAGAGCCGGCAGAGCTGCCGTCAGGCCCTTGATCGCCTGATAGAATGTTGCGTCGAGCGGCCATCCGGCCGAGGTCGTCACGACAACATCTGCCGCCTCGCAGTCGATCTGCTGACACTTCCGGCAAAACGCAACTCCGGTAT
>CAZJAD010000045.1:4199-16845 GCA_964543855.1 uncultured Alphaproteobacteria bacterium
ATTTCGTCAAGAAGCGGCGCAAGGATAACCTTGTGTGGCATGGGTCGTGTGAAATCGCACAGCACCACGACCGCACTCGATCTCCCCTCGGCGATCTTGCGAAGCGGTGGCGTGCCAATCGGCTCGGCGAGTGCCTTTGATACCTCGTGCACCGGAGCCGGAAGCGCAGGCGTGGCACGCGCTCGGAGCACAGTCGCACCCGACGGCACATCAATCGTCACGGTGCCACGACCAAAAGGCAAGGCAATGTGCTGCACAGGTCTCATTTACTTCAACAGCACGAGTCTGCGAATAGCCTGCTTCCCATCCACTTTCAGGTGGGCAAAGAAAAGACCACTCGCCTGTGAAGTCGCTGACCATGAGACGCGATGCGTGCCGACCGGGTAATCCTCTCCATTGATAAGCTTGGCGACCTCGCGTCCGAGGATATCGTAAATGATGAGAGAGACTTTCCTGGGCGAACGCAGCTCAAAAGGAATCACGGTCACGGCATTGAACGGATTCGGGTAATTCGGCAAGAGGTGGAAGGTGACCGGAGTGCTGCTCGGCACCGGTGGCGCGCTGGAGTAATCAACATGAAGCGGACGCCATGGAATCAACGGCGTCGTTGGAATCTCAGCCACCGGAACCTCCTGATAGAGAACAGGATTCAGACTCGGTACCGCACCGTCAAGATCGATGTCACCCTGAAAGAAAATGCGCAGATTGCCGTCCACGACTTCGGCCAGCGACGCATCGCGTTCGTGAGCCGTGGCCTGAGTGTCACCGACCGTCCATGAGAGGTTAATGCCCTCGGCCCACGCCATGCCGCCGTCCGTCGAGACTGTTGCCCAAATGTCAGCAGCCACAAGACCCCCCGGAGAAACATCGGCGGGATTCGAGTGCATGTAGGTGCAGTAGAGGAATCCCGCTGTCGTGTCAATTCCCAGGGACGGTTGCTGAATCATATGGTCAAGGCTGGCGGGGAGAGAACCGTCGAATTCCTCCCAGCCCTCGGCGAGCGGTGAAAATACTTCCGTCGCCTCGCTCCAGTGCCAGATCATGCTGGCTTTGTCGGTCGTCATACCCTCGATTGCCCAATAGCCAATCGTCGTGAAGGCGATGTGAAGGTTGTCTTCCTCATCGAAGAGAAGCGCACAGTCGTTGAAGGACCGCAGCGTATCTTGATCGGCAAGCAGAGTATCCGGCAGCGCACTCAGATCCGGTGGGAGAAAAGAAGTGACATTGGTCACCTCTCCCCATGTTGTGCCACCATCTTCAGAAATCATCAATAAGATGTCGTTGTTGTACTGATGGTAATTGCCCTCGTAATCCGGCCGGAGGTCACTCCAGGCAATGGCGACTCTCGCGCTGTGGCGCGAACCGGCGACATTGTGCGATGAGAGAAGTTGCGACCCGACCCGCACAGCGTCCGTGCCCTCGAACTGCGCCGTGATTGTGTCGTATATGGCTGACGAATACCAGACGCCGAACGAATCCGCCTCCGTGGTCATATCGGTGAAGATGGCATGGACACGGCCGCTAAGGTCACCGGCGATGTGCGGCTCAATCATCATGTAAGGCTGACCGGGGAACTCATAGCAGTCGAACTCACACACTCTCGGAAGATAATCCACGCAGACCTGGGCTTGAGCCTGCATTCCGCCATTGCCATGGTACGCGACCATCGCTCGACCCTCCGGTCGAAGGGCGAGATTTCCGTAGCCCGCTCGGGAGCCGATATCGACACGGCATCCTCCCGGCATGACCCATTCGCCCTCAGGGGACCGCACGCCGTAAGATATGTGACGCTCCGCTGGCGGGACATTGTCATCCATGGCATTCATCCAGCAAACATGGACGGACCCGGAAGCGTCGAGTGCAATCGTGCGGCCTACTTCGCCGCTGTGCTGGCGGCTGATGTACGTTGTCCCGACCGTATCCACGATGCCCAGTGGCTGTGCAGCCAATTCCGCCGCCCCTCCGGTGACGATCAGAGCCAGTGCGAGCACTGCTGCCACTATCGGGCGTCTTGGTGTTACTCTGTCAATCAACAAGTACCGCATTCGTCGTTCACTCCAAAATCCTGACTACGGGTTCAAGATAACCGGCAGCCCATCCTTGCCCGAACCGATGATGACCATCTTTGCATTCGATGATTCAGCGAGCTTGGCGGTTGCCTCGATGCCCTTCCAGCGAAGCAGCCCTTCCGTGATATCTCTCATAACGATGCGCTGGAAATCGGAGATGCCCTTCGCTTCAATGCGCTTGCGCTCGGCCTCTTGCGTCTCCTTGGCGATGACGAATTCCATACGCCGCGCCTCGTTTTCAGCGGCGGTCACTTGCTCGATGGCTTTGCGTACTTCATCGGGCGGGGTAACCTCACGAAGAAGTACCTTCTCCAGAATAACCCCCTTTTCCATCAGGATGGGCGATGCCGATTCCATGATGGTATTGGCGATGAGCGTTCGATCGGAAGTGTAAAGGAACATCGGTTCATGCATCGCCGTTACCGCGCGCAGTTCGGAACGCATAAGGGGGGCAACGACCGTGTGCGCATACGCGATCGAAAGTTCACGATAGACTCGCGGGGCGGTGGCCGCATTGAGCCGATACCAAACGGAAATATCCATCCCCAGATTCAGTCCGTTCTTGGCGGGGACTTCGGCGTGTTCTTTGAGTTCCGCAAGCTGGATATTCATCATAATCACGCGCGCCCAAGGGAGCTTGGCCCGCATGCCACTGATCAGCGACGTCTTCTGCACACGACCGAAAACATCCACAACCCCCGCATGGCCCGCCGGCACCACCACGAGCCCCGTGGCCGCCAGCAGAATCAATAGCAGCACTCCGCCCCCCGCGTACACGGCTGTGCGCATGTGAGGTACAGACATGGCAGCGATCCCCGTTCCCAAGATGATGATGACTGCAAAAACAAAGAATTCCATGATAGCTCTCCCTTAGTGTAATGTTTTGGATTTTGCCCTATAGGCCTTCTTGCCGCTTTTCCACAAAAAAATAAACGAAACTTCAACCCTTACAGCGGTACGAAGTTCCGCTTTGTCGCACATCCAACAGGCCCGTCTCAGAACATCTCGACGACGCGCACCGGAATCGTCGCCGGTCGGTAACCCGCGTCAGCGACCACCTTCTGTCCGGCATTCGAGACAATGAAGGTGAGAAAACCGGCGGCCACATCCGACTTCTGCCGGTTCGTAATGTAAGCGATCGTGAGCTTGAAGGGATAACGGGGCGGTTCAACGATTGTCTTGATATTGGGAGGGATCTCGATGGTGCCCGTTCGCCACCACAGCTTGCGCAGGTGCGTCTGATTGATCGGGAGGGACACAACCGCCAGCGCTCCAGCATCGGCCTCGGCCTTTTCAACGAGGTCCGCCTGAGTCGTACAGATGACCGCAATGACCTTATCCAGGAGGCCGAAATAACTCATGAGTGCTTCCCAGCCTCCCTCGCCGGGAAGCGGCACATAAGGATGGCACGGGATATCCGGGCCCCCAACCTCGTCCCAGCTCTCCCATGTCCCGGTAAGAAACCGGCGCAGCGCCACCGAATCAATGGCCCGGACCGGGTTGTCGGGATGTACCCCAAAATAGAGCGGCAGCGTCGCCACCGGGTACTGGTAGATGGGTATGCTGTTTTGGGCGGCAACCAGAGACTCCGCCTCCAGAAGCGGTCGGTCCAAGAAGATCTGTTCCAGCGAGCCAAAAAGAAGAGAGTCAACCGCCACGCGTGTCCGGAGCTGTGCAAGATCAATGCGTGCGTCCGTATAATAGCTTTCGAACCGTTTGGCCAATTCCACGCCCAAATGCTCGGTGGATGAGGAGGCGTAGATGAATGCGGACCCCGAAGTGGGACTGGTTTTTTTCCCGGCAGGAGCACACCCGGCAAGCCAGATCAAGCCGAGCACAAGCGCTATGGCGAGACTATACAGTCTTTGATTCATTGTCCCCGTTGGAAGTCTTCTTTGCCGAGCTCTCACGCAGAAACCTGTCACGAAACCCGCCGTATGGGCGACGCGGCGGCGGGGGCGCAAGAAGAAAAACCACGCCGCGGTAAAGGCCAAAAAGGACGGTTACAACGCCGAGCATGGGGCGCATGCCCGTGCCCGGCGGCAATCCCGGAAAGATCCAGCCAGCAAGAATCCCTGTGCCCATCACCAAAAAGAAAATCGGCAGGCCAAGTCGAAGCAGACGCACTATCCTGCACCCGGAGAGGCGAACGAAAAGGGCCTCGTGAATGAGGCCCGACGAGGTTACTACTTGAATTCAAAATTGAAGGGAATGGCTATCCAGACACCCACGGGGTTGTTCTGCTGAATCGCGGGTGTGAACTTCCACTTCTGGATGACTTTGATGACCTCCTCCTCAAAGCCAAGACCAGCCGGCTTGGCGGCCATGATCTCCCATCTGCGCACATCCCCCTTCTTGTCCACATAGATCTGCACGACCACTTTCCCCTTCACGCCAGCTGTCTTGGCCATTTCAGGATAATCTGGCTTTGGACTGACGATGGGCTGGGGAGCCACCTCGTAGGGCGTAAAAGTCTCCGAAGACGGAATGAGGTCCCCAAGTTCGAGCTCCTTGAACACCGTCTCCACATCGTCGCCGCCGAAAAGCGTGGTGTCCTCCGCTGGCGTGGCGGCCACGGCAAGCTCCTCCTGCGATTGAATCGTCACTTCTTCCTTCTCCTCCTCATCCGGCACGGCGACCGGCTTGGCCGCCGCCGGTGGCGCAATCTTCGGTTGGGCCACCTTGATCGTCGGTGGGACCGTCTTGTCCGTGATGGACGGAGGAGCGCCAAGCATGGACGGATCCAGAACCACGACACGCTTGGGCGGAGGCGGCTTTCGGGTCAGGGCCAGTGCCGCAACATAAGAACCGACGGCCGTCCCATGGAGACCTACGGAGACGGCAAGGCCAATCCAGAGGTAACGCTTCAGATATTTCCTCAACTCGAAAGAACCGTAACGGTCTTTGGTCAGTTCTTCATAAACATCCATCGTTTACCTCCTCTCCGCTAAGCCCGTTTGCGCATGTCCCTGTCAGGCCTCCACTTCATAGGACGTGTCGGAACATACACTTGTTGCACTGGCGGATAGAGCTCTCACCTATTATACTATTCACCTGTTTCCTCGGTGCCCGCTTCTGCCGCGGCAGCAGCCTCGGCGGCCTCCGCTTCGGCGACAAGGGCCATGCAATTCGCAGGGACACCCCCAAGCCGCAGCACCGAATCGTCTGCGAAGGTGTAGCGATCCAGACTGAAGCGAGTCGTCTTGGCCACATTGAACTCATCGATCAAGTTGACCATGCTCTCATAGTTTGCCAGTCGGCAAATCCGAGCCACGATAATCAGGCGGCTGCGTCCCTCTTTGTCCAGGCCGACAGCCGCTCTCCGCTCCAGGAGCTTGGGCCGCAGCGAATCCCACGGCAAGGGCTGGGGTAGATCATTCCCTACATTATAGAATAGCTCATCGGTCTCGATAACCCGCAGGGTCAAAAGGCGCGACTCGCCGACCTCCAGCTCCGTCGGGACTTCGGTTTCCGGGGGGAGATTGATCTCCATAGCCTGAGGCAATCGGAAGACGGTCGTCACCATGAAGAAGACGAGCAACAGGAAGGCGATGTCCACCATCGGCGTCATGTCGATCCGGATAGCAACCCGAGGGCGCTTCCACGCCTTTGCGCCACCACGTTCCTTCGGTCCGGCAGCATCAACAGCAGCCATTCACAGTCCTCCTTATCCAGCCTCTCCAACCGGCCGAACACCCTCGGGCTCGGTCTCGAGCTCAGTGATGAGATGGAATCGGGTCATCTTGTTCTTCTGAAGAGCGCCCATCACATCTTCCACCAGCCCGTAGTCGGCCTCCTTGTCCGCCTTCACGATAATACGAACCTTCGGATTGTGCAGCCGGTAGTTCGTGATGACAACCGGGAGCTCACGCGTGGAGAATTCCTTGCTCGTGACTTGGCCGGTCTCCGTCTCCTTGATGAACCCGTGCTTGAGGTCCAGATTGGCCGCGCCAGTGGTCAAGAAGATCTTGTTCGCCTTCGGAATCGTGATGATGACAACATCAGACTCGGGGAGTTTGATCTCGGAATGGCTGGCCGCCAAACTCACCGAAAACTCCTCGGGTGGCTTGAACTGGGTCGTCGACATGAAGAAGACCAGAAGAAGAAAGGCGATGTCCACCATCGGCGTCATGTCAATCTTGATCGGGATGCGTTTTGGCTTTGGAACCGCCACGGCACTACGCCTCCTTTTCCTTCAAGAGTTCGACCATCACATAGGACGCTTCGTCAATATTATAGTTGAACTGGTCCACCTTGTTGACAAAGAAATTATAAGAGATGATACCGAGAATCGCCGCCGCGAGCCCCCCGGCCGTATTGACAAGCGCCTCGGAAATCCCCATCGCGAGCTGGATCGCGTCGGGTGCCCCCTGACGCGCCATGGCGGCGAACGCACGGATCATACCGATCGTCGTGCCTAAAAGGCCGACCATCGTCGCCGTCGACGCAATCGTCGAGAGAGCGATGAGGTTGCGCTCGAGGATCGGAATTTCGATCAGGCGCGCCTCATCAATCGCGCGCTGAGTCTCCGACAGCCTCTTCTCGGGCGAAATTTCAGCGGCACCAACCAGCCGCCGATACTGGTCAATTCCGGCTTTGAGTACGGCCGCTGCCGAACCTCGCTGCCGGTCGCAAAGCCCCGATGCATCCTCCAACTTCCCCTCTCGAATCGCCTTGGAAAACTCTGCGAAGAAGATTTGAATAATCCGTGTCCCGCGAGCCTTTCGGAGAGTGAGAATGCGCTCCACTACATACGCAACCACCATGATCAACATAGTCAGGAGCGCTGCGACGAGGGGGCCAGCCTGCACAACCTGGTGTATGATCGGATTGACTGCGCGATGGGTCGTGGGATCCACCACATCAATCGCTGGAAGCCACACGAAAACAACCGCGCAGCTGATCACCAACGCTACGATCAGAACGATCGTTGTAAAAGCACCTTGTTTCATTCCCAGAACCTCTCAAGTAGAAATCAACGATGATGAAAAGATGACAATAGAATTCACGGAATTAGAAAGAAAAACGCCCGACGTGGCTCCACGCCTCATTTGCCACCGAGGCGTTTCTTGTATTCTGTGACGGCTTCGTAGGTCTCCTTCAAGTCTTTGTCGCTTGGCTTGAAGCGAAGCGCCTGCCCAAACCCCCGCTCGGCCCCCGACAGATAGTCCCCGCCCTCAGCCAAGAGCTCGTCGCCAGGAATCAGCCCATCGTGGCTGTCGCGAATTCTCTCCCGAATCTTCAGGAAATGCGACCAGTTTGCATAGCCAAACAGACTCCAGAAATCCCCCCGGTCGGGGCAATAGGTCACGGCCTGTCTCAGATTACGAATCGCTGGAACATACTGCTCTTGATTGAAATAGATGAGCCCCATCTGGCCGTAGGCATCGCAGTTGGCCGAATCTAAACGGGTAACTTCTTCGTAAACCTTGATCGCATCATTCTGGAAACCCCGAGCCGCCAGGATTGACGCCAGATACGAACGCGCTGATACATTGACATTGTCGCACAGGGTTCCCTGTCTCAGAGCTTCGATAGCTTCCGTCCACTTTTTCATGCGCCCGTAGCTGTAGCCCATGTTAATCATCGCCCCGCACTTATCGGGCTCCAGTTCGAGCGTTTTCTTGTAATAGACAATAGCGGAATCAAGCTGGTCATTGTTGTAGTGCACCGTTGCCACCCGGTACGTGATCCGGGGTTGCGCCGGGTCGGCCACAAGCGACCGCTTGAAGAAAACCGCCGCGGAATCGTAGTGAAGCACCTTCAATTGCCCCACAGTATCCCGAGAGGCAAGGTTGTAATACGCATCACCTGCCATCGTGAGCAACTCCGCGTCGGTCGTCGTATCGGCAAACACCGAACGCAGGAACCCAATCTCACCGGCGTACTTTCGCTGATCCTCCATTGTCTTCGCCAGCAGCACAATGACTTCCCGACGGTGCGGTCGCAGCTCGTGGGCTTCACGGAGCGATCGCTCAGCCATGGGCAAATCGCCAAGATTGCGATAGGTCTGCCCAAGCAGATATTGCGAATAGAAATGCTTCGGCCGGTCTTTGACAGCCGCCTGCAGAGGTTCCAAGGCTTCGACATACCGACTCGCAGCGAAATACAGCTTCCCAATCTGGTAGTTTACCTCGATATTCGTCGAATCGGCGTCCCGCACCGTCTTGAACTCTGCCATGGCTTCGTCGAACTGCTTGTTGTTGAGAAGCACCTGAGCAAGTTCGAAACGAAGCTGCGCATCGGTCGGAGCAAGCTCGATAGCGTGGCGATAATGATCAATGGCCAAGACGAGAACATTCTGATCCCGGTAGACGCGAGCCAAGAGTTTCGGGTAGAGAGGGTTCTCCGGATTCTTCGCAGTCGCTTCAGCGAGAATCCGAATGGCCTCCGTGTTGTGTCCCTGACTGGCCAGAACGCGCGCCCGGCTCGCTTTGATCTCCCAGAGTTTGCCCCGGCGATCTTTGGCTTCAGCGGCGGCCACAAACTGCTCTGCCTCCTCCACATCACCTCGGGCCAGCAGAGCGTCCACAACGGGGACGAGGCTACCGACATCCGTCGGCTTGGTCGACAGCACCTGCTTCAAGTGCTCAACACCTTCGACGGTATCTCCGAGAGCAATCTGAGCCACTCCCAAGAGCCAGCGTGCTTCCACAGATTTGGAGTCACGGCCAAGAACAATCCGCGCCTTCTCGATGACGGCGTCCCACTTCTGTGCCTCCGCATAAGCATGAGCCGCCTGGAGGTCTGGATCCTTCGCCGCAAAACCCGCACGGGGCAGAAGCAGCACCGCGAGCACGAGGACACAAAAATAAAAGCGAAGAGAAGGCAAGTTCATGAGCGAGGTTTTCTCGATGGCTTCGCTGTAAAGTAGTTCAATTTAAGTATGTAATATACCCAACTTCCGCCTAAATCGCAAGTGAAAATCTGCACACTCCTTCCCCTTACCCTCAGTAGCTCTCGCTCCCTCCAAACCACGGTTCATTGCAGCCACTGCACATCCATGATGCCGACCCAACTCCTTTAACAACAAGCCTATAGACGTCATCATCCCAGGTCCGGCGGCCTCAACGCAACTCCCACTCAACCGGCCCGGCTCTGCGCAGCGGCATAACAGCAGAGTAACCAAGCCATAAGACCCACTTGTGAGTTCGTCTCCTACCGGAAGCCAGACGAAATGCGCGCGGCACCCTATCGCTCGGGTATCGCGCGCTTGCCTTGACTAAAGTCTCTCCCGGGGTGCAGCTAATCTCCACGACAGCCGCTTGCCCGATTCAGTCCACCACTCCACTGGGCCTTGAATGAGCAATCTCGGCCGCCCGGTCAAAGAGGGTGAGCGCCGTTTGGACTTGTCTGTCACCCTGCACCCGAACCGCGTAGTAGTACTGACGACGGTTAAAGAGCGTGCTGGCAATCTCTCCTCGTAGCGCGTCCTTGATAAAACCTTCGTCCGCATTCCACGCTGCGGTATCCAGCTCGATGTCTTTGGCCCGAACAAGCTCACGGAAATCTTGCAGCATCTCATCCGTAATCTGGAACTCTTTCGAGAATTGTGAGAAATCCTCGCCGAGATCCGGGTGCTTCAAGGCAAAATCCGAAGCATACTCAAAAAAGAGCCGTTTCGACATGAGTTGGTAGGTTTGCGCGCTCGCCATATCTGGCGCGATGATCGTATCGGGTCGAATGCCGCCACCGCCGAAGACGAGTCGTCCGGACGCCGTGTAATAGACCTCCCGATCAGTAGTGTCAACCCCACTCTCATCTCGATCGCTTCGTCCTTCCTCGATGTAATCCGCAACTCCTTTATCATAGGGCCGCTGGATCAGACGGCCCGAAGGCGTGTAGTAGCGAGCCGTTGTGATTCGAACAACCGATCCATCCGGAAGGTCGAACGGCGTTTGCACCAGGCCCTTGCCGAAACTGGTCTGCCCCGCAACCAAACCCCGGTCAAGGTCCTGGACGGCTCCGGAGACAATCTCCGAGGCGGATGCGCTGCCATGACTGATAAGGACGATGAGGGGAAAGTCGTACTTCTTTCCTCGGCCGGTTGAAGAATAGGTCTGATTGCTCTTGGGAATGCGACCCTTCGTATAGACAATGGTCTTACCTTTGTCGGGGATGAAGAGATCTGCCACACGCCAGGCTTGGTTCAGGTAGCCACCGGGATTGCCACGCAGATCGAGGAGGAGCCGCTTCATACCGATGTTCAGTAGACTGTCCATGGCCTGCGAGACTTCTTCTTCGGTCACCGCGGTAAACTGCATGATGTTAATGTAGCCGGTTTGACCGTCCTCGAGCAGAAGTGCCGCCGACACCGAATGGATGGGTATCTTGTCCCGCGTAATCGTGAAGTCCATCGGGTCTGGAATTCCTTCGCGCGAGATCGTCACCGTCACCTGCGTCCCCTTGGGGCCGCGCAACTTCTCGAAAACCTCTTCGTTGGTAATGCCGTAAGCAGAGACGCCCTCGATCTTGATGATCCTGTCCCCGGCTCGAATCCCCAGCCGGTCGGCTGGCGTGCCCGGGATCGGGGAAACCACCGTCAGCACCTTGTTCTGGATGACAAACTGGATACCAATCCCCTCGAATTCACCCTCGAATCGCTCCTTGATGCGCTTCTGCGCGTCCGCCGGGATGTAGACGGAATGAGGATCCAGCTTCTCCAACAGCCCACGAATGGCCCCATCCAGCAGCTCTCCCATATCCGGCTCTTCCACATACACATCGCGAACCACCCTCAACACATAGCTGAGTTTGGCCAGTTGCCGGTTGACATCCTTGGCATCAGCCCAAAGGTATGGTCCCCAGAGAGCCCCCACACTCACAAGCACGGCGACCGTGACCGCCATAGCGACCCAACCTCTTCGTCTCACGCTCGTCTCTCCTTCTTTACGATGAACTCATAGTGGCGACGCATCAATTCTTCCGCAGCTTCCGACAGTACTTTCTCGCGGCGGGCCATCATGGCGCGCGCTGTCTCCAATGTGCGGCTGAGGGGCACTGGCAGAAGACGCTCGGCCCCTCCCCAGTGGAACGACGGCACAAAACGCTGCGGGAATCCGGCGCCAAAGAGATTGCACGCCACCCCTACCACCGTGCCCGTATTGAACATTGTGTTAATGCCGGTCTTCGTATGATCTCCAATGAAACAGCCAATATGGCGATGACCGGTGTCGAGATATCGGCCGCCGACTTCCACATGCACGGACTCATAGTTGTTCTTCAAATCGGAGTTGTTCGTGCCGGCACCGATGTTCACCCACTGTCCCAGATGGGCGTGTCCCAGGAAACCGTCGTGCTGCTTGTTGGAATAGCCCTGAATGATACTCTGAGTAATTTCGCCGCCCAGCTTGCACACCGGCCCAAAAGATGAACCGCTGTAGAGCCTCGCGCCCGCCTTGATGAGACAATGAGAACCAACAAAAAGTGGACCTTCCAGATAACTGTGAGGCAGAATTTCGGTCCCTGCGCCGATGAAAATTGCACCGGTATGATTGCCGAGAACCACTCCCGGATGAATCTTCACCTCGGGCCCCACGAAGATTGGCGCTCCGCTCAGTCGACCGCACACATCGACCCCCGGCCCCGGATCCCGCAATGGTCGCGCACCCAAGAAGGCATCATTCGATGCGCCGAGTTGCGCTTGCAGAAGGTCCGCATTGGCCAGCATCGGATCCCAAACATGCCGAGCAATCCGGCAGCGCCAGCCTGCCGGGAGCGCCGATACTCCTCCCTGTTGAACGAGCAGCTCGGCGAGGTTGTTTCCGCCGTCAGCCAGCAGCCTGCGCGCAATCGTCGCACTTCGCCGCGCGAAAAGGAGTCGACCCTCATCATCGACCGCCGTCTCCGGCAGCGGCACGAAGTCATGGGTCTGTTCCGGTCGCAATTCGAAAACGCGCCCATTCAGGAAAACGACATCCTCTCGTTCGGTCGAACGGACCGCATCCGGCCAGAGCTCGTCACAAAGCCTCTGGAGATGAGTTCTCGGCCTCAGCTGGAGAGACATCTCCGAAGCCCGCTGAACATGATCGATGATTGTGCCCGTGCCCACCAGCATGTCCCAGACAGGCCGAAGCACGGTCAACGGGAAGAGATCCGTTTCGACGCCATCGTCTTCGAACAGGCAAACCGTGGCACCTTCGAAGAGCGAGGGATGAAACGCCAGATTCTCAAGATTAAAGCTGGACAAAATACTTCCCCGGCAATTGCCTGACAATTCCCTTAAGTTCCATCAGGAGCAGTGTCCCCAATGCCTCCGCCACCGACAGGTTCAGCGCCTCGGCGATGGCGTCGATATGCCTGGCATCACTCTGATCCAACAGGTGATAGATGCGCTTCTCTTCTTCCGGCATGTCCGGCTCGAGCAGTTCCGCTTGCTCAGAAAGTCCAGCCCGTGCCTTCGCTCCAACTCGCAGGATACGCAGAACCTGCGCGGCATTTTCGACGAGGGTCGCGCCCTCGCGAATGAGCGCGTGACAGCCCCGCGACTTGTGATTGTGTACGGAGCCGGGAACCGACATCACTTCCCGTCCCAAGTCTGCTGCAATGAGCGCGGTGATGAGCGCACCGGAGCGCTC
>CAZJAD010000046.1:0-4345 GCA_964543855.1 uncultured Alphaproteobacteria bacterium
AGCGTGATTGTGCAAGTGAGAATAATGATCCAAATGAAAGCCGCCATGTTTTTACCCTCCTGTTCTGAACTGCTGATGGCTAGATATCATCAGTCGGACTCATCATAGAATTCCGACACATCCGTATGACATCCCACTGCCAGATAGATCTGGAAGTACTCCGGATGCACTGTCGTAAGACCCTGATTCAACTGCACCGGCACGCAATAGGTCTTCAGGTAGCGAATTCCAACATCCACGAATAGTCCGCGACTTATGCGGAGGTCAAGACCGAGCGTAAGGTCGTGCCCAAAAACCCAGTGGTTGTCGCGCTTGAAATTCTGTGTGATGAAATCATCTTCTTCATCATCATAACGCTCCACATCAACCGTAAAGCCATAGTTGACAATCGCGAAATTCATCCCGATGTGCGGCCGAAAGAAACCGCGACCATGTCCTCCCAATTCACCTCCGATAAAAAGCCGCGTGTATCGCTGTGTAATGTCTTCCTCCACATAGCTGCGACTGCCTGAATCGTAACTCTCCCGGCTGTCCATTCCCATAATGATGTTTTCTAAACCCATCACCAGGCCGAACATGTGGACCGGACGAGGCAGTGGCAACACGAAATGCAGGCCATAGCCCCAATCACGGTCGCTGTAGTTCTCCGCGTCCGGGCCATTCGGTTCCATGTAGATTCCATGAAACCCACATTTCTGAGCCTGGGCGATGTTGGCCATCGCGAGCGTCATTGCCAGTAGACCGACAACACCGATCGGCAAATGATAACCGAAAAAGCTTCCCCTCGGCATGATGTGACCCACGATTTTTTTCCACAGCGACGGATGGGAGAATGCCAAACCGCTACATATATCAGTCTAATTTGAAATGCGGTCTCCCCGATCCCACGAGTGTATGTTGTGCTTTCACCTCTCGCCACTTGGGCAGAAAGAAACGATTTCCATACAGCGGCTCTCTCAACACACGTTCGATTGTCTCCCGGCTGATTTCATATTCATTGGGTTGAGCCCATCTGTAATAATAGCCGCGGGATTTCATCACGATAGAACGCTCCATCTCAGGATTTCGAGCAACCGCCTCATAGACTACCCGGGCATACTCACCGGGCATTGAAGCATAGTAGAGTGAGTCGGAACTGGCAAGCAGATGAGAGACATCTAATCCTGACTCGGTGATTGCGCTGCGAATCGCCATAGGAGTGACTGTAATCTCTTCATCTTCCGAAAAATCCATAGCGATCCCGTCGATGTACCACAGATCTCTGGCGGTTTCTATTTTCACCCTGATTTTGTCGGCACCCTCCTTGCTGACATCCAATACGATCATCTTTTCTGCAGAAACGTGGGGACCCACGTTTGGAAACCAACCCTGTTTAACCCAGTCCCCATTACTCCAAACAGATACGTCCAATCCTCCTTCTCGGACGATCCACCCGACATACTTCTCCCGTTCCTCGGCGTTTGTATTGAGTTGGTGAAACCACTTGAGTCTCTCTGTCTCGCCTTGAGAGAACATGGCCGCCAAAGCATAATTGCACAGACTACTGTTCTTGCCATTTATGATGAGCTTCGCTTGAGTCGCTCCTTCCGGTTTAGGAAATTCGCATACGAGCCCATCGCGCAGATTTTCTTCAATGGAAAGATCGACCGCCTGGAGTTCACTTTCCCACCTTCTTTCGTCGACAGCTTCTACATAGCCGGTGATATCTCTGCCGTCCAAACTCCAAGCAGATGACGGAGCCACAGGATGACGCACGGTTCGGATCTGACCGGTAACATCGGGGATGACCTGAGCACCCGGAGAATGATCCACAGCAAGAAGCCCTAATTCGTTGACGAAATGAGACTCGGGCTGCTGATTAGTAACCACAAGGTGATAAGCGCCGTCAATTTCTCGCAGATGTTGCAGCCGTTCGATATTGGTGAATTCCAGGCTTTGGCATACAGCCCCAGCAAACGTTTCTGATTCAAGATGATAGTCCTCACCGTCAAAAGTGAAAACCAACGGGCATGTTCCTTCCCATCCCCCTCCCCCGCCCGTGTATGGTCGAACGCGGTGTACATCAGCATCTGCTCCAGCATCCGGCGCGGCTTTTGAAGCAATCGCAACTCCAGCAAGGACCCCTACCACTCCCGTTATTAACAGACTCTTCATCATGTCGACACGGGCGGTCTGGACTAACTCGATCTCGGAAATGGGAATCGACCAGAAAGATGAATCCGTCGCGCCGTCGACCGAATAACGTACGCCCCTCCCGGCGACAGTCTCGATCGTGACAAGTCCATAATCCAGGCTGTAGATTGTACCGTCCTGGGTCAAAACGGCCATCGGTCCATCGTCAGATTCTTTCAACTCTGTGGGCCGCACCATGTATTTCGATGAGAAGCAGCCTGTGAGCAACACCATTCCTGCGGTGAGCATAATGCAGAGATGGCTGCAGTGCTTTTTCATTTGCTTTTCCTCCTTCAAGTGTGTCAGACAAATCGGTTACAAACCATTATCTCTCTTGTGAAACTGTTGTTGACAGCGCGACATCTCATATCTGGAAAGTGAATGTCAAACCTCCGCTCACCAGCACGTTGGTCATGGATATCCTCATCTCTGTTGCCTCCTCCGTCACCGTGTGTGGGAGCCGCAAGGATTTCGATACCGTGGGCGCTGAAATGTACTGCAAAGCCAGGAAGAACCCGGTCGTGTGCCCGGAGGCTTGACCCCAGAAATCGAGTACCGTACTGAATAGCCACCCCGTCTGGTTTCCGGTGTCAATCGAAATCTTCTGCAGGGTTGAGCTGGTGTATCCCGGTGGAGGTTCGAGCGAGTAGTTGTACTCACGTTCTGCTTGAAGCCGTTGTGAAACACCGCCGATTCCAATGGAAACCGAAACCTCGCGTGTCTGAATAACCGAGTACAGACCGCTCAGACTGATGGAACTCAGGGTGGCCTCGCCACCCGGTGCGTATTCACAGCAGAGACTCCACCGCTGCGCGACATACAAACGCAGCCCGATCGAACAGGATTCGCGACTGCCGGCATATTCGTGACTTCCCTGGAAGCCATACGCAGCTTCAAATCGCCGGAACGAGCTGTTCAATTCCAAATCATCCTGGAACCTGAGCAAATAACCTCCATAGATGCTGATCCGGGGATAACTGTCCAAAACCCTGCGAGCTTCTTTAATGTTTTTCCTCTCGTCGGGCGGAGGAAATTTGGGTTTCTTTGCGCCGGCTTCGTATCGACCCACAAGAAATCGGTCGCGAGCTGATTCAGCAGGCGCACCGGTTTCATATCCTTTCTCCACTTGAGACCAGGGAAACGCTGATGCTGAGCCACCCACAAGCAAGCTCATTCCCATAATCAATGTCCGACAGATCATTGTTCTCGCATCCATGATCGCCTCATTCCTTTATGGTTTTTGAAACCGTTTACACAAGCTGCATGTGAACAGGTAAATGGAGGAGCCCGGTTTAGTCTGAACCGATGATGGCATGAATATTCGCGGTGGTCTGCCCCTCCTTCTCTACCCGGATCGATTAATACCAACTTCCACCACCGCCGCCTAAACCTCCTCCGCCATATTCAAGATCCCAGGCTGAAGCCGCAGAGATTACTGTGGCGACCAGAACGGCGTCAAGAGCGAGGCCGATACAACCGCCGATCAGCCAGTAATGAGGTTTCACATGGACACGAACCTGGGAAATCAGATCACCCGGAATATCGACATTCTCTGAACCGTGCCGGAGTTGAAGAGCCATGATTGAAGGCACCCCGTCGCATGCCATCAAGCTGCTCAGGCTCGGAGTATCAAAAGCAACGCCACGACTGTCTGTGACCTCCGCGATATCGCTCGAAGCTACTTGCGTGAGTGAATCCCTCTCTGTAGACTTCAGCCACAGATGCTGCAAGCCAAAACCGGCCAGTGGAGCCTCCACGGTCTTGCCGGTCTTCAGCGCCACCGCCAGCGTATCTCCAATTCTGGGGGATGTGCCCTCCAAGAGACCGGCGCGGGCCTGCTCATAGAGAGGGACATATTCGGAAGCCGGGCGTTGTCTAAGCCCCTGGTACACGCCCGTCATCTCACGGCCGTTGATACCTGTCAGCGTAACGCGGCGACCCGGTGTCAATGAAGCGGCTCGCGCCGCAGAGCCCGTCGCCTTTCTTCTCGCCGCTCGATCCGCGCTGTAACCTACAGCCATGCCGACGACCGTACATCCGGATAGAGCGAACAAGGCAAGCAGTATCGACAAGATCACAGTGGAACGCACCAGTTTGGAGTTCATGTCAATTCTCCCATATTTCCAAAGTACTTGCTCTTCAATTGACTTCACAGGCAACGGCCAATCCCGCT
>CAZJAD010000046.1:4445-7867 GCA_964543855.1 uncultured Alphaproteobacteria bacterium
GCGGCCCAAAGAGTGCCGGGATCAGAAATGATGAGCAGAGCGGCCATCGCGACGGACGCCATACATTTGAACAAGCATTTCATAACGCACCTCCTTGGGTTGACCTCTTGACCATTTGCAGACCAAGTTCTGACTCAGGATAAAACAATCCCCGTGCCTGCCGCGCAAGCCCAGTGGATTCAATACCTAACGACCCATTCGGAACCAAAAAAGTGTATGACCGAACCATACACCTGTATGTTCAGCCATACACTCTTGAAATCCGAACGAACTCAGCCGATTGACAGCCGAAACTGTCGAATCCGAATCGCGAAATCAGAATGGAGAACTGGAGGAGAGTGGGAGGTTAAACCGTGGGGGAAGAGTGGGTAGAAACCGGAATACTGAATTCCACGCGTGTACCGTGGCCTTCTTTGGAAGATATGTCCAATTTGCCGTCATGGGTCTCGATAATGGAACGGACAATTCCCAACCCGAGACCCGTGCCCTTGTCTTTGGTTTTGGTGGTGAAATACGGCTGGAAGATTTTCTTGAGATATTCTTGCGGGATGCCGACACCGGTATCCTCAACATAACCGATCACAGAGTCGCCACCTGCGCTGACACTTGTTCCGACGGTCAGAACGCCCCGACCCATCGTTTCCATTGCGTCCGCCGCGTTGAGGATAAGATTGATGAACACCTGATTGATCTGTCCCGAGTCCGCTTCAACATGGGGAAGGTCCGGATCGTAATTCCGCCTGAGCTGGAACGGTGCTGTCGGATTGTCGCTCTGGAATCGCTTGATTCGACCGGCCGTCTCCGAGAGGATTTGAATGGCGCTCTCGGCGATGTCATTCAGATTCACGCGAGTCTTCTTGGGATGCATCGGTTCGGACAAACGATTCAGGTTGTCCGCGATCCGCTGAATCTTGTCCGTCATCTCGACAACGATATCGGCTGCACGAGCGAGCTTCTCATCAGACAGATGCGCTGATTCCTCCGACATGCTGCGCTGCATGAGCTGCGCCTGGCCCTTCAGTGGATACAAAGCGTTGTTGATCTCATGGGCAATCCCGCCGGCGAGATCCGCCGCAGCAATCCGGCACTCCCGCGCTACCAACTCGTGATGAAGTTCCAGATTGGCAATCGCCATGCCGGAAAAAGACGACAGGGCATTCAAGAGCTGAAAATCTCGCACGCTGTAGGGTGATTGGGACTCTTTCCTGCCCAACAGAAGACAGCCCATGATACGCTCCGCATGCACAAGCGGCAAAACAGCCGCAATACCCCAGATGGCCAACGGGTGGTTACGCGGCACGGACACGGCTCGTGTCTCATCCCCCGATTCCACAAGAAGATCCTCAAGGCTGGTCAATGTGTCTGTGAATTCCGTCGCTACCGGTGCATGTCGTTGGGGCAGCATGGCCCATCGGTCATCCTCGCTACGAATGAGCAAAACCGCTTTTTCAATGCGCAGAAGATCCGGCAACCGCTCCGTCAAGATCGAAATAATGTCCTGCTCCAGCATGGAACCGGAGAGCCGGTTCGAAAGATTTCGAACGGCATCGCGGAAGCTGTACCAATCTCCGTAATAGACCCGATCCACGACGCTCCGAATCCCTTTTGCAAGAGAGAGCCCGGCCAGGTAGGCAATGAACACACCAACGACGACAAGGGCGGCCAGCGCTCCGACGCTGTGAGGCGTGCGTTCACCAGCGCCATAAGTGAACAGCACGATCATTGCATATAGGACAATTCCGGCGGTGGCAACATAGACAATCGTTCTCGACAGCGTCCGCTCGACCTTCAGCAACCGGAACGATGCCACAGCCATACCCCAGCCAATTGGGGCGATGGGGAGAAAGAACAGGCTTTGGTCGAATGAAATCAATGACGGCCCACCCACAAGTCTTGGAAGTATGTACAACAGGATGAACGGAGCCACGCCAACGAGAGCGCATAGCAGAAGCCACCGATTACAGTTCCGTTCCTCGGGACGGTTGGAGCGAAGCCACGCATCCGCCAACAGCAAGAAGCCTGTCAAGAAATAGATGAGTAGGAGCACTCCCAAACCAGTGTGCAAACCCATCTCATAGAGCGAAATGGAAATCGGGTCTCGTGTCACGGAGACTGAAAGGAATAGAGCGCCGAGAGCAACGATCAGTAGAGAGGGTGGAAGGTACAGAAGGAGGGTAAACCGCTTGAGGCGCGGATACAGCCTGCTTGAAAATCTCACGACAAAATCAACAAACGCCGCTGGGATCAATACATAACATACCATCCACCCCAGCGAGTACACATGATGGACCAGCGTCGGCTTGAACACATTGCATTCCGATTCGAGAAGGATGGCAATTCCGGTGAGGACATTCAAGCGCAGGAATGCTGCAACCGTTGGATCTCCTATCCCGAACCACCAGACGGACAACCCCAAGATAAGAAAGGCCAGCCCCACAAAAGCAGTCAGGATTACATGGCTAACGGAGGCCGGGTAATCCGCAACCAAACCAGCAACAAAGACCGAGTCGCCCCGCTGACAAAGATACTCCACCGTCTCATTCAGTCGAATGCGATCCAGTTTCCATCCCGCCTCGGCCAACGAATGCACCTCGCGGCGGTCAATACGAAGGATAATGTCACCTTGCCGTATGGCCAATTGCTTCGAAGTGCCATCGGTTCGAACTCGATCAACGATGACCCTGCCGTCGCGTTCGGCCAGATCAATGGGCACCGTCCGAATCAGGATGGCATTGGCAATGCCAATCACTCCTGCAACGAAGCACAGCCCGACCAGCGCGACTTGCTTCAAACGGTGTCGTCGGCTTATCATCGACGTCCTTCGAATTCCGCCAGCAGACGATTCAAATGTGTGCGCTCAATCCCCAAACGCTGTGAAGCCTCCGTCTGATTTCCTCCACACAGTGATACAATTCGCAGAATATGCTCCTTCTTGAACGACTGGAGGGCAAGTCGCAAATCATCCACTTTTCGCTCATCCGAATCGCTGGGAAGAGAAGGGAATGACAGCCACAGAGACCGCTTGATCTCCGGGCCATCAGCCAGAAGCGCGGCACGCTCCACATGATGTATCAACTCACGCACATTACCCGGCCACGGATACTGCATCAGCTTCTCTATGATATCCGTGCCGGGCATCTGGTAATCTCGTCCGTATCGCCGCCGGCATTGTTTAATGGCCCAGGCGACATATACAGATACATCTTCCGGGCGATCACGCAACGATGGAAGCTTAAGGCGAAACATTCCAAGTCGATAGAACAAATCACTGCGGAATCGATTCTGCTTGATCTCCGTATCAAGGTCTCGATTCGTTGCCACAATGAGGCGTCCTTCAAAGCCCAGCATTCGAGTGCCGCCCACTCTCTCGTACACGCGATCTTCCACGGCAGTCAGTAACTTCGCCTGACAGCGAACCGGCA
>CAZJAD010000046.1:7967-11479 GCA_964543855.1 uncultured Alphaproteobacteria bacterium
ACCGGATGATCCCCCGCGGCAATCTTCTTTGCATCACGCAGCAGTGACTTCACGGAATCACTGTTCCCGCGAAACTCCACGGCTTCCGCGCCGGTCAATTGTCGCAAACGCAGATTCTCGGTACGCAACTGCTGTGAGCGCAGAGTCCGCTGCACCACGGCTTCCAATATCTGCATATCAATCGGCTTGACAAGAAAATCTGCAGCGCCCTGCTTCATCGCTCTGACGGCATCGGGGACCGTTGCCGTGCCGCTGATGACAATGACAGGCGTCGCCAAGCCTTCCTCTCTCCACTCTTCCAGAAGTTGCAGGCCACTCGTGTCCGGAAGAGCGAGATCCAGAAGAATGAGCCCGTATTCCCCTGCTTTCAGCATCTGAACAGCGGTGGCTCCGTCCCCGGCAATCTTGGGATGATATCCACAGGCCTCCAATTGCTGAGCCAGTGTAGACGATATCTGTGGATCATCATCTACAATCAGGATATCTGCGCCCATAAGCGTGCCTCATCACAAATGGTCGGATAGGATGCGCTCTATGAATCGTTGGAAATAGTCGCGAATTCCGGGGGCTTGAAGGTGGGTATCCCTGACCGAATTGGAATTATCGAACGAGACATCACAGAACAGGTAGGGTACATAGTGGGACAGCTCCTCAAACACTTTCCGATCGTCATCCGAAAGATGTGTCTCGGCGTGTTTGAGCAAAGCTGCATATTCATTGCGAGGGACTATCTTGAACTTCGGCCGACCCGAGTAGAGGCTGGCCAGCTCCTGAATTTCCACCAAGGTTGTCGCACGCTCCGGACCGGCTGTCAAATGATAGCAAACACCGGCGCTCTTCGGGTGGTTCGCGATTCGAAAAATCGCTTCACAAACATAATCCACGGGAACAAGGTCGAGCAAAGAGGATGGTTTGCCGGGAAACACAGGCAGGTTATCAAGAAGATACATTCGAAGTGCACGATAGACGCCGTTATGATCCGAGGCGGCGCCTGTCTTCGAATCGCAAATGACAACACTGGGGCGAATCACCGAGATCGGCAGCCTGGCCATCCACTGCCGCACCAGCAACTCGGCCTCGAACTTGCTTCGCTCATAAGTATTGCGATGCTCCTGACCGACATCCAGCTCATCCTCCAGAACCACGCCACTCCGTATCCCAGCCACATACGCCGTGCCAACATAATCCAGCTTCCGAAGATTCGGACACTTCCCGGCGAAAGCAAGAATGTTCTCGACACCCCCCACATTCGTTTGCCGGGCATCCTCGAGACTGAGATCAAACCGTGCGGCGGCCGCACAGTGAATGATGTCACTGACATTCTCGGTCAGTGACTCGTACACCCGTGGCTCCAACCCCATCCGCTCACGCGATACATCACCCTCAAGAATCTGCAATCGACCCGACCATCGCGCATAATCATCAGGGCTGCACAGTTCACGGAAGCTGTGCTCAATGCGCTGTGCAGGTAGAATTCCATGGCGGCTTCTTGCGATCAGGTTGATTCGGCGATCGGTCTTCTCAAGCCAAGTGCGCAGAAGACCGCCTCCGATGTAGCCCGTTGCCCCCGTGAGGAGAATCTCACTGGATGTATGCGCCATCTTCATCCATCGTGTACATGGACTCAGCTAAATCACGATATTTCTCGGTGATCGCTGCCCGTCTAAGTTTAAGGGTCGGTGTCAGCAAGCCATTTTCCACCGTGAATCCCTCGGAGATCAGTCGAAACGCTTTCACTCTTTCGAAGGATGCGCCGTCGCCGGTGGCTTCATCGATCTCCCGGGCGATGAGCTCACGGATTTCTTCATCTTGTAGAAGCGACGGGATCGGAGCCGGCGGAATGCCTTGCGTGCGAGCCCAAGCGTCTATGGCATCGCAATCCGGAACGACCAATGCTGTAATATACTTCCTTTTGTCGCCAAAAACAACAGCTTGTGAGATGTACAGACTCCGTGCGATCCTTGCTTCAATGCTCGCCGCAGGAATGTTTTTCCCGTAGGATGTGATGATCAAATCTTTGATCCGGCCGGTAATCACGAGATTGCCCCTATCGTCGAAGCGTCCCTGATCGCCTGTGTGCAACCAGCCATCTCCATCCACGGTGTCGGCAGTCCCAGAAGGATCGTTTAAGTAGCCGCGCATCACATTGGGGCCCTTTACAAGAATCTCATCATTCTCGCCAATCCGGACTTGGACACCGTCGACGGGCTTCCCGACCGTTCCCAGGGTGTTATCGCATGGTGCATTGCAGCAAACGACAGGAGATGTTTCGGTCAAGCCGTAACCTTCCACAATATTGAATCCCAGAATATGAAAGGCCTTGGCGATTTTCCGGTCCAGTGGAGCTCCCCCCGATGCGATAAGCCTCAGCCGTCCGCCCGCCAATTGCCGGAATGTTGAGCCGACGATTCGATCCAGAATAGCGCACTTAGCCCACAACAAATACGGAACCTGTTTATTCTGGTAATCCAGATTGGCCCGCTTGTTGAGATTTCGCATGGCTGTGGAAACAAGCCATCGGCCAAGCAGAGACTTGCGCTGCACGCCAACGACCGCCTTTTCGTAAGCCTTCTCGATGACTCGGGGCACGGCAATGAGCACGGTAGGCCGAATCGCGGCCACATCGGTCGCAACGGTGTTGAGATTCTCGGCATAGGCAATCGTCCCACCACTGAAAACAATCGCGTAGTAGCCACAGGTTCGTTCGAACATGTGACACAAGGGAAGATACGAAACCACGATGTCGGCGGAGGTAACATGAAAGCGGGAGATGATTGCCTGAGCATTGGAGATAATGTTCGCATGAGTCAGCACGACTCCTCTTGGATTCCCGGTTGTCCCCGAAGTGTATACAACCGTCGCAACAGGCTCTTCGACGGCGTGAGGATTCTCAGCGACTGAAGCACACGGTTGGCAGAGTGCCGAATGGAAATCCAGTGCAGTAGGATTCCCGTCACTCTTGCCCTCCATCGTGATGCATGTCTTCAGCGTTGGCGTCTGTGAACGAACACTCGCCACAAGCTGAGCCAACGCTTGATTTTCCACCACGATGAGTCTCATCTGTGAATCATTGATGATGTACTTCAGCATGGAGGCAGGCGTCGTGGGATAGACCGGAACGACAATAGCTCCCAACTTGAGCACCGCAAGATCACAGATCACCCACTCCGGACGATTGCATGCAAAGATGCCTACACAATCCCCCCGGCGGATGCCAAGCCGGGCAAGATTGTCTGCCGCTGTTTGGATGGATCGCAGCAGCTCGCCGTAGCGAATCTCCGTAAACTGCCCGTGCTTTCTGTACATCAGTGCTGCATGGTCCGGGTAACGGCATGCAGCACGGCGAAACATCTCGTAAAGATTGGCTATGGACATGGGTCTTACCGTTTAGGTTCGTTCGAAATGCGACATGGCCACGAAAATCGCCAAGACAGAGCGGTCCGTGATGGCTACTTGCGACTGATTGCGTATCCGATCATGACGGATAGACGGTTGCCGTCGGGATTTGTCGC
>CAZJAD010000046.1:11579-16720 GCA_964543855.1 uncultured Alphaproteobacteria bacterium
ATTCCTCCGCGAAAACGCGACCCCTTCATCCAGCCTCTGAGCTTGTGCTGGCAGAACGCCGATGGCAAACATGGAACACGCCAAGATCGTCACGGCCAGGCTGTGGATAGATTTCGTTTTCATGATATACCTCCATTGGTTGGTTTTGGCTGCAGACCTCATGCTTGGTCGTCTGTCCCATGTAAATTCAATATTGATGCCACAGCACGAATTCTGTGTGATTTTTGAACTTACATTTCACCATAGGCCGGTTTGTTGTATGATTATTCTCACAGAAAGTGATTTTCATTTGTCACCTCAGAAGCACAAGGGCGCCGTGTTCTGCATGAGCCACGAATTGCGCATCACCCATCCCTCTGGCTGATTCTCAATCATCTCGACTTCGATACCTCGATTGATACAGATCACCAATGCCTTGAACAGAGTGTCGAGCATGAAAAAACGGGCTCCTCAAAATGAGAGCCCGTTCCTTTCGTAGAGTGCGGCAGACCACTCTCGTCCGGTCTGCCGGAGAATCCTGTTGTGATCCTTGAAGACTACAGCCGTTGCGGCTGATGCATGTCAATCTCCAAGTGGAATCGTATCAGTAGTGCCTGCGACATTCAAACCCGTGATTCAGGGTCGTAAAGAGGTTGATTCTGGAGGAGTCTCATCGGCCCCTTTGCCCCCAAGGTGCTGACGGACCGCTCCAACAATCCTCAATCACAGTGACAATACGCATGCTTCTATCGTTTAGCAGCCCGTCGGTTCCTCAGAGAGCCATAGAGCCGCGCATGAACATGAGTAATTTCGGCCCCGAAGAAAAACACAATCGACGCGTAGTAGATCCACACCAGCAGCACCATGATCGACCCAGCCGCGCCGTAGACCGAGCCGATGCTGGCATAACTCAAATAGCGGCCGATACCCCACTTGCCAAGGTCAAAGAGAATCGCCGTGACTACAGCACCCATCACGACATCGCGCCAGCCGATGGACACGGACGGCAACAACCAGTAGATGAGGCCGAACAGGAGCGCGTACATCAACAGCGATACCCCGGCGTCAATCAGCGACCAGACACTGGCGTCGGAGAATAGGAACCGCAGCACGGCAGTTACCATCAGGGACACCAGCAGCAACAGCCCGATCCCCAACACCAGCCCGAGAGACATTGCCCGCGCCAGCAGCCAGCGTACTACCTGAGACCGGTGACCCTTCACTTTCCAGATTAAATTGAGCGAGCTGTGCAGGTGAGTGAACGCCATCGTCGCCGAAAGCAGCATCGCCACCGCACTAAATCCGGCAACCAGCCCCGCAACACTCTGCTGTCGCGTGCTCTCCATCACCAGCGTCAGTCCTTTGCCCGCACGCTCCCCCACGAACAGGTGGATCTGCGCAATCACCGAAGCGGCCAACTCATCCGACAGAAACTCGGTCGCCGCCAGCAGCATCATCAGGAGCGGAGCCAGTGAGAGCGCCGAGTAAAAGGCCAACCCGGCACTCAATGTGACCACATTATCATCGAAAAAATTCCTGATCGCCTGTTTCAGGACGCGAAAAATGCCCAACAACCTGTTCAGCTCCTATGTTTGCCTGAAATGCCTCACTGCATATGATAACACAGAATTTGCCCTCTTGCAAGTGGCGATGCGCCCCGTCAACAGTCCACCGGCTGCAGGCCACGAGAACAGATGGCAAGTGGGCACCAGAGTCTTAAGGTATGATGTCGGCTCGCAAATCGCGGAACAGCGGGATGTTTTGGTTTGCCTGTGAATTGAACCTCGTGGGGGCGGTTTATGTCTTGGACTGGCTCGGTCAGTGGAAGAAATCAAATGGGTTCGGCGTGTGGGAATTTGGAGTTACACACAGATGCCTCCAAAGCGACGAACACCAGCGGAAGAAGATACTCTGCCAGCCGCTACCTGAGACCGATCGCAGGATACATCTGCGCCAATATGAAAATAAAGACAATCGTGAGAATCGCCGGCACGAACATCACGCGATAGAATGTTCCGATGCGAGCCTTGAAGTACTCGAGCGTGACAATCAGACATGGATGAATCGGTGATAGAAGATAACCCAAGAAGATGCTGAAGTAGGTGATGGCGAAGATCGGGGCTGACATGGCATCCTTTGCGAAATTCGCCAGATAGATCGGGATGACCACAGAAGCCGGCACATCAGTCCGGCCTGAAATGAATCCCAGCAGGAAACCGACACCGATACACAGCACACTGGAAGACAGCGCAAAGGTCGATATTCTCATCGGAATCGAGGTTGTCCTGAAAACATTCAAAAAAAGAAACACGCCAATAATCATCAAACTGAATTTCACGGGCTTCATCTTGATCCAGGCTGATTTGAAATCTGACAGTGAGGCACGGGTGAAGACAAGGGCCGCCAGGCAACTGGATGTGACCGCTATCAGAAGTGCGACTTCAGCAATAGCAAACACCCCAAATCGTTTCAAAGTGAAATCGAGTAATGGAGCCAATAATATAATGAAAAGGGGAATGATGAACTCCTTCAGAGAAAAAGTCTTCGCATAGTCGATTCTGTTGCCAACATTTTTGAGTAAAAAAATGTAGCCAACGATCGTCATGAAGAAAAACGGCGGCAACAAATAGGGTATCGCCCGATAGACTTCAAGGTTCGCCATCTTGGCTGAGGCAATGATGGCAGGACCAAGGGGATAGATCAGTAACAAAATATGTCTGAACCATAGATTGATAGCCACTTTCTGTGCCGGCTCGATCTCCTGTCCGACCCGGTTGATCAGCGGCGCCGATAGCAGTGCGCCGCCAGGCATCGGCAGCATTCCCAGCAAAGCGGGGGTCAATACCATAATCTGCTTTCGACCGATTCGAAGATTGTCCACCAACTGATCCATTTGTCCTTTTATCTCTAAAATACCTCCAATGATCGGGATGATGCCAACCGACAGCGCCAGCAATAGGATAGAGGGGTCAGTAATGGTCGCCACGAAAACACCGGACAAGACATCTAATGACAATGAGAAGATGCCCAACACGACGCTGGCCAGAATTAGTGCCAGAGAGAAACTCGTCCTCGCGAGCAGCAACAAGGTCACAAAAGAGAGTAGAAAGCCAATCCACACCATCATTGTTTCCTTCGAGAGTGTCCTTTCATCGGCAGTAGCGAGACTCAGAGATGACAGCGAGAGGTTTCATTTGAGCGTGGAGTTCTCCCCAACAAGAACCCATCGAGTCGCGGCCTCAGTTGGAATTCGTGCCCTGATACTCTGATCTATATAAAGAAAGCAAAAAGAACAAGAAAAGTAAATCCGAATTTGTGGAGAGCTGCAGATGAATGAAAGTTCCAGTCAAAGGGGTGACTCCGGACGAGCCAACGGCTTCTGTTGGAAGACGAAGTCTCCTAACCATTGCAGGACATGGTGCAGGAATTCACAATTCGAGTGTTGAGTTTTGCAACAGATATTTGCGAAAAAATTCCTAAAGTATTTTGGAAATGTTTATTTATAAGCAAATTACAAAATGGGTATAGGGCTTGCGCCAAATTTGGTGGGGAGGTAGCACGATTTCACATTGACCTGAGAATGTGACGATCTTGGGGCGAACGGGATAAGTGTGCATTCCGGCTAATCGAAATCATCATTAGCCCTTCGGTGCGAGTCGTGCAAGTGAAGATTGTGCAGAATGCCTGTGTTCAGTTCTGGGTTCTGCCCGTTCGTTCACAGCGGTCAGGTGGAGAATCGTCGGGCTCGCATTGATCGTGTTCTGTCCCAGGCTTTCTTGTCCGAGACACAATCGGATTCGAATTCAGGAACCAAGCCGTGTGGTCATCCCCCAAGGTTCTTGGGAACTTGGGATGTGGTTGAAATTGATGTATTTGAGGTACCAGCTGCAAAATTTTTTGAAAAGGGTTGTGAAATTATTCACATTAGATTAGTATCGTCCTGGTTCTTCCCGTGTTGGCAAACCCTCAAGCTGGAGGATACATGCCGTCGATCCCCCCGATTCCGGAGCCGAAACGGCAACGTGAGGCCGAGTTACGCGAGGCCTTCTTAAAAGAGGTCGCCGGCATACCCGCTGGTGAGAAGATAAAGAACTGCATTCAATGCGGCACCTGCACCGGCAGTTGCCCTGTCTCTCGCTGGATGGACATCACTCCGCGTGAGACGGTCGCCCTGTTCCGGGCTGGCATGCTCGAAGAGATCTTGGAAAGCCGCACAATCTGGATCTGCGCCTCATGCTACTCGTGTAAGGTCAGATGTCCTATGGGTATCGAGGTGACCGATTTGCTCTACGCTCTGAAGCGGCTGGCCACCCATAAGAAAATCTATCCTCGTCGTTTCCCCGTCCATGCGCTGTCGGATACTTTCATCTCCAGTCTCTACAGATTCGGTCGGATTTACGAGCTGGAGTTGGGACTAAAATACTTCCTCAAAACTCATCCCCTGAAACTTCTTTCGAGCATCGGCTTTGGTCTCTCGATGATCCGCAAGGGCCGGATGGCCATCTTGCCAAAGCGAATCAAGAAGATACATGAGGTCAAGACCATTGTTGACCGCGCCAAAGAACTGGAAGGTGTGTGATGGAATACGCCTATTATCCGGGATGCAGCCTCGAATACTCAGGCAAACCGTATGACAAGTCCATTCGCGAAGTATTCAAAGCGCTGGGCGTGAAGTTGCGCGATATCAAGGACTGGAACTGTTGCGGGGCGACGATGTATGTCTCAATTGATAAGATCGTCGCCTGTTCCGTGGCCGCCCGCAATCTTGCTCTCGCGCAGAATATGGGCTGCGATATCTGTGCACCATGCAACAGCTGCTACACGATTCTTCGTAAGGTCAACCGCTATCTCGCCTGGGATCCGGAGATGCGCGGCAAGATCCTCGAGGTTCTCAAAGCGGCGAACCTCACATATGACACTCCTGTGGAAGTCCGCCATCCTTTGGACATTCTCGTGAACGATGTAGGGCTTGATACCATCAGAGAGGCGGCGCCCTATCGCTTCGATGGTCTCAGAGTCGCTCCCTATTATGGCTGTCAGCTCGTCCGCCCGGAACACCAGTTTGACGATGTGGACGATCCCATGACCATGGATAAGCTGCTGATAGCGTTGGGAGCGGAAGTGGTGCCGTTCACCGCCAAGGTGCGCTGCTGCGGCGGCAG
>CAZJAD010000047.1:0-1577 GCA_964543855.1 uncultured Alphaproteobacteria bacterium
CTTGAACGCATGCTGGAACTTGCGCGACAGCTCGCGCTGCCCGTGGTGATTCATCACCGAAAGGCCGGAACGCGAACGTTGGAGATTATTCGTCAGAGCGGCGTGTCGCAGGGCGTGTTTCACTGTTTCTCGGAAGGAATCGAATTCGGGCGTTCGGCGCTGGACCTCGGTTTTCACATATCGTTCACGGGCAATATTACCTATAAGAAGTCTCGCTTGCCCGAAGTGGTGAGTTTTGTTCCTCTGGAGCGGCTTCTCTTGGAGACCGACGCGCCTTTTATGGCGCCGGTGCCACACCGCGGCAAGCGGAGCGAGCCGTGGATGGTGCGCGAAGTTGCGCAGAAGATTGCGGAGATCAAGCGGGTGGACTTCGAAACGGTGGATCGAGTGACTTCGGAGGCGGCGATGAGGCTCTTCTTCTCTTAATACTGTCTCTTCAAAGGAGAGAAACGAGAAAACCCTCGACTTGGCCAGTCGAGGGTTCTTTTTTCTGCAGTTGAATTGTCGTTAGAAGAAACGGATATGTAACACGACGGAATTATCTTCGGGGTCTGTTCGTCAGCGCGTACGAAAGCGCTTCGATTTCGATCGCCATGTTCTCGTTGCGCACGGTGACGCCGGGCGGTACGAAGATGGAGACGGGAGCGAAGTTCAGAATTGCTTTGATACCGGCATCGACGAGTTTGTTTACGACGCGCTGCGCCGCTGCCACCGGGACGGCGACGATGGCTATTTTGATTCTTTCGTTGCGAATCAACTCCTTGCAGTCATCAAAGCCTTGGATCGTGAGGTCGCCGAGCGATTGACCCTGCTTGGCCGGGTCGCTGTCCATCACGAGTTTGATGTAGAACCCCTGCTCGCGGAACTGCTTGAAGAAAACAAGTGCTCGGCCGATATTCCCCGCGCCGACGATGCAGACATTCCACGAGCGATGGAGACCAAGGATGCGGGAGATGTTGCGATGCAGCTCGACCACATTGTACCCCAGACCCCGGCGACCAAAGGCTCCGAAAAACGAGAGATCCTTGCGCACCTGTGCGGCGGTCAGGCCGTTGGCGCGGGCGATTTCCTCCGATGATATCGTGACCTTGTCGCTCGACATGGCATTCTGCAGCGTTCGGTAGTACTTCGACAGACGCCGGACCGTGGCATCTGAAATCTTCGCGGCAGCCTGACTGCCGGACCCACTTTGACCGCGGGGACTCATGACAGAGGACTCCTAAAATGTGCTTGCATTCACAGTCGAGTTAGCCGAGGGTCGCGGCCATCTTACCTTTCTCTCTAAGGAGAGGGGAAAGACGATGGCCGAGTTCAGGTGGCGCTTTTCTCACGGAGCGTCTTCGCAATGGCGAGACAGAAGATTCGGATGTCAAACCACAGGGACCACTGCTCCATATATTGGAGGTCAAGTTCGGCGCGTTCGGCCGAGCTTCCACCGGCGAAACCCTGAACCTGCGCCCATCCCGTCACACCGGATTTCACCCGTCGACGGTCGAGATAGGCAGGAAACTGCTTCTGGAGTTCGACCGCGACCTGTGGCGGCTCGGGGTGTGGCCCGACGAGGCTCATCTCACCTC
>CAZJAD010000047.1:1677-14728 GCA_964543855.1 uncultured Alphaproteobacteria bacterium
TCGACCGCGACCTGTGGCGGCTCGGGGTGTGGCCCGACGAGGCTCATCTCACCTCGGAACACATTCACAAGTTGCGGCAGTTTGTCGAGGGCCCACCGCGTCAGGAATCGGCCGAAGGGAGTGAGTGATTCATCATCGGGTTCATCCTCTTTGCCCACGGGCCGCGTGCGGAATTTCAGGAGGTAGAACTCTCGTCCGTCCAAACCGACCCGAAGTTCACGGAGCACCATCGGTCGACCACCTTGTGCATAGACTCCCAGCGCGATCAGCGCCATCAGCGGCGACAAACATGGAATCCAGAAGACCGCTTTTCCCAAGTCGAACAGGCGCTTCACGATGTAGCCAGCTCCTGCCATAGGGACCGTTTTGAGGCGCAGGAGCGGCTTTCCGCTGAGTTCCGCAAGCGGCACACGCGACGGCGTCACTTGTGCTGCACCGGGAACATAGAGCAGCTCCACCGGCAGGCCTTCAGCGGCCTGCAAGCCCTCCGCCATGCGGTCTTCTTCTCCTGGTGGCGGTGCCAGAACCAGCAGGTCGATGTCGTCTTTCGCCACAATATTGGCTAGGGCGCTGAGCGGGCCCAGGCTGGGCTCGCCGGAGACCGGTGCATCGCCCATAGCCCCCACCAGCTCAAAACCCTGCGCGCGGCCTTTGGCAAACTCATTCCACAGGCTTTGGGCCGTCGGACCCCAGCCCCAGAAGGCTACCCGCCGCACACCCAGCCCACGCTGGAACAAGGCTTTCTGAACACGATAGAAAATTGCCCGGACCAGAATCAGCAGCGGGATCATGAAGGCGAGCGTTCCGAGGAAGACGGCGCGTGAATAGGTGAATTCCCGGTAGAGGAAGATGGCTGCGAGCACGACACCCATGGAGAGGATTGCGCCGGTCAGGATGCGTCCCACTTCTTGTTCCGGAGGCGGTCGCAGGCGGGATGAATAGCCTTGATAGGAGCGCGCCACGAGCACATAGACCAACCCCAGGACAATCCCGAACACGAAGTATTCTCCGATTTCCGGAACAGCTCGGGGAGCGCGCACGGAACGGAGCGGCTCCGAAAAGCGAAGGGTGTAGGCGAGGATGGCGGCCAGAAGAACCGCGAGAATATCCATCACCACCGCCACAAACGGCAACCAGAACCACAGGGGTCGGCGACGCGATTTGGCTCGCGGAGATTTCACCACCAATTCGGGACCTCCGCGAATATGCCGCACGACGGTCCGGCTATGTCTGCAGGTGCGTTTATGCTTCCTCCTCTCCGTTCACAACCACTTTGGCAATATCGGCAATGTGGTCGCCCTCGTCCAATCGGATGAGTCGTACCCCTTGCGTCACACGTCCGATTTCACGGATGCTGTGAACGCCCTGGCGGATGACCACACCATGACTGGTGATGATCATGAGGTCATCTTCGTCGGCGACATTCATAATGGCTACCATCGGGCCGGTCTTCGGAGTCGTTTTCAAAGCCAGCACGCCCTGTGCGCCGCGTTTCGTCAGACGGTACTCGTTGATGGCTGAGCGCTTGCCGTAGCCGCGTTCGGTCACGGTCAAGACGCAGCCCTCTTCGCGGGCGACAATCATGCCGACCACCCAAGCGCCCTCCGGCAGGCTGACACCTCGAACTCCCTGTGCCGCGCGTCCCATAGGCCGAACATCCGATTCATGGAATCGAACCGCTTTCCCTTGAGATGTGCCGATGACGACTTCGCTGTCGCCCTCGGTCAGTACAGCCTCGATGAGTTCGTCGTCGGGCTCGATCTTGATGGCAATAATGCCCGTCTTGCGGGGATTCGAGAACTCCGCGAGGCTCGTTTTCTTCACAGTGCCTTTGCGAGTGACCATCATGATATAGCGGCCTTCGGCGAAATCGGGAACCGTGACGAAGTGGCGAACCTTTTCCTCGGCGAGTGGCTCGATAAGATTCACCAGCGCTTTCCCTCGGGAGCCCCGCCCCAATTGAGGCACTTCATGGACTTTGAGCCAGTAGCATTTGCCCTTGTCCGTGAAGAAAAGGATGTAGTCATGAGTGGAAGCGACGAAGAGATGTTGAATGAAATCCTCTTCCTTTGGCCGAGCCCCTTGGAGGCCGCGACCACCTCGCCCCTGCCTCCGGAATCCGGACACCGGGAATCGCTTGATATACCCCGCGTGAGAAACGGTCACGACCATCTCCTCAGGCGCGATGAGGTCCTCGAGGTTGACTTCCGCCGTTTCCTCGATGATTTCCGTCCGGCGAGCATCGCCGTATTTCTCGGCCACTTCCACCAGTTCATCCTTGACGAGCTTCATGCGCTCGTCACGGGACGCCATCAAGCGCTCCAGTTCCTCAATCTTCGCCTTGAGTTCGACCATCTCGTCGTGCAGTTTCTGCCGTTCGAGACCGGTCAATCGCTGCAGGCGCATATCGAGAATGGCCTTAGCCTGCTTCTCTGACAGCTCGAAGGCCGCCATGAGCTCGCGCTGGGCGACTTCGGGTGATGTGGCCTGGCGAATAAGTTCGATGACCTCGTCAATATGATCCAGCGCCGTCTGCAGGCCTTCGAGAATGTGCAAGCGGTCTCGTGCCTGACCCAGTTCGAATTGTGTGCGCCGGACGACGACCTCATGGCGGTGCTCCAGAAAATGCTCGAAGAGGTCTCGGAGCGTGAGAACCTTCGGGATGCCGCCGACGAGTGCGAGCAGGATGACGCCAAAAGTCCCTTGAAGCGGGCTGTGCTTGAAGAGCTGCGACAGGACGATATCCGGGATAGCTTCTCTTTTTAGCTCGATAACGAGGCGCATGCCGTCACGGTCCGATTCGTCTCGAATATCGGCAATACCTTCGACCTTCTTCTGCTCGATAAGGTGGACAATGTTCTCGATGAGCCGTGATTTGTTGACCTGATAGGGAATTTCCGTGACAACGATTCGATCCCGACCGCCTTTGAGCGCTTCCTCGATGTTTGCCTTGGCGCGGACAATCACGCGACCCCGCCCCGTTGTATAGGCATCGCGCACACCAGCGCGTCCGAAAATAATCCCGCCGGTCGGAAAATCGGGCGCGACAACATACTCCATGAGCTGCTCAGATGTGATCGCCGGGTTATCAATCATTGCGCACGCTCCGGCCACGACTTCGCGAAGATTGTGAGGCGGAATACGCGTCGCCATGCCGACAGCAATCCCGTCAGCGCCATTGACCAGCAGGTTCGGCAACTTCGACGGGAGCACGGCCGGAACTTGCAGCGTTTCGTCGTAATTCGGAACGAAGTCAACTGTCTCCTTGTCAAAGTCTGTGAGGATTTCTTCGGCTAGGCGTGCCAGACGCGCTTCGGTGTATCGCATCGCCGCTGCGCTGTCTCCATCGATAGAACCGAAATTCCCTTGGCCATCGACGAGCGGATAACGCATCGAGAAATCCTGCACCATGCGCACGAGGGCGTCGTAGATGGCCATGTCGCCGTGCGGATGGTATTTTCCCATGACATCGCCGACGATGCGCGCACTCTTCTTGAACGGCCTGCCGGCGCCGAGGCCCAGCTCCTGCATGCCGTAAAGAATGCGGCGGTGCACGGGCTTCAAACCATCGCGCACATCCGGTAGCGCACGGCTTACAATCACCGACATCGAATAGTCGAGATAAGAATCTTTCATCTCATCTTCGACATTGATGGGCAAGATGCGCGGCCCGCTGCCATTTCCCAAGGGCAACGCGGTCTGATTCACTTTTGTATCCGGAGGCTCAGGCATTTCTGTGTGACTCAATTGTTCAACAAAACAAGGATTCTCGGAAATCGAAAACCGTCAGCACTTCCTTCGATTCGTCCGTTCATCGGCTGGACCGATCATAGATAGAACAGCAGTCCGGCTTTCCACCGTTGCAGGAGAAGTGGGTGCTCGCGGTCATAAGGCCAATCGGTGCGGTAAGACTGAAGGTGATGCGCCGCGGCCGTGATTGCTGCTCGCCAGACCCATGAAGAGACCTGCACCGCCCAGCCGTGCCCGGCGTATTTCTCAAGGAACTTCGGCAGTGCCTCGGTCGCGAACATCTGAACCATACCGTGGATGACAGCCGGCCAGACGACCAGCGCACGCTTGACCTCGACAAACTCATAGCCCGCCTGCACACCGACATGACGAGTGCAGAAACGGAGGGCTAACTCGTGGCTGAACCCAAACTGCCCCTGATTGTCCTCGTCGTTCAGCGGCGATGCTGTCGGGTTATGCATGGAGGTGTCCAGAACCGAAAAAGCCTTTCGCGAGACATCCAGGCCATAGATTCCCAGAAAAGTGCCGTGGTAGCCGGATAACGCGAACCACCGGTTACCGACGAACTTGCCTGCCGACCCAGCACCAACACCGACTCCCCAGAGGCGAGCGCGGGCATCGGAGTCTGTCAGACCGAGCGGCGTGGCGGTCGCGTCTTTGAGGGTCAGCCAATCTTCGGTGTACCGAAGGCGGATTTTGTCTCGCACGGCCCGCCAATGAGCGAAATCGAGCTGGCTGAGCACGACGGAGACTCCGTAGCCATAATCCCCCTCATAATTGTGCTCCAGAACGGCACGTGGGACCGGCAAGGCACCCTCGAGGATGAAGCCGGGACGCTTGACCGATGATTCGTCAGACCACCAGTCTGTGTCATCCCACTCGCTATCATTCTCCTGAGCATAGATTACGGAGGGAACGAAGATCGGCAGCCCACAAATCAAGAGGCACACCAGAATGAGTCGAGTCATGTCGAATTCCTCGAATTGTTTGGCCAGATAAGAGCATAGACCGAGCCTTCGGGCCTGTGTTGGTGGACGGCTGAGCGATGACGGTACCTGGCAGCCCGAAGAACGTTTACCGTACGAGAATGAGCTTGGCAGCTCGCGGCGATGCGATGCCCTCCAGTCGTACGAAATAGATGCCGCTGGGGACTGCTTCGGCGAGCCAGGTCACGCGATGGCTTCCGAGCTCATGTGAACCCTCGGCGAGAGTCGCCACTTGGCGGCCGAGAACATTGTAAACGACCAGACGGATGTCAGCGCGTGTCGGCAGCGTGAAGGCAATGTGGAAGCTCGGATTGCCCGGATTCGGACAGACCGAGATCGACGCCTCTTGAGGAAGCAGCGGCGCAGGCGCCTCGGCCACCACCGTGCCTGCCATGCCCTGACACACCACCTCCACTGGTTGGTCATCGGCGTTGTCGACTGAAATTGTCGCGTCGTAGGTCCCTGCAGTATCCGGTCGAAATTCCACAGGAATCTCCACGGAATCTCCTGGCAGAACCACAAGGGTGTCGGATTCCGGAAGCGGCTGAAAGACTGAGTCGGTGGTCGAGAAGCCCGCGGTAGTCGTCCCTCGCACGCCCAGATTGACCACATAGAACGAGAGTGTATCGCGGTTACCGGGAAGAATCGTGCCGAAGTCGAGAGGATCCGGCCGCGCGATGAGAATGACATCCGTCGTGTCGGGAAGAAGCAAGCGTCTGTGCCAGACGCCACCGATGAAATCGGGGTAGAAGCCCGCAGCGAAGATGTCCACATAGGCCGGGCTGTAGCGGCGTGAACCGAGAACGGTTATCTCGGCCGTGACCGTCATGTCCTCTTGCCAGGTCTGTCCACCGTCGGTCGTGCTCCAGATGCCGCCCACGCCATCCGCGTAATTCCCTCCTGCTGCAAAACCGATGTCGCGCGTAAGGAAGTGGACGGTGCGGATTGGGTAGTCGGTTTCGAGGAGGCGTTCGCTCCAGGAAGCGCCTCCATCCGTGGTACGATGAACCCAACCCTGAGGTACAGGGGTCGTCCGGCCACCGCCGGTCCAGCCATAGAGCGTATCCACGAAGGCAGCGCCGCCATCGAAGATGTCATCGGCGCTGGGGCGAACCACCCACGAGCGGCCGCTGTCATGGCTGACCCACTGCCGCGCGCCAGCCAAACAGATGAATCCATCCACATAGGCCATTGGGCCGGTTACCCAGCAGAAGCTGTCAATCCGCGATTCCACCCAGACACTGTCATCCCCAGAGAGCTCAAGGCTGAGGACGTAACCGTCCCAACTGCCGATGGCTGTCAAATGCATGGTGTCCGGCATCACGATGTGCCCGAGCCAGTAGTCGGTTGTTCTCAGCGGCTGGGATTCGACGACCGCATAGCTTGGGGTTAGGAAGAATACCCTCCGCACAAAACCTTGACACGTCGTCGCATTCAAATGAGCGATGTAAACGACATCATCGACAACTTGGTTTGGATCAGCGGAGTAAGCGGCCAGCCCGTAGATGTAGTTTGGCCGTTGCACCGGAGTGAACTGAGACCCCCCGGGGTCGGCGTTTCTCCAACTGGCACCGCCGTCCTCGGTTCTGAAGATCGTGTGAAAGGTACTGATGAAGCCACGCTGACTCGACGGCAGAAAGAGAATCCCCGTTGGGCAGGCGTTTGGGGTATCAGCATCATCAATCAGGGAGTCTATAAAGGTCCATTCGAATTGATCGAGACGAGATCCTCGCGCTCGTGGCTCGCCGCGTTGGAAAGCGGGCCATTGCTCTGGCGACAAGCGTGGTGGAGGTATGTTGTGGGAGACGCTGCCGCCTTTGCCGAACAAAGGCAGCGGCTCGGCGCCGCAGGTCGCTGAGAAAGTGATGATGAGGAGAAGCAGAGCGCTCCAAGTCTCACGGCAAATCATGCCTTACCCTTGGATTCGCTTTCGCCTGGACATGGCCGCCTCAACAAAGACGACACTCGCCATCAGGACATAGCCGATGTCTTCGAGGAGTCTGCGCAAGCCGACCTTGTGGGCAATCTCGACTCCGAGTTTGGTCGCGCCGAAGCAGCCGCAGTCGATATTCAGGCCTCGTGCCATCGCCGAGGAGATGGCGGCGATAAAGAGAATCATCAAGGCGGCGGTCAAGAGACCTGCCCCTCGTCTCCAGATGCCCGCGATGAGAGCAAGGCCCAGAACCATTTCAAGGGCGGGCAAGAAGAGGGCAGCCGCATGGATGTAGTCTCTGCCGACGACGGGCAGGATAATATGGTAATTCGCGACCGCCTTGGCGAAACCGGCTGGATCCAGAAGCTTAGGCCAGGCGGCATAGAGAAGCACGGCCGCGAGTCCCAGACGAGATAGTAATGCAAGGCCCCAAAATAGCCTTGCTGACCAGACTGTGGGCATTCTGAAAGTTAGAGACATTTTTTCACAAAGTCAAGGTGAAATCCGCACCAATACTAAGTTTCACTGTTCAAAAAGCCCCCTTTTGCCGGGGGGCTTTTCTCAGGCAGGCGACCTGCAATATCCAAAGGAATTCTCTCTTGTGTCTGCACCCTCTCCCGCAAGGAATCGCGGCCGATCAGTCGCCAGATTCCACGCCGGTTGCTACAGGATAGCCCGATTCCACCCACTCATCCCAGCCTCCCTCAAAAACTGCAATCCGCCGGAATTCCACCGCCAGAAGCGCATCAGCCAGTTCGAGGGAGAGCGTGCACTCCTCGTTATCACAGTATATGACAATGAGTTTCTTCTTATCAAGGGAGGGGACAAAATCATCACAATAATCCTGGAGATGTTCATAGGGTAGATTGAGGGCACCGGCGATATGTCCTTCCTCATAGAGCTCGGTCGACCGAGCATCCAGGAAATAGACGCCTAATTTCTCCCGCTGGAGATAGAGGGTGGCCGTGTGCGCCAGTGAAATCCGGTACGGTATTTCCGAGGGAACGAAGAGGCTGTCCGGGTGCACCACAGTGGGCTCGGCGTTGGCCTCGGGCACATCGAGCAACTTCACAATCGGTGGACTTCCCCAGACAGGGATGCCATTCCTGCGGACGACCTTCGCTCCCAGTCCAACGAGGATCGCCAACACTGCGATCAAAACGATTTCTCCCCTGATAGGGATTCCCTTGCTGCGCATAGTCATTCCAAGCTTATTGCAATAATGTCTCTTCTCTTACCTCTTGGCCGCCAATGGCTCCGGATTGCACACGGCCCCTGCAACTGTAAACTGAATCTCCCTACCGCCCCTGGAGCGGGATACTTTCGCGCAGAAAATCGAAAGCTTCCTGTGGGCTATCGCAGCGCTGGAAGAGACGAAGGTCTTTGCGCGAGATCGTTCCCCAACGCACCATCGCTTCGAAATTGATGACTTCGCGCCAGTACGCGCTGCCGTAAAGAACGATCGGCATCGTTTTTCTGACCTTCTCTGTTTGGACGAGTGTCAGCACTTCGAAGAGCTCATCCATCGTGCCGAATCCCCCGGGGAAGATGACCAAAGCGCGCCCAAGATAAACGAACCAGTACTTTCGCATAAAGAAGTAGTGGAACTCGAAGGAGATCTCGGGCATGAGCCAGCGATTGGCGACTTGCTCGTGAGGCAGACTGATGCAGAATCCCACTGTCGGCCCGTTGGCTTGCCGTGCGCCTCGATTGGCCGCTTCCATGATGCCGGGGCCACCGCCGGAACAAACGACCAAACGATCCCGAGGATTGGGCTGGCCCTGATAGTACTCCGTGAGCTTCTGTGCCAGTTCCACCGCCTCTTCATAGTATCGTGAGTGGCGGGCCGCACCGCGTGCCTTTTCGAGAGCCTCCAAAGATTGCTGATCCCCCACCCCTTTAACACGCTCCGCCGCTTCCTTCAGGGGCGGTTGCACATTCTCGGAGGGCAGGGCGCGTGCGGAGCCGAAAAAGACGATGGTCCCGCGCACTTTCTGCCGCCGGAGCCGAGCCTGCGGCTCGAGGTACTCCGTCAGCATGCGAACGGTGCGGGCGTCAGGGGAATGTAGAAAGCTCGGATTATTATAGGCTTTTTGGAGGCGTATTGGGATGGGTTCGGTGGATTCGAGTTCTTCTTTGGCCATGAATTGCGTTCCAGACTTTTTGTGTAACCTATTTTACGGCGTGCACCTACGCGAGGTTCCGGCAATCCACGGTGCTGCTGGCTTGCCTTCCCTGGCGTCATTGCACGAATGCCGCCGCCAACTGAAGTTACATCGCCTGATAGTAAGAGTCAATCGCAGACCCGGACGGCGGCGATACTTGACTTTTTGCCGGGATTTGCGTTTCTTAAGAAGAGCTGCAGACAATTCAGGGGCGATCGGGATTTCTGCACGTCTCAATAACGGTGACGGAAACCGTTTAGTCTTGGAGTCCGAAATCAGAACAGAAGGTGGTCCGTGAGTCCCGGATGGATACGCCGCTCCGGTCCGGCAAAAGGCCGTGTGGAGCCACAGGTGCAAGGAGGTCCGTCGAAGTCTATGTCACAACCCAAGCCTCATCAGATCAATGTCTCGCTGGACGAGAAAGTCGGGGAAGGCACTTATTCGAACCTGGCGCTTATCGCTTTCAGTCCGGCGGAGTTCTTCATTGATTTTGCCCGTCTGCTGCCGGGAATACCCAAGGCGTCGGTGCAGGCGCGCATTATTATGACACCGGCCCATGTCAAGTTTCTGCTGAATGCGCTCAAGGAGAACATTGAGCGCTTCGAGAAACAGTTTGGCGAGATCAAACTGCATGGGCAACCTCAAGCGCAGGCTGGCTTTGGCTTCAAGGCTCCCGAGGGCGCGCCCCCGATACCCTGACCGTTCGAGCCCTCGCAGGTCCGCTCCGGATAAGTATGCGCTGAGCTTGCGAGAGGCGGGGTGTTGGCCCCGGATACCGCCCAAGGAAGGCCAATGTGCGCGTAATTATACAGAAATTCTTGAGAAAGGGAAGCTGTTGGCTGCTTCACGGTGCCTTGCAGCCGGACAAAAGAAGTGGCTTTTGAGTTTGACAAATACTTTTCCTTTTATTATATTGATACTTGGAACCAGAATGTGAGTCGTCATTTTCTGGGATTCCGTGACAGGGCGGGCACCTGATTTTTTTTTGCGTTTTTTGTGCGATTTTTCACAAGGAACCGTATTTCACAAGTACTTGCGTAGGGAACTGTGTTATGGATATCACTCGCAGGGGATTTCTGAAAGCGACGGGGATCGCCGGAGCCGCCGGTCTTCTGAGCAGCTCTTCCGCGGCCCACGCACAGGAATACTTCGCCGGCTGGCCGGACCGCTACGGTGTACTGACCGACACGACCCTGTGTATCGGTTGCCGCCGATGCGAGGAGGCTTGCGCGACCGTCAACGGCCTCCCGCCGCCGAAGATCCCTTTGGAGGACAAATCTGTCTTTGAGACGGTCCGGCGAACCGATGCGCAGACCTATACCGTCGTCAATGCCTTTCCCAACCCGGATCCCGGGAAACCACCCATTTATGTCAAGAAGCAGTGCATGCACTGCAATGAACCGGCTTGCGCCTCAGCCTGTCTTGTGTCGGCTTTCTCCAAAACGCCCGAGGGCGCGGTTGTCTATAATGCCAGTGTCTGCATCGGCTGCCGGTACTGCATACTGGCCTGTCCCTTCTATGTTCCTACCTACGAATACAATAAGGCCCTGAAACCGAGAGTGATGAAATGCACGATGTGCTACGAGCGGGTCGCCAAGGAGGGCCGTGTGCCCGGTTGCGTCGAGGTTTGTCCCGTTCAGGCGCTCACCTTTGGGAAACGGAGCGATTTGATTCGGTTGGCTCGGGAGAGAATCTTGAACCATCCGGACCGCTACATAGACCAGATATACGGCGAGCATGAAGTTGGAGGGACCAGTTGGCTTTATATCGCCGGCGTTCCCTTCGACAAGCTTGGCTTCAGCACGGACCTCGGGGTGACCCCTTATCCCGAGCTGACTCGCGGGTTCCTTTCATCGGTCCCTCTTGTCCTCACGCTCTGGCCAGTCCTCTTCACCGGAATCTACATGTTCTCCAAACGCCGGGAGGAAGTAGCCGAAATGGAGGATAGCCCCTCGGAGCAGGAGGGGGGCAAGCCATGACCGTGATGTCGCAAGGAAATGCCTCCTTCCGGGCGTGGATTACAGACAAGCTGTTCCTGGGCATGAGCTTCGGTGACTACCTCAAGAAGCTCGTCACGCCGTTCAACATCGTGGCGGCGCTGATCCTCGCGGTTGGATTGCCGATAACCTTTGTTCGATTCACCCAAGGGCTGGGCGCCACGACCAACCTCACGAACAATTACCCTTGGGGGTTATGGATCGGTGTCGATGTGTTATGTGGAGTGGCGCTGGCCGCTGGAGGGTTTACACTGGGCTCGGCCGTTTATCTTTTTGGGATGAAGGAATATCATCCGATTGTCCGGCCGGCGATATTGACAGGATTTCTCGGGTACTTTTTCGTTGTCGTCGGTCTATGTTACGATCTCGGTCGGCCGTGGCGTCTGCCCTATCCCATACTCGTCTCCTATGGGACGACCTCCGTGATGTTCCTTGTCGGCTGGCATGTGGCTCTCTACCTGTCCTGCCAGTTCGTGGAGTTCTGCCCGGCCATCTTTGAGTGGTTGGGCTGGAAAAAATTCCGAAAGTTTGTGGTCGGGTTGACCATCGGCGCCACAATCCTCGGCGTCATCCTTTCGACACTCCACCAGTCCGCCCTCGGAGCCCTGTTCTTGCTCGCCGCGAAAAAGCTTCATCCCCTCTGGTACACGCCATTCATTCCGGTTTTCTTTCTTACATCGGCCGTGATCGGGGGGATCACCATGGTGATATTTGAGAGCATGCTTTCGCACCGCGTGTTCTCGCGTCAGGTCAGTCACCATGATCATGAGAATTTCGAAAAGCTCACCATCGGCCTTGGCAAAGCGGCTGCAGCAGGACTGTTTGGCTACTTCTGCCTGAAATGGATTGGCGTTGCTCACGGGAATCACTGGGACTTGTTGAATACACCGATGGGGCATTGGTTCTTAGTGGAAGTCCTCGGATTTGTTCTCGCCCCCTGTTTTCTTTTTGTCTGGGCGTTTCGCCAGAGGAGCGCCGCCTGGACTCGGGTTGCGGCAATCTGGACCGTGCTTGGCATCATTCTGAATCGCGTGAATGTTTCCATGATCGCTTTCAACTGGAATCTACCGGATCGCTATTTCCCCCGATGGACGGAATTCATGGTGACCATCACCATTATTACAATGTTGGTGTTGACTTTCCGCTGGATCGTGAACCGGATGCCCGTTTTGTGGGAGCACCCGGATTACGAACCGGAATACAAGCGAGGATAGAGAGGGATGACCCACACATTGCACGACTTCATGCTCCTGACCAAGGGGCAAGAATATCTGATCGCCGTTACATTCCTGATCGTCTTCACGATCTTCTGGGGGATTCTGAACAAGAAAAAGCAAGGCAAGTCGGCTCGAAAATAGACGTCCTTTCGCGATTCAGTGTCTCATCCAACTCCGTGAATTTCTCTTTATGTATCGGGAGATAGAGTGATGTCAAAAAAGATACCCCTTGCGGCCGTTTTGTTACCGGTCATCGGACTGCTCGTTGTTACAATGGCTCGCAGCGCGCCGGAAGAGAAGACCATCACTTCCGGACCCTTCTCGGGTATCACTTGTGAAGACTGCCATACCTGCCCATCACCGACCTCGACCGATCCATGCCTCCAGGCATGCCCTCGGCCCCGAGTGGGCTACAAGAAAGTCGCTCCGGACACGATCATCCTTGATCACCTGAAGAATCTTTATGAGGCCGTCTCGTTCCCTCACAAGCCACATAGCCACATGGGCAAGACGGACGAAGACTGCCAGACCTGCCATCATCACACGCCTCCCGGTTACGGCTACCCTCGATGTCAGGAATGTCACAGTCTCGAATTCACAACAGAGACGATGGCGCAACCTACGCTCAAGGGAGCCTATCATCAGAGTTGCATGGCCTGCCACATGGAATGGAGCCATGACAAGGAGTGCAAGGTATGCCATGCGCGGATAGGGGAGAAGATTCCACCGGAAGAGCTTGCGAAGCGGCATTACCCCGCCGTGCAAACGCCTGAGAAAGAAGTGTGGGACACCAAGGAATACGAGGCAGGGACGAAAGTCACTTTCTTCCATAAGAACCATGTAGAAATCTTTGGTGTCGCCTGCACGCAATGCCATTATGGAGAGAGCTGCCGAAACTGCCACGACAAAGGAGAACCCCGCTTCAAGTTTACCCGGGACGCCGACGCCTTTCATGACATGTGCAACGAGTGCCACGGGAAGCGGAGTTGTGACTGGTGTCACC
>CAZJAD010000047.1:14828-16286 GCA_964543855.1 uncultured Alphaproteobacteria bacterium
TTTCATGACATGTGCAACGAGTGCCACGGGAAGCGGAGTTGTGACTGGTGTCACCGCACCGAAGAAATAGCGGCGTTCTCGCACGACCAGACGGGCTGGCCACTGAATCGCTACCACAAGCCTTTGAACTGCCAAAGATGCCACAAGACCAAAGGCAAATTCACCGGCCTTTCGCGCAACTGCAACGCTTGCCACAAGGGCTGGAGTTCCAAGACATTCAATCATGCTAAGATTACCGGCGTGGCGTTCGACGAGATTCACGCCGAAATGGATTGCGGCGATTGCCATGTGAACCGTGACTTCAGCCGCAAGCCGAGCTGCGAGGCGTGCCACGACGATGGCCGGTCCTATCCGACCAGCCGCCCGGGGCCATAGACAATTGGCTCTCCATTGGAGAGCCGTCAGAGCGTTTCAAGTCATCAAGAGAAAGCGGGACCGGAAAAATCCGGTCCCGCTTTGTTTTTCTATTGCTGACTTGGGCGTCAATAGAGCTATCTATCGAGCAGACCTCCCCGCATTCTCGAAAGCCACAGGTGAGCTGCTTATGGTTTCCAGGGATGACCGATGGGGAGGATGTAGAGCGGCTTCTGCCGAGTGCCTAAAAATCGCGCGATGCGGTCGTCATCATAGGCACCGACCGGCGTCCCGCCCAGACCCAGAGCCACGGCCTGCAGCAGGATGTTCTGCCCGATGTGGCCTGCTTCCAGGAAGAGGTAGCGCTCGGTGCGTTCACCGTACTTGACGCGCGTGCGCGAAGGGGTTGCCGTGATGAAAATCACCACGGCCGCTTCTTCTATCCAATCCTGCATGTACGCCGCTTCCCCGAACGACATACCCGGCTCCGGCTCACGCTGGGCTTCGAGCGCATGGGCTTCATGCCTGTAGACATACAGGCCGGGAGCCAGCCCTTCGATGCGCTGCACAACAACGCGCAGTTCCATCGGATAGAGAGCGCCGGCAGACGGCGCTGCGCGCAGTTCTTCCTCTTTGTCGGTGATTCCCTGCCCTGCCCAGAGGAGTTGCGAAAGCTGTTCCAGAGAGAGAGAATCCTGCGTGAAGTCTCGCACGGAGCGCCGCGTGGCGATGGCGCTTTCAAGTGAGACGGCGCTATCGAGTTTTGGAGCGGGAAGCTTGATCATATCTTGCTCCGCAAATAGGCTTGCAGCGAAGGCAAGCGCAAACACCGACCGACAAATCATCTGAAACTCCTCTCGCTAAGGAGCCCTGTTTCTACACTTCGTTTCAGTAGGTGCAGTCTATGGTCATGTGTGATAGGGCCCTGGCTTCAGCTTTCCTCTACTTTCCCTGACCGGCCCAGAAGCATCTCGGCGACGAGGAGCAACAAGGCCGCAACCAGAAAAGTCTTCCAGAGTTCGCGGCCGTATCGGCTCTCGAGGATAACCTCGGAAAGACCCGACGTCTTCACGGTTCGCTGCAACCGCCCGCCCCAGAATTTGT
>CAZJAD010000048.1:0-3751 GCA_964543855.1 uncultured Alphaproteobacteria bacterium
TTAGCACCAGATAAGTCATGTTATCACTGAAAACGGGTGTGCGCCGATAATCTCGCCCCACGATGACTCGCATGGTCATCAGCGGTTGGCTGTTCTCAACGACATCCAATTCGAAGTCAGCAATGTTGACGAGTATGTACCGTTTCCCAAGATCTTGCGGGAGCCAGCGCCAACGCTCCATGTTCACGATGAGTTGGCGCACCCGCTTCTCAACAGGAACATTCAACGCATCCAGCGTCGCCGAACCCACCACGCCATCGACATCCAGCCCATGCCGCATTTGAAAAGCGCGCACCCCTTGCTCCAACTGGTCATCAAACAGGTTTTCTTCACCCTCTGACCCATCAACAAGGTCACCTGTTGCCAGAAGCCGAGCACGCAGAGCCGCGACCCGGTCAGTGACAAGGCCCTTCTGAATTTTGGGACCTTTAGGCACCGCAGACCAACCGCCCTTCTCCTCGAGGTCGCGGTAGTGTGCCAAAGCCTGCCGCAGTCTCGCGTACCCCGATTGCGGTGGAAGAAGTTGTCTCAATGATTCTTCGATTTGGTCAAGGTCGAGAGCGATCTGCAGGATACGGGCAATATCGCATTCTCGACGGTTGGCGATCCACTCCGGATCAATGGTCTCCGGGTTGACGCGTCCGGCCAACAAGTGAGACCCGTAAACCAGGAACGCATCGGTAGCCAGCAGGTCAAGATCAACCAACCGGCCCAGATTCAGAGGTTTCTGCGCTTCCTTGTTTTGTTCCAGCTCACTCAATAAGGTTTCAATCTTAGCTAAATGATAGTCACCAGCCTGTAGCCCTTCACAATCCGCTTCGCGAATTGCCTCGGTGAGATCGTTGACTTGATGCAATGAACCATTGCTGTCGCTCCACGCAGGTTGATAGACCCTGCGTTCATAAAATAGCGGCAAAGCCACTGAAGCGTAAATCGGCTCGCCTTGGACAATTATCTTTGGCGGAGTTTGCGCCGCCTCGATCCGATTGCGCAACAGCTCATCAATTTGATCAGATACGGAAGGCGCAGTCATGCTCTGCGGTGTACCAATCCTCACGATCCACATCAATGCCAGCATAATCATCGCGATATGACGCATAAAGGGCCTCCCTTTGTGCTGGGTTCTATCCATATCCTCGGACATTGCCCGAAGTAACCTTACTTCTCCGCCATCACCTTCGCCATCGCTTCCATGGCAGACAAGTAAATCTCACGGGAATTGTCGGTCAGCTTATTCAAAGCAGCCTCTTTGTCCACAGAATACAGCTCGAGAGCCTCATTCTCAAGGGATTTCTGCGATGCGAATGCGTTTTGCTCGATACTCTCCCTTTCGGCTCTCACCGAAGCGATCTTCTTGCCGTAAGCGGTCGCGATTTTGTGATAGAAGTTCGAGAATGTCCAGAACGCCTCAGAAGGATCCGCCCGAAAAGGCGCTTCCACCTTCTCTGGGTAGAAATCGTCCGAGGGCTGTCCCCCGCTCAACGCAAATCCCGCTGGGAAATCGGTGATACCGAAATGAAAAGGAATGTAAAAGGACGCGCATGGAGGCGACAAGCACACCCAATAGACGATCCCGATGTCCGAGGGCATGCCTCCGCGTAGCTGGGCAACGAAACTGGTTTGAGTCGTCCAGTTGCAGATCGTGTTCAGAGTCGTATTGTCCGGACTCCCAGTTTCCGGCGAAGTTCGATAGAGTTCCGTTCCTTCATAATGGTCGCGAAGAATCTTCATGACGGCAGCCGCGTCGAGCTTGCTCGTCGGCATAACGGAAAACGGAAGGTGTTCACTGAGGGGAATGGAATCCGCGGCGATATGACGCAGGCCGCTCCACTGGCGGCAGTAATTTGACGAATCCGAAGCAACCTCGGGATCCGCGTAAACCGCAGCGAAATCGAACGGACTGCCTTCTCCCGGTTCGTACCAGCCCCGCGAAATTGCGTAATCGACAATATCGACCGAGGCAAGGAAGTTACTCCGGTCGGACAGGTCAACTTCGTGGACGGTGAAGGTATTGGCGACTACCGCCACCTCATTGTCCGGAACCCGTCGAGACAGCCAGTGTTTGCCGCCGACAGCGCAGAAAAACCATCCTTCGTCTGGATCGCAGATAATGTAGGTCCGACCAAAGGCATCGTAACCAAAACGCTCGACCAGTTCAGCGGCCAGCACCACGCCTTCCCGCGCTGTTTTGGCACGCTCGGCCACAAGTCTGCGGAGCATGTAGCTGATCCCACCATCATCCAATTCGGGCTGATCTTCGCGAGACGGACATGCATCCGAGGCAATGCAGACTCCCCATTCATTGATGTAACTATCGGAGAACAGCATGCCCGGCATTTCCGACCAGATGTAAGCCCAAGTCACTTCCACCTGATCCACCTCGCCTCCAGCCAGAAGCTCGACCGCCTCGTGCGGCGGATGTTGCATGCGACGGACCTTGTGATGATTCACGATCTGCGGAGGGGTATCATCCTCGTTGTGTGCCATGATCACATAGCCGTCAACCGAAGCATCCTTGCCGATCACAATCGAGAAACATCCATCACCCAGCGCCGCTGTCGGCCACAGCAGAACGATGAGGCCGAGTGCAAAGACGCCCAATGATATTCGCGGAGAGATTCTCTTCAACATCCCGTCATCTCCTCATCGCAATGAGACTTCTTCAAAGCTCGTCGAATTCCGGATAGAAGAGGATTCATCTGTCCCATAGAACAATTACAATATAACAGTAAACGAGTCTGTTACGCAAGCAGGACGCGCGATTTGGCCTGTCCTGCGCAAGAGATCAAAAGGCCGCGAGCTGGAGACTCGCGACCTCTTCACAGACTGCGGACTGGGCATCGGTTTATTCTTTGCCTTTGTTGCCGTCTCAGGGCTTCAGATGCTTGTCGAAGAACTCGACCTGCTTGCGGTATTCGGCAATGATGTTGACGCGCTTGGACGATCCGTGCCCTTCGTCGGGGAAGATGAGCGAATCAGCAATTCCGCCACTGGAAATCACCGCATCGAGAATCTGCCGCGCTTCACCCACCGGCACGCGCGGATCATTCTCGCCATGCACCACGAGCAGCGGCGTCTTGATCAAGTGGGCTTTGTGGATCGGCGAGATTTCTTCCAGAAACTCCGGGTCACTCAGCGGGCCGTATTCGGATTCGCGCAGGTACCGCCTGTATTCCGCCGTGTTCTCGATGAAAGTCTTGAAATTCGCAATGCCCACCTCATCCACGGCCGCGCTGAACAGGTCAGGATGCTCCGTGACCATCCCCAAAACCACATAGCCGCCGTAGCTGCCGCCGCGAATGCCGATCATGCCCTTCTTGGTGTAGCCGTTGGCGATCAGCCAATCAACCGCCGCCTTGTAATCCATCAGGGAATGCTTGCGGCTCTTGTAGTTGTCGAGGTTCATGTATTCGAGGCCGTAGCCGGATGACCCGCGCACATTGGGCGCCATGACACCGTATCCGTTCAGCATCAGGTACTGGAAATTGCGGATGAAGTACGGGCGGAACTGGCTCTCCGGACCTCCATGAGCGTGAATGATGAAGGGAATCGGTTTCCCCTCTTCGTAATCGGGCGGCAGATAGAGAAACGCGGGAATCTCGAGACCGTCGAAGGTGTTGTACCGCACCAGCTTCGGATCGCGGAACATCGTTCGATCAATCCCGGCGTAAATCGAAAAGGTCAACTGTTTCAGTTCACCCGTGTGCGGATTCCACTTCCACACATCCGGCGCGCGCGTCGGGCTGTAGAA
>CAZJAD010000048.1:3851-8569 GCA_964543855.1 uncultured Alphaproteobacteria bacterium
GACGTAATGTCCATTTCATAGATGAAGAAGTCGCGTCCGTTCTCTTCATTGGAACGGTAGAAAATGGACTGGTCGTCCCGTGCCCACACGACCGAACCGTGCTGCACATCCGGCGCATCGGTGAGATTGAGGACGCGGCCGGTTTCGGTGTCCATCAGGTGAAGCTGCGACTGCTCGGACCCGCCAACCGATGCGCCCACAATCGCCATCGTGCCGTCCCAAGACAGTTGAAAGAAGTCGATGCCGTCCTCAAAAGTCGTGAGCTGATACGGCCACCCGTCCTCGATAATGCGGTACACCTGTGGCGCTCCCGACATGCTCGATGTGAAGAAGACGGCATCGCCTTCCCAGGTGTATCCCGCCGGGGAGCAGGCACCGATCTGCAGAAATGTGGCGATATCGGGAACATACCTGCCTTTCTTCAAGAGTGATTCGGCTTCCTTTTTTTCCTCAGCGGCAATCCCGATCGTGCCCATCGCCAGCACAATCCCCGCCAACAGAATAGCGATTACCTTCTTTCGCATGACCCTGTCCTCCTGACAATTCCGCCGACTTGTCCTATTGTGTGGAATATAGCTCAAAATTTTTTGAAAGGCAAACCTCGAATGCTGACCAGCCGTCTCTTGCTCCGTTTGTATATGTCCCTCAAATTTTTTAGCTTTGGAGGCACACAGGAAGAAACCAAAGGTTAGAGCCATGAACCTTCAGACAGTTGTATCGGTCATCGGCGCTTGTGTTTGCACCTTCGTGCTCGGTCCACAGACGCAAGCCTGCACCAACCTGTTGGTGACCAAAGGAGCCTCATCGGACAGCTCCGTCATGATCACCTACACCTGTGACGGGGAATATCATCCCATTTTGAAGTACACCGCCGCCGCGGATCATGAACCGGGCGATTCGCTCGACATCGTCGATTGGTACGGGAACTTCAAGGGCAGAATAAAACAGGTCCGCCACACTTATGCCGTCGTCCGCCTGATGAATGAACACCAGCTTGTCATCAGCGAGACGACCTTCGATGGTCGCGAGGAGCTGCGGAATCCCGACGGCATCCTACACTACTGGGACCTGATGGAACTGGCCCTGCGGCGGACGAAAACAGCCCGTGACGCCATTGCTGTGATGACCGACCTGGTCACCGAGTATGGTTACCGATCCACGGGTGAATCGTTCTCCATCGCGGACACGAAGGAAGCGTGGATAATGGAAATGATCGGTCCCGGACCCGGTGAAAAAGGAGCCGTGTGGGTGGCACTCCGCATTCCCGACGGATTCATGTCGTGCCATGCCAACAAAGCCCGAATCGGCGAATTCCCGCTGAATGACCCGGAAAACTGCCTCTATTCGGACAATGTCATTTCCCTCGCCGTGGAGAAAGACTATTACGACCCGCACTCTGGCGAACCGTTCCGGTTCTGCGAAGCCTACTGCCCGGCCACGCCGAAAAACCGGCGGTATGGCGATACGCGTGTTTGGAGCATGCTCCGGCGGGCCGCACCATCACAGAATCTCTCTCCCGATTACCACCGGGCGGTCGAAGGAGCCCAACCCTATCCTCTGTGGATCAAACCGGACAAGCCGCTCTCTTTGGCCGATGTGTTTGCACTAATGCGCGACCACTACGAAGGAACCGACTTTGACATGACCAAAGGAATCGACGCCGGGCCGCACGGCACTCCAAACCGGTGGAGGCCGATTGTATGGACGGTCGACAGCGTTGACTACGCTTGGGAGCGTCCGATTTCCACCCAGCAGACCGGCTTTTCGTTCGTTTCTCAATCCCGGTCGTGGCTTCCGGACCCTGTCGGCGGCATCCTCTGGTACGGAGTCGATGATACCTACACGACCTGCTATGTCCCGCTCTACTGCAGCATAAACGCCGTTCCGACTTCGTTTGCGGTGGGAAGCCTGAAACAATTCTCGTGGGAATCGGCTTGGTGGGTCTTCAACTTCGTCGCCAATCTCGCGAACTTGCGGTATGATTACATGCTGCCGGATATTCTGGCGGTGCAATGCGAGTTGGAGGGAACACTGCTTGCTCTGCAGCCCGCCGTCGAAAAGACCGCTGTGGAATTGGCCAAGTCAGACCCGGAACTGATGACGCGTTACCTGACCGACTACTCGGTGACGCACGGCGAGATGGTTGTGTCGCGATGGAAGGAACTGGGCGAGTATCTGTTGACGAAGTACAACGACGGGTATGTGAAGGACGAGAACGGTGAGCCGCAGGAAGAAGGCTATCCCGACGGCTGGCTTGAACAGGTCGTGAAATCACGCCCCGAGCAGTTCCGCCTCAAGCCAAAAGACGCGGCTGTGCCCGAATCGAAGCTGGTCGATTGACGAACCGCGGGAATCAAAAGAATATGAAAAGCTTCAGCACAGCGTGACCAGCATCGCACCAGCCACGGCCAAGATGATCGCCACGACCCGCTGCAAATTGATCGGCTCTCTGAGTAGCAGAGCTGCGAATATGAAGACGAAGATATTGCTCGTCTGGTTGAGCGCCGATGCAATAGAAACTTGCATGTTTTTCATGCACACCAGCCAGAGGATCATCGCCACATAACTCCCGACGAAGGACCCTGAGACCGTATAGCCCCAACTCTGTGAAGAAAATGTGGAGGCCATGATCGCTCGCCGTGCCGGGTGAATCGCAAGCACCAATCCCAGGACGGCAATCCCCGCCAGCAGACGAACCTCGCTCACCCACAGCACGGGTGACTTCCCCAGCAGGGGCTTGATAATCACGATTCCCACCGCCATTCCGCCCATCGCCAACGCTCCCCACAGAATTCCGAGAGCCAGATCGCGCCGGCTGAGTTTGCTTTGCGGTCGGTTGACTGTGGCCAAAAGCACCGCCCCGACGATCATGCCCGCGCCAAGGAGCTGCAAGGCGTTCATGTGCTCCCCCAACCAGAAAAACGACAGCGAGATGACGAAGGGACTGTAGAGGCAATCCACGATGGCGGTCAGCCCGGCGCCCAACCGGTTCAGGCACATGAAGAAAAGCGTGTCAGCGATCCCGATGCCAAGAACTCCGCTGACAATGAGAATCAGATAGTCGCTGGTGGGAACCTGGCGAAACAGCACTCCGCCGAAGAGCCAGATCGTCGGAAGGATTAGAACGGCACCAAGAAGATTTTTGAACAGATTGAGCGCAATCGGATGAACGCTCTCCCCGCTTTTTCTGAACAGAATCACCGCAAACGCCCACACCATTGCGGTTGCGAGCGCCAGTGGCTCCGCCAAGAAAGGATGGTTTGTATTCAAACGCCGGTGTTTCGCTCCTGGACTTTTTGATCAAGATATCTCTGCCAATTTGAATCCAAAAAAGACTACTTCAAAAGGACGATCTTGCGCGTCACCATGAGCTGGCTCGCGCGCATCTGAACAAAATAGACGCCCGAGCCGACAGGCACGCCCGTCTCGCAGGTCCCGTTCCAGACGACTTCGTGTCGCCCCGGGGTTCCAACGCCGTCTACCAAAGTTACAACCCGACGCCCCAGAAGATCGTAGACGCTGAGCGTCACGAGGCCACCTTGCGCAAGCGAATAGGGAATGGTCGTGCGGAGGTTGAAGGGATTCGGGTAATTTGGCCCGAGCGCGAAGATCTCCGGTGAGCCCGAGCGCACCGGCACAGACGAAAACGCAAGACCGCCGGAGAGAGCCTGGATAACTCCCAGTCGGTTGCCCGCGAGGATTTCCCATGACCCATTGCCGTCGATGTCCGGCAAGATACCCACGGCGTCCACGGCGCTGTGCGGAATCTGACCAAGTGTTGACCAGATCCGCGCCCCATTCCAACCGTCGACGAGGACGATGTAGTTCCCCAGCGTTCCCGCCACAATGTCGTCCGTGCGGTCGTCGTTGATATCGGGAATTATCGTCATCGAAAGCACATTCTGCGGTGAAACAGGATCCGGCACCATGGACCAGATCTGGCCGCCGCTTGCACCGTCGAAGCAGATGATGCGACCATCTGCACCCAAGGCCATCGTTCCCGCGTAGATCTCCGAGATATCATCGCCTGTAATATCGGATCCAGCGCCAATTTCATAAACATTGGGACCGACCGGCGTAAACCAGATTCGCTCCCCATTGCCACCGTCCAAACAATAGACACCTTGATACGCGGATCCGACGGCGATGTCTTCGGTGTCATTCTCGTGCGGATTGGCATTGCCCATCGCCACAAGGACAAAGACCGGCGAGCCAATCCCAACGGTCGCCTGCCAGATTTGGGCCCCTGACGCACCGTCCAGCCCAACAACCCGGCCGTCCGTATTTCCGGCAACAACATCGGGAATACCGTCGCCCGTGACATCCGCGATTGTCCGCACGGAGAAATAAGCAACGGACGCTGGCCCCTCCCAGAGAAGCTCACCGCTGGCGCCGCTGAGCGCGAAAGCTCGCTGAGGGCCGGTTCCCTGTCCGTCGTCACCCGCCGCTCCCAGCACATCCGCAATGAAATCACCGTTGATATCTTCGATTGGATAGACTTCGTAGACCCAACCGCCACCTCCCCAACAATGCGTATCGAACATCCACAATTCGATGCCATCGGCTCCTGAAATTGCATAGACACTGCGGCTGCCACCCGAAGTCCCGATCAGCACCTCATCAACGCCGTCTCCTGTCAGGTCTGGGCAAGTACTCATCCCGCGCTCATACCAGACAATACCCGAGTGATTCGGGTCAGCTCCGGTATCGTAAGTCCA
>CAZJAD010000048.1:8669-11448 GCA_964543855.1 uncultured Alphaproteobacteria bacterium
TCCATGCTGAAACCTTCCCCCTCGACTTCCACCGACGAAACCGTCAGGACTCCGGTTCCGACATTCCAGATTTCTGCCGTTCGACTGGTCGAGAGAATCGGACTGCCAATCCGCACCGTGTCGAAATCAACTGGCGTCGGAACAACCTCGATGTCGCCCTCGTCCGGAAGGCCCGTCCCTGTGAGAATGACGAAAGCAGGATTCTCGTCGGGATCGTTCGAGTAAACCGCCAGTGTGTCGGACAGAAGGCCAGCCTCCGGCGGATCGAACTCGATAACAAACGACTGACTCTCATACTCGCCCAGCGTGACCGGAAAAGCCGCGGGTTCGAGAAGATGGTACGCCGTCCCCACTACAAAGCGCGCACTGTCGATCACAAGGTCCGCATTGCCAATGTTCGTTGCTTCGGTGGTCCAATCCACGGGAAATCCCACAACATGCGATCCAAAGTCGTAGCTCCAAACCGAGAAGTCGATGTCCGGATAATCGGCGTTGCTGACATCGTATTGAAAAATTTTCATCTGCCACCCATTGACTTCGTAGGCCAGAAGCCACAGGTAGTCTCCATCCCAGGCCAACCCTCGTGGCCGGCGGCCCGGCGCAGGAGTATGCTCCGGCAGTGTGAAGGACCAGAGCACCTGCCCGGTTACGGGATGAAGTCGATAGACCCGATCCACATGGCCGCCGTCTTCGGAGCTGTTCCATAACGCTATCCCGTCGTGTGCCAGGCCAAGCGGTTTGTCGCCCGGCGCATCGAGTACTTGCAGCGTCTCCTCTGTGGCGGGATCTATCTGGAGGATAATGTCCAGCGGATAGTAACTGGAAATCCAGAGCCCCGTGCCGTCCCACTCCAGTCCTCCGGCATAGCCGCCGGATGGATCGGGTACTTGCGCAAGTATGTCGCCGTTTGTCGTATCGATTTTGTAGATAGTCTGGTCCGAGGCATCGCCGGATATTGTCCACAGGTCACCATCATCCCAGGCCAAACCGTCCGAGCCTTCCGTTGGGCCGGTCAGCGTCTTCAAAACCGCTCCATCCATCGGGCTGATGCGCCAGATGGTCTCGGTATAGTCACTGACCCAAAGAGCTTCCCCATCCCAGCAAAGCCCGGTGGCGCTGCCCGAAGGAGCGTTGATCTCATGCACCACCACCTGCCCCACCGCCACGGCGCAGACACAAGTGAGTGCGGCACAAGTCTGGACAAGCCTTCTGGCCAGACTTCCCATGATGAACCTCCCGCTTCGAAAAGTGAACCGGGTTCGACCTCTCACGCAAGATAAAGAACCAGCAAACGGTAGCAATTTCTGACCTCAAAGTCAACCACCGTCACTGATGCACAACTTCACGAGAAAAGATGGGGACACTGCCTCCGCAGCATCCCCAGCCTTATCAGATTTCCTGAGACAGGATTCTCCTATTCTTCGCGTCGAACGCCCGCGGCCCGAGCATCTGCCCCGGGCGGTGGAATCGCCACGGACAGCACCACATAGAACTTGATGCTGTCGGTCAGGAGAATCCCCGTGTGAGTATAAGTCGTATCCCAGACGAATTCGACAAAAGTCTCCTCTCCGGTTTCAAAGAAAGGAGTATCGCCCGCGTAGACATTATAACCATTGGCATGTTCGACCGAGCTCCAGCGCAGAATCGCATCGCCCGCCGGCATGGCAGCGTAAACAGTCAAATCAACGACCGGATCCGGCGGGAACATGACATAGTATTCGTCGGCACCGATGTCCGGCGGATCCATGCGCGGATCCCCGTCAATGTCGAATGGCACGAGAGCCAGGTAGATGCCGGCATTGCTGACAACCGTGTCGGTCACATTGATGTGCAGGTCAAACGCACTGACGAAGCCCGGGTCACCGCTGAGACTGTTCATATCGTAGCCGAAACCTTGCCAGTCAGGCAGCGTCGGGCAATCGGTCGAACCGTCGCGGCCGATATTGAAGCCCGCGCCCGTCCCGTAGATGCAGTTGTAATCGGAATTGACAAGAGTTCCGCCGTACCGCCAGATGCCGTAACAGGTCGCCGTGGCCTCCTCAACCACAATGATGTTGTCCACCAGCTCGCCGTTTCCCGTGCTTAGGTAGATGCCTGCAATTTCATCGACGGCACCGACATCGTTGATCAAGAAGCTGTTGTGATAGACATGGCTCGTCCCGGACCCGATGTGAATCCCGTGGATTTCCGCGTTCGGCACCGTGAAGTCGTAAATGAAGTTGTTGTAGATGAACGACTCGGCATCGCCCGTCGGGTGAGTCTCAACCGCCGCCACCGTATAGAAGCTCGATGTGTGGCCGTTGCGCAGATTGTGAATCCGATTGTTGTAGACATAGGCCTTGTTCGTGGAACCCAGTGACGAAATGTACACGCCGTAGGTGTGCGCGCCCGTGCCGTCCCCGCCGGGCTGGATATCGTTGTCGTGCACAAGCGCACTATCTACATTGTCCAGATAAACACAGTAACGGCTATGCAAGAGGGTGCAGTTGCTGATCTCCAAATTCGAGCTGTAGTCCGATGTGCCGCCATTCTCGTTGCGAATTCCGTAATAACATCCCCGTACGGTCACATTGTCGAAGAGAAGATTGTCATTACTCAGGAAGTGCATTATGACGCCGCGCACGGATGAACTGCTGGAATCACGTCCCCCGATCGTCAGGTTCCTGAAAGAGTTATAATCGGCATCGTTTTCGATATAAACGGTCCTATCGCAAGACCCCGTTGCGATGATATTGATGCCGTAGAAGGCAAGGAAGTCTGCGCCATTGAGATGAAGCAC
>CAZJAD010000048.1:11548-16245 GCA_964543855.1 uncultured Alphaproteobacteria bacterium
ACCACCGGCACATCCGTCTCGTCAAGCGTGCCCCAGTTCTTCAGTTCAGCCTTGACAACATACAGAGTGTTGGTGACATAAACCGAAATGAAATCCACGAAGCAGTTCACAGCGTAGTCATGGGGCGATATCTGAAAGAGATATTCGTCCGCACCGATGTCCGGTACGCCGGCACGCGTCTCCCCGTCGATATCATCCACAATCCCAGGCACGGCGATGCCTGCGCTGTCCACAAGACCGTAGGTTGGATGAACATGAAGATTCCTCTCGCCCACGAATCCCGGCTCGCCCTCCACGGAATTCGCATCCAGACCGGTCGCGACCTGCCAATCGTTGAGAGTCGCATAGCTGGTGCCCTGGAAACCCATGTTGTAGCCAGTGCCCGTGCCGTAGAAGCAGTTGTAGTCGCTCGTGAGCGTCCCGCTTGAGCTCTGATAGATGCCCCAGCACTCTTCGGTCGGAACATCCATCTCAATGATGTTGTTCTCGACGACGGCGTTGCTCGTCGAACTGGCCTGGTAATAGCCATAGATGTTATTCGTCGTGCCGACATCGCCGATGCGAACGCTGTTGAAATAGAGCTCGGCGTAACCCGCGGCCACGCGCAAACCATAGAGAGCGCCCGTGCCGCTCACCTGATAATCATAGACAAAATTGTTGTAAGCGCGAAGCCGACCGCTGCTCGAATACACATAGATGCCGTTTGCATTGGAACTCGTGCGGACATTGTGGACTTCGTTGCCATAGAAGTAGGTTGAACAATTCGCCGAATGCGCGGCAACATACAGACCTGAGACTTCTATCGATGCCCCAACCCAACCAGGCTGAATATCGCAGTCGTGCACCTGGGCACCCTGTTGGTATTCGGTATAGACGGCATACTTGCCTTCCCTGACCGTCGAGCCGACAACTTCATTCCCTATATCCGAAGCCGATGAAGTCCCTGACAGGCGAATACCATAGTATCCACCCCTGACCGTCACATTCTCCAGCTTGTTATAGTCGTTACCGCCTCCGATCACATAGACGGCATAATTTGATGATCCCGATACGCCCGCTCCCGTAATGTTGCAGTTCCGAACAGTATTGTAGTCGGCATTCCCCATAATCTCGAGCGCCCGCGTGTTGCCGCCGGTCGCCGTGATGTCGATGCCGTCAAAGATGAGGTAATCGCCACCGTTTATCTCCACGGTCCCGGAACCCGTCCCGTAGGTGATGACCACAGGCTCGTCAAGGACCGCATGCTCAAGGAAGATCACTGTATTGACGGCTGATGCGCCGGGGATCTCTCCAATGGAAATCGCCTCGTTGTAAGTCGTGCCGTAAACCTGGAAGGTAACGGGTCCGTCGACGCCACGGAGCATCAAATCCGCGACCGGCGAGGTGAAATCCGCGTAGTCATTGCTGCCGCCGCCGATATCATAGCTACCGCTCAGCGGCTGACTGATAATCATCACCTCGCCCGCAACGCTGTCGTTGGACGCATCCGCGTCATCCGTTAGGAAGCACTGCGCTTTGAGCGTCCCCGCATCTGGAGCTGTCGGCGTCGTCCAAGAGAGATCAATCGTGTCCAGTTCATTCGGAGCGAGTGAAACCAGCTCTTCGTCCTGCTGCACATCCTCGTAAAACAGACGCACCGGTACATCCGTCTGCGCTGCACTTCCCCGGTTCTGCACGCGAACCTGAATCGTCAGTGTCGTCAATTCCGGATAAAGCTCCTGCAGGTCGATAATCTCCAGAACGGCGTAGTCCCTCGGCGGCGCCAGGTAGGTGTACTCGTCGGCGCCGATATCCGGTGTCGCCAACCGTACATCGCCATCGATGTCGTCGCTGATCCCCGCGATGGGTGTACCGACATTGCTCACCAGGCCTTCCGTCTCGAGAATGTGCAAATCGGTCGCACTCGTAAAGCCCGGATCGCCCACAAGGCCGTGATCTTCCCATGCCGTATTGTCCTGAAGCTCTTCGAGAGTCCCATAGGTGCTACCCCCTACTGAAAACAGCGTGAAGGCGCTGCCCGGGCCATAGTAGACATTGTAGTCCAACACTTCCGGCAGGTAGCTGGCCGAGGTCCCTCCCCCGATGCCGTACGATGTGTTCGTCAGTTCACCGTTGTAGAAGATGTTGTTCTCAAGCTTCTCCGTATCGTTGTAGCCGGACAGGTAGACCGCGTAGACCGTTCCGGTCGAACTTACATCATTGACTCGCACGCTGTTGAAGTAAATCTCGTTGTCACCGCCGCTGATATAGATCGCCCGAACCTGAGCTGATTCGGTGGTTTGGAAGTCGTAGCAGAAGTTGTTGAAGATCCGAGCCGTCCCGGCGCCCGGGTCACTGCGTGCCATACCGCTGCCCGAAGAGCTGGTGGACACGATGTTGTGCACTTCGTTATTGTAGAAGAATGTCGTGTCGTTCGCAATGTGCGTGTCGATGTAGATACCCCATGCGCTGCCGGTATTGCCAGGCAGATTAAGCTGAATATCGTTGTTGCGCACATGGAAATCCTCCATGTACGAACATTCGATCCCGATCCATACACTGTCGATCGTGCAACTGTCAATCACGATACCCGAAGACTGCTGGTCTGCCGCGGAGTAGCTTGAAAGCTTCAAGCCCTCGCGTGCATACCTGATGGTCATGTTATGGAACAGGTTGCCGTCGTTGTTCGGACCGAGCATGTAGACCACATAGCTGACGGATGTCCAGGACACGCCTGCGCCTCTAAATGTCGCGTTCCTGAACTGGTTGTACTGCGCCGTTCCCTCGATGCGGAGGCACTTGACCGCTTGGTCTTCCGGCTGGCCGCCCAGCACAATATCAATGCCGTCAAAGATCACATAGTCCGCACCATCCAAGCCGACGACCCCGAGCTGAGCGTCGAAAGCGCCCGTATAATGGACGCGAGCGCTGCCCGACGCATCGGTGAAGGTCACGGTGTTCGCAGCACTGGTTCCGGCAATCTCGCCAATGACAAAGGCCTCGTCATAATCGGTCCCGTATACATTGAACACAACCGCTCCCGACACACCGTTGCTCATGACCGCCATGACGGCCTCGGTAAACGAGGCATAGTCGTTTCCACCTCCACCGACATCGAATGAGCCGGCCATCGGATCGCCCGCGACATGGAAGCACCAAATTACACCGTTGGTATTTCCATACTGATTCTTGGCCACGACACGCCAGTAGTAGATGTGGTTCTCCGGTAACCCACCCGGGTCGTAAGAATCGACAAGCTCATTATGCACTTTGCGCGCATCCGGATCGAGTCCATCGACCGAATCGTATGTCATCGCCAAGTAGACATCCACCGAGTCTGTGCCGGCGCCGTTGGTCCAGTACAATACCACATCAGTCCCGATGCCTACCGCGCCATCTTCCGGCTGCGGATCATAAGGCAAGCTCGGAGATGCAACGAGCTCCGGCCCCGTCACATCGTCCAAGTAGATCGTGTTGCCGCCTGAGCCCTGATCCGTGTGCAGGAATGCCACATAGATCGAATCGCCTGCGTAGTCCCCAAGGCCGAGGGCAAACCGGAGGTAGTCGAAGCCGGTGATGTCGCCGCCCGTACCGCACTTATAACCTGCAAGAACATCGGTGAAGCTGGCAGGATAAGAGTTTGTGGTACTGACCAGAACATACACCGAGTCATCGTTTGTGGTCGGCAGATACGGCCGCGCCCAGAAAGTGACCGAATCATCGGCGCTGACGACATGAAGCCTGGGTGTGATCAACCACCGCTCCGAGACTTCGCCACCGCCAAGATCCTCGTCATTGGAACGCGCCTTGCCCAGACCGCTGTGGGTAGAGCCCGTGCTGTGAATCCACACATTCGCTCCGTCGCCGGTCTGCAGTGTCTGCCAGCCGGCAGGCGGGAAGTACGTCAGGTCGAAGCTCTCATTCAGCGGCACGCTCCATCCCACAGATACCAGAACCAGAGCCGCCAGGCTGGACCCCAGAATCCAACGAAACAGCCTCATGACGCTACCTCCTTATTAGGATACTATGTATCCGTTATGACATAGGTCTCTACAGCGACAGAGGAAAATTCCTATGTCCCAATATATCAATCCGATCCGGTCTGAACTCAGACGAATCCAGATTCTCCGTCTTCCCCTGAACAAACCTCCGGAAATCCGCTGAGAGGAATATACAAACCGTGTTAAATAGAGTCAAGGAAAAACGTCTTTCCAGAAATTCTCTCCTCTTGCCACAAACCCGGCCAGCCAACGGGCGTCCGGAGGATAAAAGCCATAAAAACAGGAAAGACGAGGCGATATCTGGACAATCTCCGGTGAGACAGGCGACCGCGACATGCAGATGGCGAGGCGAAAGTGCTTGAAGTGAGGCGTACTACAAATTCTGCTTGCAAAAGTCCCTTTTTTGTCGTAAATTGTTATTTTAGATGAATGGCGGCAGGGCTGCGCGGGTCTGCCCCAGAAAACCTGGCACTTATCGCACAATGGACGAAATGAAGAGATACATGACTGATTGGAGGAGTCCCCGATGAAGGGTATGATGAAGTCATTTGCTGTTGTTCTGACACTTGTTTGCCTGACGAGCCTCGCAGCCCACGCGGGATCCGCGGAAAGCTGGGTCGCTTGGAATGGCATTCTGCGCCAGGCACCGCCGATTGTGGAAGTCCGTGCGGCGAGCCCGGAGGCAATCGACATGAGCTACCAGTTGCCGGGTATGGT